>RXJK01000060.1:5749-8454 GCA_003963125.1 Hyphomicrobiales bacterium
CCAGCCGTGAGCACCGCTTCGAGGGCCGCAAGATCGACGTCGCCCGTGATCCAGCCGGGCACGTCCGGCGTGCCTTCCACGATGACGCCCGTCTCGCTGCGCCCGTGATCCGCCGGAACGTAGAGCCCCGCCGCCCCGACATTGACATCGATCGAGGGTGACCACGGCGCCGTGCCGATGATCGGCGAGACGACCGTGCAGCAAGCATTTTCAAGCGCCCGTGCCATGGCGCCGGTGCGGATGCGGGCATGGCCTGAGCGGAATTCGGTGCAACTCGGGACGAGGATCAATCGCGCGCCTGCCTCGACCTGCGCGCGCACGAGCAGCGGAAACTCGCTGTCGTAGCAAATGGCGACGCCGATCCTGCCGAGCTTGGTCTCGAACACGCGCAGCGGTCCGCCACCGCTGATGCCCCAGTCGGCCTCGAAGGGCGTGCGCATCAGCTTTTCCTGTACGCCGATGGCGCCCGAGGGCGAGAACAGTCGCGCCGCATTGACATAACGTCCGCTCTCGCGCGCCGATGGTCCGCTGCCGGCCAGAATGTAGACGCCGTGCTCGCGCGCGAGCGCGCTGTGGCCCGCGTCCATCTCGGCCATCGCCTCGCTCACGAAGGTCAGCGAGCGCGCCAGCGTCGGGGCGCCGAGCACACCCGACCATTCCATCGCCGCGTACTCGGGGAACACGAGAAGCTCCGCGCCGCCGCTGGCAGCCAGCGCCACCCACCGCGCAATCTTCTCCTGATACTGAGCGAGGCTCGCGAACTGGTCCGGCGGATACTGCGCCGTCGCGATGCGAACGATGCCGTTCTCCATGAGCTACAGATCTTTCATCCAGAACTGCATCAGCTTGTCCGTCTCGCCCTCGCTGTCGATGTCCTTCCAGCCAAAGCGCGTGGTGAAGCCGCTGGCCTTGGCATAGCCGCGCTTGGTCCAGAACGCATCGAGCGGAACGTAGTCCTTCGGCGCCAGCGGATGGTCGGACGGGCGCGCGACAGCGCAGAACGTAGAGATCCGGTTCCCCAGCCGCACGGCCTGCGCTTCCCGCTCGTCGAAGAAGCGATGTCCGATGCCGAGGCCTCGGTACTTCGACCGCAGCACGCTCTCGCCGCAGTAGAAGATCTTCGAGACGTCGTATCCGTGCGCCAGAAACGGCGCCGCAAACGCGGGATCGACATGCGCCATCGGCGCGCCCGTGGCACAGCCGACGATCTCGTCCCCATCCTGCGCCGCGACGATGATGGCACCCTCTGCGCGCGCAAATGTCTCGAGGTACCCCCGCTCGTACTCCAGCGTGCCGTCGTAGAGATAGGGAAACGCGCGGAACACCTCGATCCTGAGCCGCGCGAGCGCCGGAAGCGCTGCCACCAGCGCCTCCCCCGTCAGCACGGCGACGCGGACGCTCATTCCTCGCCCACCACCTGGGTGAGCCAGTCGGTCAGGTTGTAGTAGGTCGTGACCCGCGTGATGAGACCGTTCTTGACGGCGAAGAATGTTCCCGCCGGCAACCTGTACGTCTGCCCCTGCGCTGGCGGCAGCCCTTCTTCCGCCTCGAGATACTTGCCGACCACGTTGAACTCGGCCGCGGCGCGAGACCCATCCGCATTCGTCAGCACCACGATGCCCTCGAGCTTTTCCTGGTAGCAGCGGTCCATCTTCGCAAGGAAGTCCTGGAACGCGGCCTTGCCCTCGCGGCGGCTCCCCTGATTGACGTCGTGCACCACGTCATCGGCGAGGCACGCCAGCATGCCGTCCCAATGACCCGAGTTGAAGGCATCATAGTAGCGCTGGATGAGTGCAGCCGTCTGCGTATTCGTCATTCCCGTATCCTCTCGAAGCTCTTGTCCCCTCTAGCAGGCGATCAAACACCGGGCGACCACTGACGCGGCACCGATCAGGCCACACCCAGCACGTTGCGCAGGCCCGCAAGCGCGGCGCGGAAGGCCCCGAGATCGCGCATCTCCTGGCCCGGCGCGACGGTCGCGCGTGCGACCGACAGCCCGCTCTCGATGATGGCGATCTCGATCATCAGGTTCTCGCCGAGGCCGAAGTCCTCCACGTCGACATCCGGCCCGTCGCTGTCGCCGGCAAGCCGGACGCCGGCACGGAACGTACGCGCCCGCGTCGCGTAGTCCTCCACGACATTGGCGTAGCCCGCCACCGGCCGGCCCAGCGCCCGCATGAAGCCCACCTCGAACGCGGTTCCCGCATCCATCGAGACCCCGCGGAACGGCGTGAGGTTGGCGATCAGGGCATCGCACGTCCGCATCAAGCCTTCGTTGGCGACACTGATGCGGCGCGCCTGCTCCAGCTTGGAAAGTCCGGAAAGGTCCAAGGCGGCATCGAGCGGAAACACGCCCTCGAGCCCCATCTCGGCCGCGACCTGGCACTTTTCCCAGCCCTTGGCGATGGCGTCGGGCAGGAAGACCTCCGGTCCGGCAAGGTAAACGCGCGGCCGCGCCATGATCCGCTCTCCGAGAGTTGCGGGCGCGCGCAAGGGCGCATTTGCCCCGTCCCGCCCGTCTGCCGTAAACAGCGGGTTCTGAGGTACCAGAAAGATCCCCGTTGTCCATTCTGCCCGCCACGCCGGACGCCATCGAGACCGCCGCACAGCGCCTGCGCGACGGCCGCCTCGTGGCCATGCCGACCGAGACGGTTTACGGCCTCGCTGCCGACGCGACCAACGCTCAGGCCGTGGCCGCCATCTTC
>RXJK01000060.1:8504-11098 GCA_003963125.1 Hyphomicrobiales bacterium
CGCTTCAATCCGCTGATCGTACACCTGCCCGATGCCGAGGCCGTGGAGCGGCATGCGATCTTGACGGTGCCCGGCATCCGGCTGGCGCGCGCCTTTTGGCCCGGGCCGCTGACGCTGGTGCTGCCGCGACGGGAAGGCTCACCCATCGCCGATCTCGTCACGGCCGGGCTGCCGACCGTGGCCATGCGGGTGCCCTCCCACCCGGTAGCGCAAGCCGTGCTCAAGGCGGCCGCCATTCCGGTGGCCGCGCCGAGCGCCAACCGCTCGGGCCACGTGAGCCCGACCCTTGCGAGTCACGTCGCCGAGGATCTGGCGGGCCTCGATGTCCTGATCCTCGATGCCGGCGCCGCCAAGGTCGGCCTCGAATCGACCGTCGTCGATGCCTCGGGCCCTGTACCTGTGATCCTGCGCCTTGGCGGCATCACCCGCGCCGCCATCGAGGAAACCTTGGGCCAACCCGTCGAGATCGCCTCGGGCGAGCCGGGCAAACCCGCCTCCCCCGGCATGCTCACGCGCCACTATGCGCCGGCAACCGCAGTCCGTCTCAATGCCGAGGCCCCCGGCCCAGGCGAGGCTTGGCTCGGCTTCGGCGCGGACACGCAAGGCGCCTGGACGCCGAGCGTCAATCTCAGCCCCTCCGGCGATCTCATCGAAGCCGCCGCCAATCTTTTCGCCGCCCTCCGCCGCCTCGACGCGACGGGATCGACGGCCATTGCCGTCGCCCCGATCCCCGACGAAGGTTTGGGCGAAGCCATCAACGACCGCCTGCGCCGCGCCGCCATGGGCCGCGCCTAGGAACTCCATGATGCCAGAAGAAACCCGCCTGACACCCGACCTCATCGCCGCCTTCACCGACATCGTCGGCGCCTCGCACGCGCTGCTCGATCCGGACGCGCAGCTTCCCTACCTGCGCGAAATGCGCGACCAGTGGAAGGGCCGCTCCGCGCTGGTGCTGCGCCCCGCTTCGACCGACGAGGTCTCGCGCATCATGGCGCTCGCCCACAGGCACAAGATCGCCGTCGTCCCGCAGTCGGGCAACACTGGCCTCGTCGGCGGTCAGGTGCCGATGCAGGGCGAGATCCTGTTGTCGCTGTCGCGCATGAAGGCCGTGCGCGCGCTCGACCCCGTAGGTTTTACTATGACTGTGGAAGCCGGTCTCACGCTCGAAGCGGCGCAGGCCGCAGCGCAGTCGGTAGACCGCTTCTTTCCGCTCACCCTGCCGTCGCAAGGTTCCTGCCAGATCGGCGGCAATCTCTCGACCAACGCCGGCGGCGTCGGCGTTCTGGCCTACGGCAACGCGCGCGCCTTCGTGCTGGGCCTCGAAGTAGTGCTCGCCGACGGCCGCATCTGGAACGGCCTGACGGCCCTCAAGAAGGACAACACCGGCTACGCGCTGAAGGACCTGTTCGTCGGCGCAGAAGGAACGCTCGGCATCATCACCGCGGCCGTGCTGCGCATCTTCCCGCGGCCGGCGGAGACCGTGACGGCGCTCGTCGCCATTCCCTCGATCGAGGCGGCGCGGACGCTGTTCGTCGCCGCCCAGGATCGCGCCGGCTCCGCGCTGACCGCTTTCGAATTCATGCCCCGCATCGTCATCGACTTCGTCCTGAAGCATGTCGCCGGAACACGCGATCCCTTCGACACGGCGCATCCCTGGTACGTGCTGACCGAGTTCTCCGCCGCCAAGGCCGACGGCACCGCGGAGCGGAGCCTGACCGAGGTGCTGGAAGCCGGCATTGCGGACGGCATCGTCATCGATGCACGCGTGGCGGCGTCCCTTGCGCAGGCGCGCGACTTCTGGAAACTGCGCGAGGCCGTCTCCGAGGCACAGAAGCCCGAAGGCGGCAGCATCAAGCACGACGTCTCGGTGCCTGTCGCCTCGATCCCGGAGTTCGTCGGGCGCGCCAATGCGGCCGTTGGGGAGATCTGCCCGGGTGCCCGCTATCTCGCGTTCGGCCACTTCGGCGACGGCAACGTGCACTACAACATCGCCCAGCCGATCGGCATGCCGCGACCCGAGTTCGAAGCACTGCGCGACCGCGTCATGCATCGTGTGCACTCGATCGTCGTCGAGATGGGCGGCTCGATCTCGGCCGAGCACGGCATCGGCCAGTTGAAGCGCCACGAACTCGCCGAGTTCAAGGACCCCGTCGCCCTCGACCTCATGCGCCGCATCAAGGCCGCCCTCGACCCCGACAACATTCTCAACCCCGGCAAGGTCCTCTGAGCTCGGTGCCGGACGAAGGTGCTTTCCCTCTCTCCACTCGGCCTCTGCGCCCTCGACAAAGCCGGACCCGCAATCGCCACGCGCCGACTGTGCCCTCTTCTCCCTCTCCCCGCTCGCGGGGAGAGGGGCGGGGTGAGGGGCATCGGCGCATTCTTGTCATGCTCGGACTTGTTCCGAGCATCCAGGGCGACGCAGGCGCAATGCGAAAAGCTTGGCCGACGTCCCGCCGCGCACTGGACCCTCGGGACAAGCCCGAGGGTGACAGAGACAGTGAGACTGCGCTTTTCCATCATTTCTGCCCCTCACCCTAACCCTCTCCCCCTTCCGCTCCGCTGCATGGGGAGAGGGAACGGAGGCGACCTTCTCC
>RXJK01000244.1 GCA_003963125.1 Hyphomicrobiales bacterium
CGCGACAATGGCTTGGTGCGCACTGTTGCAGCCACCCAAATACAGCCCGTTCGTGCTGAGCGCACCGGTATCCCTCCCACCGACGCTTTCCTTTGGCAAGGCGTGCCAAATCCTTTCTGCCAGCGCGACGCAGTCGGCCCACGTCGGATCCACCTTGTCTGCCACAAGGTGCGTAGCGGCTTTATATCGGATGTACGTGGCCTTCCAGGCCTGTTGATACTGGTCAAGCGACCGGCCCTCGCATTGCCTAAGATACTCAGCGCGTAGCTCGGCCCGTATCTCTCGCATGAGGAGCGCTTCCGGCGTCGGTGGCAGTTTGGCCGCAACAAGCGGGATGTCTGCAACCTTCGCGAGATCGGAGGGCATGGCGAATGCCGCCTTCTGCCCCGCGACAGGCAGGAGGAGGCCGCCCGCGCCAAGGGCCTTTCCGAGGGTGCTGAGGAATTGGCGACGGTCAGACATTGTTCAGCCCTCCCATCTCCAAGGCCGCCTGAACAACTGATGCGAGGGCGATTGCGCAAGAGGTCCCCGTGCGCGAATTGGCCACGTGCGCCTTGTCGACAACGTCGGACCAGTCAGTTGCCGTCTTCGTGATGATGGCGACTTCGACAGAGCGAAGCCTCTCTGTTGCCGCTTCGATCGCCTCCTCATCTTGGGCCTCCTCGGCGGCTTCGACGTCGAGTTGAGCGACAACGTACTCCCGTCCTTTCGCCGAAAGCAGCACAGGCGTCCCGCCGATCGCCCGATCACTGTCAGAGACCGCGGCCGCCAGATCGTCCAAGGCGTCAGCGTGCTGAGTTCTGCGCCCTTCCTCTGCTTGCGCCGCCCCTTGGAACGCCAGCACCCCGTCGATGAGAGCCAATAAGGATCGCGCGGAGATGCTGTCCGACGTGGATTCCACGTAGCCGCCTTGGCGCAGCCACCCCAGATAGAACTCCTCGACGACCAACGCCTTTTCCCGCAGGTCCTGGTAGCTGCTCACCGGC
This sequence comes from Hyphomicrobiales bacterium, assembly GCA_003963125.1. Lineage (GTDB taxonomy): Bacteria > Pseudomonadota > Alphaproteobacteria > Rhizobiales > Hyphomicrobiaceae > AWTP1-13. The sequence continues at coordinate 987 of RXJK01000244.1, forward strand.
CGGTCGATGATGGCGCGCGCCAAGTCGTTAAGCGCTAGGCGATCAACGTCGACGTCGTCCGATCTCGTCTGCTTTGCGGGGTGCCGATCCTTGCGTTGCAGATCGCGGAACTGAGCCATTGCAGGCGACAGGTTCGCGGCGAGAGTTTTAGGCACCTCGAACCATGTCAGCTGGTCACTCACCAATGGGCATGGTGCGGTGCCATCGGCGTCAGCCGCATGCTTGCGAATGATCTCTGCGATTGCCTCTCGGCAGGGCGTGTGCGGACTTCCATTGATCGCCGCAACGATCTCGCCGGCGATGACGTCGGCATTGTCAGTCTGTGCGAATAGTTTTAGGGCTTGGGTTGCCATGGATTTCACCTCCGGTGGCTATCTGCTGCGCCCCGCTCGATGTTCCAGCATCGGGCGGGGCTTATGCGTTCAGAAGACGCGGGGCGAGCGCCTTAGAAACGCGCGACTCGTGAAGCTAGACGTCTTCCAATAGACATCTAGGCGTCCACTAAGTTACTAATAATGGTCCCTGAGAGACCGTCAAGGGAGCCATTTGGCCATTTATGTTGAGCATTTCGACCGCCAAGCATAAGCGGGCGGACACCATGCTGACCCCGGAACAATTGCGTGCGGCGCGCGCCATGCTGTCTTGGACAAGACAGGATTTGGCGAAGCGTTCGGGCGTGTTCGTCAATACGATCAAGCGTTTCGAGGTCGGGGAATCCGACCCCAAGTTGAGCACGCTTTACAGCTTGAAGCGCGCTGTCGAGGCGGCTGGTATCGAGTTCATTGACGACGGCAAAGTCGCCACCGAGGGCACCGGGCCAGGCCTTCGACTTCGCGGAAGCCCGAAGCGCAAGTGATCGTTCGGGTTTCGTGATGGCCGAGTGATCCCCGCTGGCGGGGAAGTTCTCCATGGGCGGGGAATGACTTTGAGGTTGCAGTCTGTGACCTCATTGGTCGTCAGACGGAAGACCTTCGGACAGAGCATGGTCGCTCCGACGACGAAGGCCACAGCGGACACCCCCGGGGGGGGCCACCCTGACCTCCCGGTTCAGCCTGACCCGGTCCACAGTGAGCCGACCCAAAGTCCCGCCCGGCCGGGACAGTCCCGTTGCAGCGGGAGTACCCGCCATTGCCCTCACCTTGCCCTGCTTGTGGCCGTCCCGCTGGCCGCAATTTGTGGCCGCCCAAGCCCGCCACAACCGTTGTGGCCAGCCAAGCTGCCAGTCGGGCGAAACCCGACTGGTGAGGGTCCGCTGACAGCGGAGGCTGCCCCCGGCTTGGGCGGGTCCTCGCGGGATTTTCGCAGCAGTGCGCGCACGCGCGCGAGGGCGCCGGGATGCCGCCATCGTGGCGGATTGCGGTGAGGCCGCCGTATTGGCGTACTGGAGGCCGCCAGGGTGGCGGGTCGCCAATGTTGCCGGGGGAGGTAACGTTACCTCTGGGGTTAACGTCAGGGGCCACTTGCAGACATACTAGGGGGGTATCTGGGGAGTATCCAGGCTGGTTGGATTAGAAAATGCCAATCATTTCAATCAAACCCGACCACAAGACCACCACAACGTTCTCTCGGTTCTGCGCTTAGCTGCTGACTTCAACTATGGGGTTGACGTCAGGAAGAGGGATGAAGTCATCGCCGAAGTTGGCCTGCGTGCAGCCGCTTTGGCGACAAAATTGGCGCGTTTTTACAATTACCTATTGGCTGCGGCACAATCGCAGAATTTCCGCATCATGCTTTACGCATCAAACTCTTACGAGTCTCGGGCTTCCGGATTTTTTGACCTGATTTTTGCGCAGATACCCTCTTAAGCCACCGCGCTGCAGCATCATTTTCAAGGCGCTCGCGCTCGTCAGAAAGGCTCAACGTGGATCTAAATTTTTTTCGCCATCTCTGTTTACTTTTTGTTCCACTGCGCACGAAACTTGCCGTGCTTTTTTTTTGAACTTCACGTTTCATTTTCACGACTTGCTGCCGCCCGGCTCATTGTTGAGCGTGATTTATACTTGCTCCTATTCTTCTCTATCACTCATCAATCCTTCGGTTCAGACCCCGAGCTTTCGGCATAGGACGCCCAACCACATGGCCGCGCAATGCGGCTCATGTGGTTGGTCCTATGCCGAGGCGGTGTGCCCATCAATCCTTTCGGACGAGCCCGTCGCATATCGGCCCTCGGATCGCGCAAGATGACCTTGACGCCTTGGGGCTCATTCGAGCCAGCGGCCGTCCGGTTTCACCCCGGCTGCATCGCTCCGAGATTGGCGCACAATTTCTTTGGCGCGGATGCCCGCGTCTGGTTGGGTCGTTGCGCCTTTCGGACTGACCCGCCGCTTTCCCAGATCCCCGTAGTAGCGGCCTCTGCCGCCCCGCCCCGCTACCGTTCTCGCGACCGTTCCGAGGGGAGCCCTATGCGCCCTCGGCGAAATTCTGTGGATATTAAGTTGGGCATCTCCGAAAGCGCTGTGCTCGAATTGGGCGACTCTTGACGACCGCCACGAATTGCGCTTTCTCTTGGGACGTTCCACCTAGTATCCGTTGCGAAATCCCTGCCAGGATCAGCAACGCAGAGTTCCACCGAACTCACGCACGCAACAGACACACGTTCCGGACCTCTCTCCCATCGGCTCGGTCTCCAGACCGGGCCGATTGCATTTCGGTTAGTAGGATGCCGACGTTTCTCCGACTGAGCAAGCTGACCAAATTGGTCGCTGCACAGAAATTCGCGAACGTCAACGAGTTTTCCACAGAATTTGCCGATAACATTTTTGTTACAAGTTCTCTCGCGAAACAAAATGATTCATGAATGGCCTTATTTGGAAATAATATTACTCGTGCTTTTGCGACATGGCTTGCCATTCAGTCCGTGCCCGATTCGTTCATCTGACTGATTCCTTTAGCTCAGCCATCTCCCTCTGACGCAGGAAGCGGCCTTTGAGAGCTTGGTGCTTTTGGGGCCCTTTTTGTGTGAGTGACGTAAGAGTTTTGTTGGCAATAGCAACATTGTTTCACGCGAAATATAGTGCCTGAAACCGTTGATAAAAGTGCGCAAAATCTATTTTCCTCTGGCGGTGATTAGCCAATTCAGGGTATGTTTCACGGGCTACAAAGTCGAGATTTCGAAATGTCCGCCGGCTCGTTGAAACTTGTTGAGCGCGATGCGCCGAAGCAGGCGCGCCCCCGGCGCCGGAGGGTCCGGCAGTCGGATGTGGTTGGTCTTGTGAAGGCGGCGCGGGATGCTGGGTTCGTCGTCGCCCGGATTGAGGTTGACTTGAATGCCGGCAAGATCACCCTGGGTAGCGAAAGGGCCGGTGAGTCGGTGAGGAACGCTCCCTTCGACGAATGGTTATCTAAGCAATGCAAATCCGGCTGAAGGGCATCAATCAGGTCACGAAAACGCTCGCAGATGGTACGAAGCGGACCTATTATTTCGCGTGGAAGGGCGGCCCTCGCTTACAGGGGGAACCGGGTAGCCCAGAATTCATCGCTTCCTACCACGCCGCCGTTGCAGCCAAAGTGGCTCCGCCGCAGGGTGTCATCTTCTCGATCATTGCTGCCTTTCGGGCCTCAACCGCTTTCGCAGATCTCGCAGACCGGACTAGGCGGGACTACGTCGCGAAGCTTCGCCTCATTGAAAAGAAATTCGGCACCTTCCCATTGGCGGCACTGTCCGATCGGAGGACGCGCGGATTATTTTTGCAGTGGAGGGACGAACTCGCTTTGGCCTCTCGGCGTCAGGCCGACTATCACCTGCAGGTCTTCGCGAGAATGTTGAGCTGGGCGCTCGACCGTGGGTTGATTCCCTGCAATCCGTGCGAACGAGCTGGGCGCACCTATCGAGCAACGCGTGCCGACAAGGTATGGACGGCCGCCGACGAAGCCGCCTTCTACGAACTGGCACCCAAACATCTCCACCTCGCACTGACGCTGGCGTTGTGGACCGGTCAGCGCCAGGGGGATTTGCTTGCGCTCACTTGGGGTGCCTATGACGGACGGCACATCCGGCTGCGACAGGGAAAAAGCGGTCGGCGCGTAGTGGTCCCTGTTGGTGCGCCACTGAAGGCCGCCCTAGACCTCGCCCGCGCAGGCCGACAGGGCCCGGTCATCCTAACCAATTCTGAAGGGATGCCCTGGACCGCGGACGGGTTCAGGAGCAGCTGGCGGAAGGCCTGCGCGATTGCTGGGGTCGTAGGCGTGACCTTCCACGACCTTCGCGGGACGGCAATATCGCGATTGGCGCTGGCGGGCGCTACTGAACCTGAGATCGCATCTTTGACGGGGCACACCTTGTCCGATGTCACCAGCATCCTGGATCGCCACTACCTCAACCGGGATCCAGGGCTAGCCGTCAGCGCGATCCGCAAACTTGAGAAGAGGGAAGGGGGCTGAGTTCAGTTGGCGGTCAAAATGCAACCTATTGATTCAGAACGGTCCGATTGATGCCAGGTTGGAGAAAATTTCTAGCATTATCAATGATCCGCGAAGGACTCTGACTCCGCTAGTCTTGGTTCGAATCCAAGTCCCCCAGCCATTGAAAATATTGCTAAATCTGTGTTTTGAGCTGCACTCGCTTGGTGTCGTTTACAGGACCGTTCACAAAGGACGGAATGTGCGCACGTTTTGTGAATGCTCGTCTTCACGAACGTGCAGCCCTCGGCGATTGAAGACGCGTTCCTCTTGGACGGCAGGTTCACGGCCGCGGCG
>RXJK01000140.1:0-2239 GCA_003963125.1 Hyphomicrobiales bacterium
ATCTGGGTCAGATATTTGTTCGCCTCGTCGAAATCCTTAAGATATTCGCTGGGGGGTATGACACCCATGGTGACAAGGAAGCTCTTCATCTGATTGAGCTCTTCCGAGCCGGGACCAACACCGGTTGTCCCCAGCGCCTTGACTGACTGGTACGCCTGCTCGATCGGCAGAATGTTCTGCTGATAGTTGGTCTGGGCAGCGGCGTCGGCTGAGTATTTGTCTGAGCTGACCTTGGCGGCCTGCGTCTGGGCTTCAACCTGGCCCGCCGGCGGCCCCATGACGACGCTACCGCCTTGCGCGGCCGGCACTGGCGCCGGATTGTTCTGATCGAACGGCACAAGGCGGTTTGCGGGGCCGCTGGGGGCCGTCTGGGGCTGCGCCGTCATTGGATTGAGCCCGGCACCCTGAAGGATAGTGGCCGTAGGCGTGAGCGTAGGCTGACCCTGTGCATTCGTTCCTTGGTTCAGGGTTGCGCGCGTCTCTGGCGAAAGCGTCTGTGTGATCGGTGCGGCTATCGGGCGAATGCCGGTGATCGGGCTTGTGGTAACGGGCAGAGTCTGCGAACCGTTCGAAATGGTCATCGGCTCGCCGTAGATCTTGGAAAACTGCCCTGCGGCATCCTGAACGCGGGTGTTCAGGCTCTGGAGATATTGCGGAATCTGCGTCGGATCGGTCGGCATATTCGCCAATTCGACATTGGCGATATCCGGCGTGATCCAGCCTTGCTGGACGGCCTGCTGTGTGGCCTGATGAAGCAGCGCCGGGCCCTGATCGGTAGCCATGCGCGGATCTTGCGCCAGAGAGCCAAGGAACTGCGAAAGCTGGCCATACTGCTGATGGGCGAGGTTGATCTTGTCCTGAGAAAGGCCGACCTGTTGGCGCTGATTTTGAATTAGGAGATTGCGGAACTGCGCAGCCTGCCCAAGCCCCTCGATAAGCGAATTTTGGCTCGCATGGGGATAAATCGACGTATCTACGTTTCCGTCAGCCATCGTCTATCCCTTACTTGAAAAGGCCGTTTTGCATGGCATTGTACATGGCGTAAGAGTTGACGCCGTTGTTCAGCGCATTAGCCGCGCCCAGATAGCCGGCTGCCGTTGCATTGCCGCCCTGGATGGTATTGTTGCCGATCGACTGCGCCGTCTGCGTGCCATAGGCCCCCGTCTGGGCCGCCGCGTTCTCACCGAGCTGAGCGACGCCCATCAGGCGATTGTAGGCGTTCGTCTGGTTCGTGTTGGCGTTGTTGAACTGATTCTGATAGGTCGAATCCGCAAGGCCGGTGGCATAGGAAGCTGCGCCCTTCATTGCCGCGCCGGAAACACCGAGGCCCCTCGCTGCCGCGCCGTTCTGGACCGACTTCAAGCCCTGGTTGAGATTGAACTGATAGCCGGGTGTGTTGCGAAGCGTCGCCTCATCCATAGTGATTGGCGCTGTGAGGCTCGGAAGCTGGCTCTGGAGCATGTTCGCCCCGACCTGGCCAAACTGCTGGTACGGCAACAGATCGGCGCGCGTCTGCTTGTACATCTTCATCTGCTGGGCGGACGCCTGCTGAGTCGCGTCAGCCTGGGCGTTGGCGCCCGCAAGAGATGCACCAGCGCCAACGACAGCCGACCCGATGATCGCCGTGGCTACTCGCGGGGCAATCGAAAATGCCTCGAACGGCACTTCATCGTAACAACGATGGCGCATGGGCCTATTCCTTGTCCAAGAATTGCCAGAACATAAGTTCCGTGGCATTGAAGCCGGCCGCCTCAAGCAGTGGCCCTGCATACTTCGCGTGCCGCGTCTTGATGCCGATCTGCATGAGCTTGACGCCGCGACGGGCGCATTCCTTCTTCCATGCATCGAAGAGCAGCGAGCCGCCGCGCAAACCGCGAAGATCGGGCGTCACGTAGAAAATGTCCGTCGTGCTGGTCAGGCAGCCCTGGTAATGCATGCCGGGGACAACGAACGACACCAGATAGCCGATCAGCGCGCCGCGCTCCCTGAGCGTCACATAGATGACCTGGCCAGCAGCCGAGCGAGCGAGATAAAGATCGAACTGCGGGTCGAGTGGAATGCCTTCCTGCTTATGCTCCGAAAGCTCATCGTAATGGCTGGGGAGAAGCGGCTTGACCTCGTCCAGGGTGTCTTCGTCCAGCACCTCTATTTGAGCCGTGATCATCAGCCGCACCGAATGTCCATGATGCAGACGATGCGGTCGTCCGACGAGTTGTTCTGCACGCTGTGGGTGACGGCG
>RXJK01000140.1:2289-5645 GCA_003963125.1 Hyphomicrobiales bacterium
TTCACGGTCTCATCGCCGATATGGAAAAGCGCACCCGGAAGGGACTGGATCGCAAGCTGAAACCGCACATAATATTCAGCCGGCGCGCCCTGATCGACATGCGGGGTGATTTCCTTACCGGGCGGAAGCTTGGTAATGATTACGCGGCCGAGGCGCGTCCCCTCGACCGTCCGCATGAGGTCGAAAATGAAAGGGCGCAGTTGAGGCAGTTTCTCCCAAGCCGGAAACGGGATGGTTTCCTTGTCGTCGACGATGCCTTCCTGTGCCTGTTCCAGCGAGTTGAACCAGACCAGGATATCGCTCACGTCCGAGTGCGCCGTGCCCGGATGCTTGGTCCTGATCGGAAACTGGTTCCAAAGCTCTGGCTGGCGATACAATGCGTTCATCAGCGGCGTGACATTCAAGCCAGCCGCAAGCTGCTGAAAATACTTCATAATGTTCCTATCGAAACGACGCCATGATCACGCACCAGTACGCCTGCCCGCTGTTGGGTATTGTGGCGGTTAGCGGCCCGGCCGTGCTGACTGCGCTTCCCCCGCCGATGTAGACGGTGGATGCCAGAGGACTGGTCATGAAGTCTGTTGGAAGACCGCTCATGGTGCGGCTGTTTGAATCGCCAAACATATGGCACGCCAACAGCGCGATCCCGCCTTTCTGGACCGTGACAGTTGTAATGCTGGGACTATGGTTCGATGCGGTATTTGTGACCAAATCGGTGGGGGTGTTCGACCGCAGTCCTGTCACCCGATAGACATTTATTTCGGGCCGGTAGTATCCGGCTCCACTTGCGGCCCACGTTATGATGATGTCTGCCGTTGCCCCTATTGGGACGAGTGCCGAAACAAGGGCGCAACCACCATACGCTGTGGCACCTACCGGCACGAAGGGCTGCGAATGAATCGTCGCCAGGACGCCGCCAATGGTGACGGAGCCGATCGAATAGTTTGCCAGCGTTCCGTTATAGTACGGGATTGAAACGAAGACGTATCGACCGCTGGCAGCCGCGCCAATATCGACGGATAGAAACGTGACGGTCTGCCCATCACTCGGGTAGTTGGTTGTTCCCTGAAAAGTGAGCGTCGCTGCCGCCTCACCTGCTAGAAGCATCTGCTGCCCAACAGAACTCACGTCAGGCCGCTTCCGCTAATCTGCCAACGGGTAGCGCCTATCTTAAGGGCCGTCGCGTTGCCATCGGCAGCAAGTGTCCTGTTCCCCGTAGATCCAACGCCGGCCAGTACGAGCGTATCACTATTGATCGCGATGGTTATAGGGCCGGCACCGGTATCGTTGACTAAGGTAACGGGGGCACCGATCGGGAAGGCAACCGCCGAATTCGCCGGGATAGTCCACTTACGGGCTGCGGTATCAGTCGAAGGATGGTAAATCTGGTAGCCTACATCCGTCAGTTGGAGCGTGTAATCGGCGCTCTGGCTGTTTTGCCGGATGAGCGATGAAAGCTGCGGGTCGTAGGGCTGTACCGTTACGCCGACTTGCCCCGAAAATGCTCCGGCGGTCGAGACGAGGTTGTTGAAGAACCGCATCCATACCGGGGCGACGTAACTCCCGTTGATAACGATCGGCTCACCGGAAGATGGAACAATCGGCGTGCCTGGTTGGGACTTATCGGTCGTTGCCATCAGGAAGCGGCTTTCCTGATTTCGATCCAGGCACCATTCAGGGCGGTGCGGACGGGCTCAGACCAGGATATCTCAAACACACGATCGCGAGCCATTCCGAGCTTCCGCCACTGGGGCGAAATCAGGTACTGGCCTGTTGCGCCCATGGAACGCAGCACCGGATTGCCATAGGTGGCGCCCCGGTTGTCGCTCCAGCGAAGCGATATCTTCGGCGGGTCATTGGATGTCGTTCCAAGCGACTGCCCAACCTCCATATCCGCCACGAAACGGATGTATTCGACGCGGTTGCTGTCTTCTCCTACCAGGTGCGGGAATGTCCTGATCCTCGGAATCGGGGTCGTGCCGTCGAAATAGAAATCCTGGTCGAAGACGTACAGCGCGCCGTTCTGGAAATCGCCCACATGACCCTGGCCATAGGCGAAAGCGAAAGCATTGCCCCGATGGCGGTTCAGGATGCCGTTGCCATCCAGGGAGCCGCGCTCATGCCATTGTTTCGTTGAAAGTTCGTAGGCCCACGTCCTGTTCGCGGTCGGGAAGGTCAGGATGTAGAAGGCGTGCCCTTCGATCTGGTGACAGTAGCCGATCGCGTCGTCAATCTTGGAGTAGGACTGGAATTCCTGCTCAATGGCATGAGTGGAAACGCGCTCGACGGCATAGCCGGAACTCATCGCCACGATTGCATTTCCCTGCCTGTCCTGTGTCAGCCAGAACAGCGAAACGTCCTGCTGCGAAAGAGAATAGGGAGCGACGCAGCCATGGTTGATGAACGCGCCCTGGATGCGCCCGAAGGTGAAATCCGCTGAGCCGGTATTGTACCAGATTTCAGATGTCAGTTCACCGACCAGCCATAGCTCGCCGTGGATTGCAGCGAGGCACTGGATATTATCTGCCGCGCCCGTTTTCCCAGCGATATCCAGAGGGTCAAAGGCGTAGCCGTGAACGAAGTCAACCGTGTAGACAAAGCCTCCAGTGACCAGCGAAACGAGCCATGTGAAGCCGGAACCTGTGCCGCCGACAGACGAGGCCGCACAGGACAGCGTGTCGTTCTTGACGTAGCCCGAGCCCTTGGCGGTAATCGTGACCGCGGTCACAACGCCGCCGGCAATGACAATGGTCGCTTGCGCACCCGTGCCAGTTCCACCCGTAAGCGGAACAGTGGTATAGGTGCCGTTCGTGTAGGCAGAGCCTGGGGTGCTGATGGAGCCGGACTGGATGGCCCCCGGTGTTCCCGGAGTGGTCGAGGTGATGGTAAGCGTGTCGTTGTTGGCGTAACCGGTGCCAGGATTATTGATGGTCGCCACGGTGATGACGCCACCAGATACCGTCAGGTCTGCCGTCGCTCCGGTTCCAGTCCCGCCCGCAAGCGGGACGTTCGTATAGGTGCTGTTGGTGTAACCCGCCCCACCAGCGATGATCGAACCCTGATAGATAGCCCCAGCCGTTCCCGTCAGCATGTTGAAGGTCACAAGCGACAGGGAAATGTAGAACTGCGCGGTGTTCGGGCGGTTGAAGATGAAATAGGTGTCGAGATAATCGACGCTTGTCGCGCCGTAGAAGGACGGATCGGAGATCGTCCCGAAAGCCCGCGTTGCCATGTCGATGGCGTAGCCGGTCGCGGTGCCGTCAACGATGACAATGACCAGGCCGTTATCGGAGAGGTTTACCGTATTGGTGCCGAAGGTGATTGAGCCCAAAAGGGTCCACACATAATCGGCAGAA
>RXJK01000097.1 GCA_003963125.1 Hyphomicrobiales bacterium
CGTGCGCCTTACTTCTCCCTCTCCCCGCCTGCGGGGAGAGGGTCGGGGTGAGGGGCAGCGGCAAATCCAGGGCTAAGAGCCGGTTTCTGCCCCTCACCCCCGGATCAAGTCCGGGGCAAGCTCCACCCTCTCCCCACTCCGCTGCGCTGCATGGGGAGAGGGGACACGCGGGTCGCATCGTCGCTCCCTCTCGCCACTTACGGGAAGAGAAGCGCCACACTCCTTAGCCGTTGCGCCAGACCATGGTGCCTTGCATCTCCTCGGCCGAGGAGGCTTCGCCCTCGTACTGGCGCACCTCGTTGCGGCCGACGACGAGGTGATGCACCTCGTCGGGACCATCGGCGAGGCGCAGCGTGCGCTGTTTGGCGTACATGGAGGCGAGCGGCGTCCACTGCGAGACGCCGGTGGCGCCGTGCATCTGGATCGCCTGGTCGATGATCTTGCACACCTGCTCCGGCACCAGCGCCTTCACCATGTGCACCCAGATCCGCGCCTCGCGGTTGCCGAGCACATCCATGGCCTTGGCCGCCTTCAGCACCATCAGCCGCATGCTCTCGATCTCGATGCGCGCGCGCGAGATGATCTCGATGTTCCCGCCGAGCCAGACGAGCTTCTTGCCGAAGGCTTCGCGCGACAGGCCGCGCTTCACCATCAGGTCGAGCGCCTTTTCCGCCTGGCCGATAGACCGCATGCAGTGATGGATGCGGCCGGGCCCGAGGCGAAGCTGCGAGATCTCGAAGCCGCGGCCCTCGCCGAGGAGGATGTTCTCCTTCGGCACGCGCACGTTGGTGAAGCGGATGTGCATGTGCCCGTGCGGCGCGTCGTCGTCACCAAATACGTGCATGGGACCAAGGATCTTCACCCCTGGCGTGTCGACGGGCACGAGGATCTGCGACTGCTGCTTGTCCGGCGGCGCATCGGGGCTGGTCTTGACCATGGTGATCATGATCTTGCAGCGCGGATCGCCGGCACCCGAGATGTAGTACTTGTCGCCGTTGATCACCCACTCGTTGCCTTCGAGCACGGCGCGCATGCCGACGTTCTTGGCATCCGAGGAGGCCCTGTCGGGCTCCGTCATGGCATAGGCCGAGCGGATCTCGCCGTTGAGGAGCGGTTTGAGCCACTTCTCCTTCTGCGCCGGCGTGCCGACGCGCTCCAGCACCTCCATGTTGCCGGTGTCGGGCGCGGAGCAGTTCATGCATTCGGAGGCGAGCGAGTTTTTGCCGAGTTCGACGGCGATGTAGGCGTAGTCGAGGTTCTTCAGGCCCTCGCCCGTCTCGGCGTCGGGCAGGAAGAAGTTCCACAAGCCTTCCTTCTTGGCTTTCGACTTCGCCGCGTCGAGCAGCTCGAGCTGGCCCGGCGCGTAACTCCAGCGGTCCTTGCGACCCTCGCCGAGCTTGTGGAACTCGACCGACATCGGGTCGACCGTCTCCTTGATGAAGCGCTTGACGTGCTCGTAGAGCGGCATGGCCTTCTCGGACATGCGCAGGTCATTGAGGTCGTCGGTGGGGTTGAAGCCGAAGGCCGAAACCTTCGCGCTCGATTTGGACGTCTTGGCTTTCGTCATGGGGCTTCCTCTCGTTCCTCGCTCTGGTTCCGGTCTATCTGCGCCCTGCAGCGCCTTCATTGCAAATCAGTGATCCATGGCAACCTTGCGTGGATGCCCGCCTTCGCGGGCATGACGGCGGAGATTGCGCAGGGCTCGATCCTTTCTCAACGTCACCCCCGCGCAGGCGGGGGTCCACGCCAGGTCGCGACCAGGCTGCGCACATCGACTTTGCTCCGCCCCTAGTTCATTTCTTCATCATGGCTTTTAGGGATCTACCGGCGATTTTAGGACCGCGCCGCGGGCAGACAAGTCCGACCATGGCGCGCCGGGCGCCAAAGCTCAAGCCGCGGCCACGGCGCCGCCGTCGCAGGCGATCACCTGGCCGGCGATATATTCGCCTGCGCGAGAGGAGAGGAAGATCGCAAGCCCCGCGATGTCCTCCGGCGTTCCGACCCGCCCGGCCGGCGTCCGCTTGCCGACCGCATCCCAGTCCACGCCCTCGGTCTTGCCGCCGAACCCGACGCCCGTCGACAGCATCCAGGTCGGGAAGGGCCCCGGCGCGATGGCGTTGAACAGGATGCGCTCTTGCGTGAACTGCGCGGCGAGGAACCGCGTCAGGTGGTGCACGGCGGCCTTCGAGGCGCCGTAGGAGAAGGTGGAGAAGGCGGCGGTCTTGAGCCCATCGATGGAGCCGATGTTGATCACGCGCGATGGGCTCGGGCCCTTGGCCGCCTGCCGCAGAAGCGGCATCATCTTCTGCGTCAGGAAAAAGACGGCCTTGACGTTGGTGTCCATCACCTTGTCCCAGCCGACCTCCGGGAAACTCTCGATCGGCGCGCCCCAGGCGGCACCCGCGTTGTTGACGAGGATGTCGAGGTGCGTCTCGCGCTCGGCAAGGCGCTGCGCAAGGCTCTGCACGCCCGAAAGATCGGAGAGATCGGCCGGCAGCGACACGCACGTGCTGCCGTAGGTCTCGGCGAGCTTCTTCGCGGTCGCGTCGCACGTCTCCGCCTTGCGCGAAGAGATGTAGACCTTGGCGCCGTTGGCCAGGAAACCCGCCGCGATCATCTCGCCGATGCCGCGCGAGCCGCCGGTGACGAGCGCCACCTTGCCTTTGATCGAGAACAGATCGTTGAAGTTGGTCATCGCGTCCCTCCCGGACGTTCGTTGCAAATCTCAGTAGGCTTCGAGAACTTCGTCCACCGCGCGCTCGAGGTCGGCCACGGTGACGCAGTGGCTCACTTGCGCGCAGTAGGGCAGGTACTTGAGCATGTAGCTGTCGCCGGTGCCCCAGCGTCCGGGCGCCTCGGTCGCGAGCCACACGATGCGCTTGGCGCGGTCCGCCATCTCGCGGAAAAGCTCGATGCGCGCGGGCGTGTAGTTCGAGCGGCCGTCGCCGAGCATGAGCACCGTGGTGCGCTTGTCGATATCGTCCCAGTATTCGTCTTCGAGCTTGGCGAACGCCGCGCCGTAATCGGTGCCGCCGCCGCCGTAGTCGCGCAGGATCTGCGCCATCGCCTGCTCGAAGGGCAGGCGCTCGAGCAGGTCTTCGACGTCATGCAGCGTATTGGAGAACACGAACGTGGCGAGGTCCGTCACCGCGTGATGCAGCGTGTGCAGGAACAGCAGCAGGAAGCGAGCGTGCGCCGACACCGACCCCGACACGTCGCACACGGCGACGATGCGCGGCTTGTCGCGGCGCTTGTAGCGAAACACGAGATCGAACGGCACGCTGTCGCGGCCCGCATTGGCCCGCAGCGTGCGCCGCACGTCGAGCTGCCCGTTGAGCTTGATGCGCTGCCGGCGGGAATGCTTCACGGCGAGCCGCTTGGCCATGCGCGCGACGGCCGCCTTCATGCGCGGCAGATCGGAGGTGCCGATCTGCGCCATCGCCTTGTTGACGGCGACGTCCGTCATGAACTGTTCGGTCGCGGGCCGGCCGTAGAGTTCATAGCGCCGGTCGATCGCCGCACGAACCATGCGCCGCAGCCTGTCGCGGGCGTCAGCGAGGATTTGCGCCTCCGCCTGCGCCTCGGGCCTGTTCCGGTTCAACAGCTCGATGAGGCGGGCCTCGAGCGCGCCGATGCCGAGCCGGTCCATGGTCCGCGCGACGTAGTAGGACGTCTGCGACTGGAAGCGGATCTCGTCGGCACCGGCTTCCGTGGCTGCCCGGTTGATCTGCGCGCGCGTGGCATCGCTCCCGCCGCCGTCGCCTCCGCCGCCCGCGGCCATGCCAAGCAGGCCGTCGATCTCGGGATCACCGGTCTCGGGGCTGTCGCCCGCGCTGCTGTTCTCCTCCGCTTCGGTCTCCTGCGATTTGCCGGCGGGTTCCGCAGGCCGCGCGAAGTACTGGTCGAAGACGGTATCGTGGATCGACTTCTCGGTTTCCGACTTCGCCAGCACGACGCCGAACGAGGCGCGCAATGCCTCGCGGTCGTCGTAGCCCACCAGCGCCAACGTACGCGCCGCGTCGATGGCTTCGGCTGTGGACGCCTCCACCCCGGCGAGGCGGAGCGCACGGATGAAGCCGTTGAGCGCGCGTTCCATCAGACCGGCCGTCCTCCGGCATCAACGGCGGACTTCGTCAGCGGCAGCATGCGGTCCTCAAGCGCCTGTACGTCGCTCTCGCGCTTGATGAGGACGTTGAGCGTCTCGCGGACCAGCGTCTCGTCGAGCGCTTCGGCGTGCAGCAGCAGGAGCGTGCGCGCCCAGTCGACGGCTTCAGCCACCGACGGCGGCTTGCGGATGTTCTCTTCGCGCAGCGCCTGCACGAAGGCGACCATCTGCCCGAGCAGCTTGTCCGAGAGACCCGGCACGCGGGCGCGCACGATGTCGCGCTCGAGCCTCGCGTCGGGAAAGCCGATGTGCAGATGCAGGCAGCGCCGCTTCAGGGCATCGCCGAGCTCGCGCGTATTGTTGGATGTGAGAATGACGAGCGGCGGCACCTGCGCCTTGATCGTACCGATCTCCGGGACCGTCACCTGGTAGTCGGCGAGCACCTCCAGAAGCAGCGCCTCGAAGGCCTCTTCAGACTTGTCGACCTCGTCGATCAGCAGCACGCTGCCAGCGGGCTGCTCCATCGCCTGCAACAGCGGCCTGGGCTCCAGGAACTCGCGCGAGAAGAACACGTCCTGAAAGCCGCCGAGCTTGCCGAACGCCTCCTTCAGGCTGTCCTCCGCGGAAATGATCTGGCCGATCTTGTCCTTCAGGATCTGCGTGTAGAGAAGCTGCTTGCCGTATTTCCACTCATAGAGCGCCTTGGCGTCGTCGAGGCCCTCGTAGCATTGCAGCCGCAAGAGCGGGAAGCCGAGGCACTGCGCCGCCGACACCGCAAGCTCCGTCTTGCCGACGCCCGCCGGCCCCTCGATCAACACCGGCTTGCGCAAGTGGTGGGCGAGGTAGAGTGCCGTCGAGATCTGCCGCGTGGCGATGTAGCCGACGGACGACAAAGCCTCCGTGATCGCCTGCACCGAGGCAAGACCTGCCGGGATCTCCGCAGTCGCGGCCGCGCGTCCGCCGCGCTTGGAATGAGGTGTCACGCGTTTCAGTATCCGCTCGAGGTTGCCAGGCGATCTTCATGGAACGAAGCATCGCCGAAAAGTTCCTGCAGCACGCGCACGCGCTTCATGAAGAAGCCCATCTCGAACGCGTCCGTCATGCCGATGCCGCCGTGCATCTGCACGCCTTCCTGCACGGCGAGGCCGCCCGCCACGCAGGCCTTGGCCTTGGCAACGCTGACGGCGGCGTGGCGCTTCTTGGCTTCCGCCCCTTCGTCGATGAGTTGCGCCGCCTTCAGCACGGCGGCGCGCGTCAGTTCCAGGTCGCAGAACAGCATGGAGGCGCGGTGCTGCAGCCCCTGGAACTCGCCGATCTTGCGGCCGAACTGCTGCCGTTCCTTCAGGTAGCCGATGGTGCGCTGAAAAGCTTCATCTCCAGCGCCCAGCAGCTCTGCCGCAACGAGCACGCGCGCCTTATCGAGCACATCCTCCAGCACCGCTTCGCCCGTCGCCCCATCGAAGAGCAGCGCGTCCGCGCCGACCTCGACGCCATCGAGGCGCACCCGCGCCGCATTGTGCGCGTCGACCATGACCGTGCGCTCGATCGTGACGCCACGCGCCTTGGG
>RXJK01000298.1 GCA_003963125.1 Hyphomicrobiales bacterium
GATCCCGGAAGGATGCGCGGCCAGCTACTACCCCGAGTGCAACGTGCTGCTGCCGATGGGGCATTATGCGAAGGGCAGCAAGGTGCCGGCTGCGAAGTCGATCCCGGTCAGGATCGGCAGGGACGTATAGCCTTTTGGAGACTGGCGCGCGCTTTGCAGCCGGGCGCGGGGTTCGCCCGGCCGAGATGCTACCCCGCGACCTCTTCCAGCCCCTTGCGGCTCGGCTCAACACCCCACGCCCAGACGACGATGATCTGCACGATGACGAGGCCGACCATGAGCGCCACGACCCCCGGCAGCTGATACGTCTGCATCAGGTAGCCCACGACGAAGGGCGAGAACACCGTGGCAAGCCGGCCGAGCGTATTGCAGATGCCGTTGGCCCTGAGGCGGATCTCCGTGGGGAAAAGCTCCGGCGTGTAGACGCCGAGCAGGATCGCCGTCTGCACGTAGATCGCGACGATCAGGACGAAACCGACGGAGAGCACAATTGCCGGATCGGAGGCGGCATTGAAGCTCGCATACACGACGCCGGCGATCACCGTCACGACCGAAGCGCCGATGATGCTCCAGCGCCGTCCCACAAAGTCGGATGTGAAGGCGCCGACCGCGCACCCAACGATGGAGGCCACAGCCAGCACCGCGGTGTAGCCGAACGACTGGGTGATTGTGAGACCCTGGCGCAGGAAGAACTGCGGCAGGAAGATCACGAAACCGAATATGAGCGTGTTGATGGTGATAAGGACCCAGCATCCCACTAGCAACCGCTGCAGGAGCGGGGCGTGCAGCAGCGACCAGGCGCTGACCTGGCGCGCGGTACCAGCCTGCTCCGCCGGGGGCGGAAGTGGTCCGTCCTTGGCGGCCTCAGCCTCGATCGCCGCGAGTTCTTTGTCGGCTTCTTCGAGCCGCCCCTTGGATTCGAGCCAGCGCGGCGATTCCGGCATCGACTTGCGCAGATACCAGACCCACAAGGCGCCCACGCCCGCGATCACGAACATCGGCCGCCAGCCGAAGGCCGGAATGACGAAATAGGCCACCACCGACGTTACCGGGAAGCCGGCGACGACGAGCAAGGCCATGAAGGAGAGCCATCGCCCTCGCGAGGCTGGCGGCACGAACTCCGTCAGCGTTGAGTATCCGACCACGATCTCGGCACCGAGCCCCAGCCCTTGCACGAAGCGGCAGAAGATCAGTTGCTCCATGTTCTGCGCGAACGCTGCAGCGAGTGACGCCAGCCCGAAGATGAGCAGATTGATCTGATACGTGAAGCGGCGCCCGAACCAGTCGCCGAGGAACCCGGTGACGAAGGCGCCGATGGTCATGCCCACGAACGTCAGCGAGATGAACTGCAGGTTCTGAGGAAGGGTCGAGAACTTCGAGCTGATCGTGGCCGCCAGCACGCTGCCGGCCACGTAGAGATCATAGCCGTCGAAGAACATGCCCGCGCCCACCAGCCAGAAGATCCGGTAGTGGAACCGCCCGACGGGAAGCCGGTCCAGCCGGGCACCCGCATTGACACCGCTTCCCATGTGCTTCCTCCCGTTTGTCTTGGCGGTTGCCCCGCCATTCACTGCATTTCCGAGGCGCTTCTTGCGGAGCGCGCCTCAGCCTTTGTCCGCGAGCAGCTCGATGAGCCGCTGCGGGGAAACCGGATGCTCGCGCAAGGCAATGCCGAATGGAGCCAGCGCGTCCTCGATGGCCGCGATGATGCAGGCCGTGGCCGGGATCGTGCCGCCCTCGCCGGCGCCCTTCACCCCGAGCGGGTTGCGCTCGGAGGGCGTCTGCGTGTGAACGATCTCGATGTTCGGCATTTCCGGCGCCGTCGGCAGCAGGTACTCACCGTAGTTGGTGGTGAGCGGCTGCCCGCCCTCGTCGTAGATCATGCGTTCGAACAGGGCATTGCCGATGCCGTGCACCACGCCGCCGCGGATCTGGCCATCGACCAGCATCGGGTTGATCAGAAGACCGCAGTCGTGGGCGACCACGTAGCGGTGCACCTTCACGCCGCCGGTTTCGATGTCCACCTCCACCTCGGCGACGTTGCTGCCGCAGGCAAAGGTCGTCTGCCGCGCCTCGAAGTAGGCGGTGTCGCTGAGGCCGGGCGTGATGCCCGGCGGCATCGGCAGGCCGGGAATGCCTTCAAGGCGCGCGGCCAGAGCACCGAGCGGGAGTTTTTTGTTCGATCCTCCCGCAACCTGCACGTGGCCATCCTCGAGCGTCAGCTCGCTTTCGGCGGCTTCGAGCATGACGGCCGCGATCTTCAGGGCCTTGGCGCGCACGTTCCTGGCGGCCATGAGCACGGAGCTGCCGCCCGTCACCGCGACACGGCTCGCAATGGTCCCGATGCCGAGCGGGAACACGCCCGTGTCCGCCGACTTCACCGTGACGTCGGCGATGTCGACGCCGAGCTGATCGGCTGCGATCTGCGCGAAAATGGTGGCATGCCCCTGGCCTTGGCTCGCAGCACCCGTCTCCACGATCACGCGGCCGTTGCTGTCGACGCGCACCGTGGCGCCTTCGAAGGGCGCGAGGCCCGTATCTTCCACGTAGGTCGCGATGCCCATGCCGAGATAGCGCCCCTCGGCACGCGCGGCCGTCTGCCGACGCCTGAAGTCGCCGGCGTCGAAGCGCGCCAGGGCCAGTTCGAGGCTCTGATGGAAATCGCAGCCGTCATAGGCGATGGGCGTGCCGTCGCGCCCGTTGAGCCCCGTCGGGTAGGGCATCTGCGCCGCCTTCACGAAACTGCGGCGGCGTATCTCGGCAGGGTCCAGCCCGACGTCGCGGGCGACGATGTCGGCGATGCGCTCCAACGCGAAGGCCGCATTGGGGCGGCCGGCGCCGCGCACGGGCGTGGTCGGCACGAAGTTCGTGAGCGCGACATCGAGCGTGACATCCAGGGCTTCGAGCGCGTAGGGGCCCGGAAGGGACTGTACCGTCGTCCCCGGCAGGATCAGGCCATAGGGCACATAGGCGCCGTTGTCGTGGACGATGCGGCCGCGCAGTCCGAGCAGGCGGCCGTCGGCGGCGACCGCCACCTCGACGGTCCAGAGCTGATCGCGCTGCTGGGTCGTCGCCAGGATGTGCTCGCGGCGATCCTCGATCCACTTCACCGGACGGCCGACGCGCTGTGCGGCGAGCGGGACCGACAACTCCTCTGGATAAAACACCGCCTTCGGACCGAAGCCGCCGCCGACGTCCGGGGCGATGACGCGCACGCAATGCTCATCCAGTCCCAGGTGGCGGGCGATGCCCTTGCGGACCGGATAAGGCGATTGCGTCGATGAATAGACCGTCAGCTCATCGCCCGCCGGGGACCATGCCGCCACGACGCCGCGGCACTCCATCGCGTGACAGCCGCCACGGTGCATTTCCAGCGTGACCGGGATCACACGCGCGGCGCGCGCGAAGACGCCGGCGACGTCGCCGAAGCGGGCTTGCATGGACGCTGCGAGGTTGCTCTTGAGGTCTGCATGCGCCAGGGGCGCGCCGGGGTCGAGCGCGCTCTTGTAGTCGGTGACGGCGGGCAGGGGATCCGTCTCGACGATGACGAGCGCTGCGGCATCTTCCGCGAGGGCGCGTGTCTCGGCGACGACCATCGCCACGGGCTCGCCGACATAGCAGACATGCTTGTCGGCCAGCGGAGACCAGGTGGGGGCCTGCTGCAGCAGTGGCGACGGCGCCATCTGGGCCGTCGGTCTGTTCTCGGCGCCGAAATCGCGCGCCGTGAAGACCGCGATGACGCCGGGCACACCGAGCGCCGCGCTGCTGTCGATATTGGTGATCCGCGCATGCGCGTCCGATGCGCGCACGTAAGCCGCGTGCAGCATGCCGGGCAGTGCCACGTCGTCGAGATAGCGGCCGCGGCCTACGACCAGCCGGTCGTCCTCCTTGCGCTGGACGGCGGCGCCGAAGTATCGGGCTCCCATGGCTCAGCCCTCCCCGCGCAGGGTTTGTGCGGCACTCAGCGCCGCTTCGACGATCGTTTGATATCCGGTGCAGCGGCAGAGGTTGCCGGAGATCGCCTCGCGGACTTCGGCCTCCGTGGGGCTCGTGTTGTCCGCCAGGAAAGCCGCGAGCGTGGTCAGCATGCCGGGCGTGCAGAAGCCGCATTGCAAGCCGTGGTGAGCGCGGAATGCCGACTGGATCGGGTGCAGCGCGCCCTCCTTGCCGGCCAGTCCTTCGACGGTCGTCACGCTGGCGCCGTCGGCCTGCACGGCGAGGATGAGGCACGCCCTGACCGGCGCGCCGTCGACGATGACGGTGCACGCTCCGCAGACGCCGTGCTCGCACCCGAGGTGCGTGCCGGTGAGCTGCAAAGTCTGGCGCAGAAAGTCGCCGAGGTGCTGGCGCGGATCGACGTCCACGGCGTGAGCCGTGCCGTTGACGGTGAGAGATATGGCGTGCCGTGCCTTGCCGGCTTCCGGCGTCGGATCATGCATGATGAGCCCCTGCACTCTGCGCGGCCCTGCGGAAGGCGCGCGCCAGCATCACGCCGGCGATGTGCTTGCGATACGCAGCGGAATTCTGCGCGTCGGAGAGAACGTCGAGCGGGTCGAGCCCGGACTTCGCAACGGCGATAGCGGCGGCGTCCGGCGCGCGACCGACAAGGGCCGTCTCCGCCTCGAGAAGCCGGACGGGCGCCACGTCGACGCCGACGAGCACCATGGCAACGCGCGCGATGTGCCCGCCGGTGTCGAGCTGCAGGCGCACGCCTGCCCCTGCGATGGCAAAATCGCCGTGGCGGCGCGCGAATTCCTCGAATGCCTCGCCCCTGCGTCCGCTCCAAACGTTGAAAGTGATCGCAGTCGCGATTTCATCGGCGCCGATGGCCGGCGTCATGTAACCGAGCCCCCAGTCGGTGGCGGCGATGCTGCGTTCGCCGCCCGGGCCGATGACGTGCACCGTCCCGTCGAACAGGCGCACGAGGCCCGGCAACTCGGCGGCGGGATCGAGGTGACAGAGGCTTCCGCCGATGGTGCCGCGGCTGCGCGTCTGGATGTGCCCCACGTGCCGGAGGGCCTCGCGGAAGATCGGTGCCCTCGCGAAAAGCGCGTCGCTGCGCTCGATGTCGCGCTGGCGCGTCATGGCGCCGATCGTGATGCGATCGCCTTCGATCGTGATGCCCGACAGCTCGGGGATACGATTGATGTCGACCACGTGATCGGGCAGCGCGTAGCGCATGTTGAGCATCGGCATCAACGACTGCCCGCCGGCCAGAACCTTCGCGTTCTCGAGCCGGGCCAGCAGCGCGGTGGCGTCTGCAACCGATTGCGGTCTGTGGTAGGCGAACTGCGGTGACTTCATCCTCGCGTCATTCCTTGTTGCGCTTCATCATGCGCTTGGACGCTGACCACAGCAGCTTCAAGCCCGAGATGCGGTTCTGCTTGGCAACCTCGTCCTCGATCGGTCCCTCCGCGATCAGGTGCTCCAGGTTCTTGGCGAACTGGCCGATGAGTTCGGCCGCGATGTTCTTCACGAGGCCGCTTGCCCGACCGTACTGGGCCACCGTACCGGCAAGCGAAAGGTCGGTTACGATGTCGACGCGCGTCTCCTCGCCGTCCGCGGCGAGCGCGAAGTCGACGGTGGCCGATGCGTTGCCGCGCCCGCGCGCGTCGGCGCCCTTGGCGATCACCTGCGCCGTGCGCGCA
>RXJK01000224.1:0-340 GCA_003963125.1 Hyphomicrobiales bacterium
CATCTCGGTGCGCGTGTGGCTTTGCTGCGTGACCGTTTGCATCTGATGCCTACCGCACCATGATCGTCGCCGTCTCGTCGCTCTTGGGACGATCGTCGGTGATCGCGCGGCCGTTGACGAGATAGTAGACGTTCTCGGCGATGTTGGTCGTGTGGTCGCCGATGCGCTCGATGTTCTTGGCACCGAACAGGAGATGCGTGCAGAGGCCGATATTGCGCGGATCCTCCATCATGTACGTCAGCAGCTCCCGGAACAGGGAGTTGTACATGGCGTCGATCTTCTCGTCGTTGCGCCACACGGCGAGCGCCTTGTCCGCGTTGCGTTCGACGTAGCTGTCGAG
>RXJK01000224.1:390-19807 GCA_003963125.1 Hyphomicrobiales bacterium
GGCCCGTCATCAGGCTCTTGGGATGGTTCTCGCCCGACACGGCAAGGGCGCGCTTGGCGATGTTCTTGGCGAGGTCGCCGATACGCTCCAGGTCGCCGGCGATCTTCAGCACGGTCATGATGTGGCGCAGGTCGGCCGCTACCGGCTGCCGCTTGGCGATGAGCGCGATGGCCGTCTCTTGCAGTTCACGCTCGAGCGCGTCGATCGCCCGGTCGCTCGAGACCGCGGTTTCGGCGAGCTGCGGGTCGCGGCGGGCGAGGGCGTCGAAGCCCTGCGCCAGCAGACGCTCGGCGAGGCCGCCCATCTGCGCCATCTTCTTGTCGAGCAGCTGCAGTTCGCTGTCGAAAGCCTTGACGGTATGTTCTTGCATGGTCCGGTCTCCGTTCACCCGAACCGGCCCGTAATGTAGTCCTGCGTGCGCTGCTGGGCCGGCGCGGTGAACATCTTTTGGGTGACGTCGAATTCGATCAACTCGCCAAGATACATGAAAGCGGTGAAATCCGACACGCGTGCGGCCTGCTGCATGTTGTGGGTCACGATCACGATCGTGTAGTTCGACTTGAGCTCGTCGATCAGTTCCTCGATGCGCGCCGTCGAGATCGGGTCGAGCGCCGAGCACGGCTCGTCGAACAGGATCACTTCGGACTTGATGGCGATGGTGCGGGCGATGCACAGGCGCTGTTGCTGGCCGCCCGAGAGGCTCATGCCGCTGGCGTTGAGCTTGTCCTTGACCTCGTCCCACAGCGCGCCGCGGCGCAGCGCCTGCTCCACCCGGCCGTCGAGTTCCGACTTGGGCAGGCTCTCGTAGAGCCGGATGCCGAAGGCGATGTTGTCGTAGATCGACATCGGGAACGGCGTCGGCTTCTGGAACACCATGCCGATGCGCGAGCGCAGGTTGTTGGGGTCCATCTTGCTCGACAGGATGTTCTGCCCGTCGAACATCACGTCGCCCTCGGCACGCTGGCCGGGGTAGAGGTCGTACATCCGGTTCAGGATGCGCAGCAGGGTGGACTTGCCGCAGCCCGAGGGGCCGATGAAGGCCGTGACCTTGTGCTTGTAGAGCGAGAGGTTGATGTCCTTCAGCGCACGCGTCTGGCCGTAGAAGAAGTTCAGCTTTCGGATCGAGACGGCCTCGGCAAGGGACTGCATGTCCGGTGCGGCTTGGAACTCGGGAAGCGAGAGCGTGGCGACGTTCATGCCGTTCAACTCGTGGAGCTAGGCTGCTCCCGTGGCGACATGCCGGGGACGCAGGGCATGGGGCACAATCTACCCCAGATAGCACCTTCTAGTCCGTATCAAAGACAGCACTGTGACAGTTTAGAACACTGAAATAAATAAGAAAATCGTCACGCCAGCGCGGGCAGATCCACGGTGAAGGTCGAGCCTTTTCCGACCGCCGATTGCACCTCCAGTTCGCCCCTGTGGCGGTTCAGGATGTGCTTGACGATGGCGAGCCCGAGACCGGTGCCGCCGCGCTCCCGGCTGGCCGCCACGTTGATGCGGTAGAACCGCTCGGTCAGGCGGGGAAGGTGCTGGGGCGCGATGCCGGGTCCATCGTCCTTGACCGAGACCAGGAGCCGGCCCGGGCGCCGCGAGATCGACACCTCCACCACGCCGCCCTGCTTGCCGTACTTGAGCGCGTTCTGGATCAGGTTCTGGAACACCTGCACCAGTTCGTCCCGGTCGCCCCGCACGAGCGCCCCGCCGGCCGGCGGCTGCAGCTTCAGGGTGGTCTGCGTGCGCTCCGCCAGCGGCTGCAGGGCTTGGACGACGTGGCCGAGGGCCTCTTCCAGATCGACCCGCTCCGAGGGCGGCAGATGCTCCCGCATCTCGACACGGCTCAAGGAAAGCAGATCGTCGATGAGCCGGGTCATGCGGTCGGCCTGCTCGCTCATCACCCGCAGGAAACGCTCGCGGGCGTTGGGATCGTCCTTGGCCGCCCCCTGCAGCGTCTCGACGAAGCCTTTGAGGGAGGCGAGCGGCGTGCGCAGCTCGTGGCTGGCATTGGCGACGAAATCGGCGCGCATGCGCGCGAGGCGATCCTGCTCGGTGAGGTCGCGGACCGTGATGAGCAGCGCCGGCGAGGACAGGGTGCCGTCCTGGGAGCCGAGCCCCGCGACGGTGGCCGATCGCCGCCGCTCGACGGGCACCCGTTCCTGCAGCTCGACGGTGGTGGTCCGGCCCGTTTCCAGCGCCGTGTCGACGGCCGCGACCAGCTCGGGGTCACGGCTCAGCGACGTGAAGTGGAGGCCGATGCGGCCGCCGCCGAGCAGGTCGTGCCCCGAAGCGTTGACGTAGAGAATGTGGCCCGTCGGGCCTAGGATGAGCGCGGGCTCCGGAATGCCCTCGATCAGATGCTTCCACAACTCGCCGCTGCTTTCGACATGACCTTTGGCGATGACTTGATCTCCCGATCCGAGTTCGGTCGGAAACAGGGCAGCCCACGCACCGAGCAGCGCGAGGCCGAGGCAGGCCGCCGCAATGGAAAGCCCGCCGAACAGCACGAACAGGACGCTCAACGCCGCGGCCGAGAGGAGAAGTTCCCGGCGGGCGGCGACGCGCGCAGCGGTGGCCTCGGCGGGCGCAGCCAGCCGCTTCAGCCAATCCTCGCTCGTTGCACGCCAGTCCAAGAGAATAATCCGTGAGCTTGCATTCGCCCGTCTAAGCCGACGGGGAGAGCTTGACCGCGAACAACGCCAGCACGGCAGGAAGAGCCTGAACGTATAGGATCGAAGGCTTCGCGGTCACCGCGCCGAAGATCCCAGCTACGATCACACAGCCCAGAAAAAACACTTTAACCGCAGTAGATTCCTTTTTTGCGACAAGGCCCCAAATCAGGCCCGCCGCGAGGAACCCGTTGTAGAGCCCCTGGTTGGCCGCCAGCACCGCGGTGGTCTGGGCCTGTTCGAGCGTCGTCCCGAACGCGTTGAGAGCATAGGGCGTGGTCCAGAGAAACATCTCCAGGATCATGAAACCGATGTGCAGCAGCGCCACCAGGGCCACGAGCAGGTTGGCGATTGTCTTCATCAGGCATCCGTCGATTGAGCGTCGAGGCGCAATCTAGCAGTGTTCGCGGCGGAGGGCGCCCTCCGCGTGAAGCTGTGCAAGCCCGGCCCTTGCAGAGGCCGCTAGCGCACCAGCAGCAGCGGGCATTCGAGGGAGGCCGCGAGCGGGCTCAGGTCTCCCTCGTCCGGAACCACCGCCCCGCCGAACTGGCAGATCACGAAGCCGCCGGCCTGCCGCCGCAAGGCCTCCGCCGCGACGGCCGGTGCCTCCCGCGAGACGATCGCGTGGTCGATGCGCAGCTTCTCCCGCCCCGCGAGCGCCATGCGGGCAGACATTTCCATGTCGTGGAGGCGCTGGGCGTCCGGCGCCACCAGCAGCACGACGATGCCGACGTCGTCCAGCGCCGCCAGCCGCTCGCCTGCGCGCAACAGGTCGGGCAGGCGCCCCATGTCCTCCAGTGCAATGACGATCGGTCCCGTGATGCGCCGCGCCCGCGGCCCGACCAGGATCAGCCCGGTCGTGCCTTCGATGGCGTCGAACATCGTCCGCAGCATCGGCGTGAAGCCGCCGGTGAACGGCTCGCTGAGCGCCACGACGTTCCAGGGGCCGACCTCGCTGCAGGCGAGGCGCAGCGCCTGCATCGGGTCGTCGCGCACGACGCGGGTGCGCAGCGGCACGTCGACCGAGCGCGCGAGCCGTTCCAGTTCCCGGCGCGCCCCCTGCGCGGCGAGCTTCAGCGACTGCGCCACGCTGTCTGCCGAAAGCTTGCTACTGGAGCGCCCGGACAGCGACACCTCCCGCACGAAGCCGAAGGCCGCGCAGTCGAAGAGCTGCACATCCTCGACGAACAGGCTCTCGATTTCCGACTGGAAGGCTTGCGCGATCTTCACCGCCGCCAGCAGCGCCAGCGCATGGGGCTGCGGCGAGCAGACGTGCAGCACGACGCGCCCGCGATCCTCTCCCGCCTGCGCCACATGCGCGATCATCGCTTCGCATCCTCTCCGTTCTTGCGCGCGAAGTCGCGGCCGCGCTCGGCGAACGAGCGCAGCTTGTCTTCGACGAGCCGGTTGATCGTGCCGGCTGGAAAGCGCCCGTCACTGCCGCGCGAGCCGGCCTTCACGCCCGTCAGGATCTCGATGCCCTCGTTGATGGACGACACCGCGTGCACCGAGAATTCGCCGCGCTTCACCGCCTCGACCACGTCGTGCCGCAGCATCAGGTGCTGCACGTTGGCCTTGGGGATCAGCACGCCCTGCGCCTTCGTCAGCCCGCGCTGCTTGCACACGTCGAAAAAGCCTTCGATCTTCTCGTTGACCCCGCCGATGGCCTGCACTTCGCCCAGCTGGTTCACCGATCCGGTCACCGCGAACGACTGCTTGATCGGGATCTCCGAGAGCGCCGACAGCAGCGCGTAGAGTTCGGCCGAGGAGGCACTGTCCCCGTCGACCCCGCCATAGGATTGCTCGAACACGAGCGTCGCCGCCAGCGCCAGCGGCACGTCGAGCGCGAATTGCCCCGCGAGATAGCCCCACAGGATCATCACGCCCTTGGAGTGCAGCGGCCCGCCGAGCTTCACTTCGCGCTCGATGTCGGTCACCCGGCCGGAGCCCAGCCGCACGCGCGCCGTGATCCGGCTCGGCCGGCCGAAAGAGAAGTCGCCCAGTTGCAGCACGCTGAGCCCGTTGATCTGGCCCACCTTGGAGCCCTCGACGTCCACAAGCACGATCTTCTGCTCGAAGGTCTCGAGCGAGCGGTCGCGCAGGCGGTCGGAGCGCTGCAGGTGCTCGTCGACCGCGCGCTCGATGTCATCGCGCGTGGTCACGGACCGGCCGGCGGCCTTCGCCCAATGGTCGGCCTCGCGCACGATGTCGGCGATGCGCCCGATCTCGATAGACAGCTTGTCGCGATGGTCGGCGAGCCGTGCGCCTTCGTCGATCACGCGCGCGACGCCCGAGGCATCGACCGGCTGCAACCCGTGCTCCTTGACGATGGAGGCGACGAGCCGCGCGAAGGCGCGATCGTTCTCCTCCGAGCGCGCGATGCTGTCGTCGAAGTCCGCCTGCACCTTGAAGAGGCGCGCGAAGTCGGGATCGTAGGCGACGAGCAGATAGTACATCTCCCGGTCGCCGAAGAGCACGACGCGCACGTCGAGCGGAATGGGCTCGGGATCGAGCGACTGCGTGGAGATGAGGCCCGCCGCCTCCATCGGCTGCTCGATGCGGATCATCTGCGCCTTGAGCGCCCGCTTCAGCGCTTCCCACGTGAAGGGCGACAGCAGCAGCTTGCGCACGTCGAGCATCAGGAAACCGCCGTTGGCGCGATGCAGCGCGCCGGGCTTGATGAGCAGGAAGTCCGTGACCAGCGTGCCCATCTGAGCGATGTGCTCCACGCGCCCGACGACGTTGCCGTAGGTCGGGTTGATTTCCTCGATCACGGGCGCGCCCGTCTGGCCGTCGTCGCCGTTGGAGGTGATGACGTTCACCATGTAGCGGCGGAAGCGGACGTCGTGCGCGGTGTCGAGCGGCTGGCGCACCACCGCGTTCTCCTCGTCGTTGGCGAGGAACAGCGCGATGTTGGAGATGAGATCGGCCTCGGCCGCGTCGAGATAGGAAATCGCTTCGGGCACGTCGGCGAAAGCCGCGCGCAGCTCGTCGAGGGCCTCGTGGACTGCGATGCGTGCCACTTCCTCGTTGAGTTCGGTGAGTGCCGCCCGCCGCTTCTTGTCGGCCTTCGGCACGCGCGAAAGGATGTCGCCAAGCTCTTTCTGCAAGGCCTCGATCTTGTTCTCGACTTCGCGCCGCATGTTTTCAGGCAGCGCGTTGAAGACTTCCGGCTTCACCACCTTGCCCTCGTGCATGGGCGCCATGGTGAAACCGGTGGGCGTGCGCAGCAGCGCGATGTTCTGCTGCTGCGCCTTCATGTTCACGGCCTCGAAGGCCTGCTCCTGGCTCGAGCGGAAGGCTTCGTCGATGGCGCGCCGCCGCGCCTGGTAGTCGTCGCCCTCGAACACGCCGGGCACGACGCTGCGCAGTTCCGTGAGCGCGCCGATCATGCCCTGCGCGAGCAGCTTCGCCCGTCCGTGCGGCAGGCGCAGCGCCTTGGGCCGATTGGGCGCATCGAAATTGTAGACGTAGGCCCAGTCGTGCGGCGTCGGCCCTTGCGCGGCCTTGGCCGCAAGCTGCTGGCGCACGGCCGTCGTCTTGCCGGAGGCGGGCGGCCCCAGCACGAAGATGTTGTAGTCGTGGCTCTTGATGCTGGTGCCGAATTCCAAGGCCTTCAGCGCCCGGTCCTGGCCGATGAGCCCGCTGATCGGCTCGAGGTCGTTGGTGCTCGCAAAGCCGAGCGAGGCGGGGTCGACGACGCGCCTCAGCTCCTCGGCCGTGAGCGGGGTCGCCGCGCCGGCCGCGACTGCCGCCGTCTCTGCCGCCTTGGCGACCAGGGCGTCATTCTGTGACCGCTTGAAAAACATGAGGTTTTTTTAGTCCACGGTTGCTGCGTGCGGCGGGACAATAGGCGGCAACACGCGGCAAGGAAAGGGCGGCAGGATGACAGGTTCGAGGGGTATGCTAAGCAGACACTCGTGACGGCCCTTTGTCGTGGATCAAGGGTAAGGGGAGCGCCGGTTCGGCTGCACCCGACCGCACGCAAGGAGAAGCCATTGCCTCAGGAACCCACTTCTGACGGCGTTCTCGCCCGGACCAATCTCGCCCGTAATACGGCCGTGTCCGACGGGCGCCAGTCCGACGCGGCCTTCCAGATCTGCCGCGGCGTCGTCAGGCTGATCGCGCTGCACGGCATGGCGGCCGCGACGGAGGTTGCCTTGGCCAACGGCCGGCGCGCGGATGTCATGGGGCTCGGCGGCGACGGCGAGATCATCGTGGTCGAGATCAAGTCGTGCCTCGAAGACTTCCGCTCGGACGCCAAGTGGCCCGAGTATCGTCCCTTCTGCGACCGGCTGTTCTTCGCCGTCGCGCCGGATTTCCCGCGCGAAGTCCTGCCCGAAGATGCCGGCCTCATCATCGCCGACCGCTACGGCGGCGAGATCGTACGCGAGGCTCCGGTCCATAAGCTGCCACCGGCCCGCCGCAAGGCGCTCACCTTGCAGATCGCGCGCCTCAGCGCGTTTCGCCTTCAGTCGGTGATCGATCCCGAGGCGCGGCTCGAAGCCTGGAGCCGCGGCTGAGCCAATCGAGCACGCCGCGTCCGGCCGCAGCGCCCGTCGAGAAGCAGGCCTGCAGCAGGTAGCCGCCCGTCGGCGCCTCCCAGTCTAGCATTTCTCCCGCGACGAACACGCCGGGCATCTTCGTCAGCATGTAGGCGTCGTCGATCTCGTCGAGGCGGATGCCGCCCGCGGTCGAGATGGCCCGCGCGATGGGCGTGGCGCCGGTGACGACGATTGGCAGATGTTTGATCAGCCGTGCGAGGCGCTCCGCATCAGGCGTGCCGCCCGCGCTCGAAGCGAGCACTTCCTGCACAAGTCCGATGGCGGCGGGGCCGAGATTGAGTTCGCGCCGCAGGTGCTCCTTCAGCGTCCGCTTGGCCCTCGGCTTCGCGAGCTTGCCGGCAATGTCTTCCAGCGTTTGATCGGGTTTGAGATCGATGTCGATCGTGAACGGCTCAGCCGCGTCGAGCGCGCCGCGCACATACCGCCCCAACGCATACACCGCGCCGCCTTCGATGCCCGACGCGGTCACGATCGCTTCCCCGCGCACGGTCGCAGTGCCGTAGGACAATGCAATGCGCTTCAGGGGCGTGCCCGCAAAGCGCTTTTTGAAAATCTCTGACCATGCGACCAGCAGCCCGCTGTTGGCGGCGCGCAGCGTCTCCACGCCGATGCCCTGCGCTTTGAGGTGCGCGACCCAGTCGCCGTCGGAGCCCAGATGCGGCCAGCTCGCCCCGCCCAGCGCCAGCACCACGGCGTCCGCCTCGATGCGCACGGCTCCATCAGGTGTCTCGAACCGCAGCGCTCCATCCTCCCGCCCGACGAAGCGATGCCGCAGTTTGACCGCGACGCCGTCGCCCGCCAGCCGGCGCAGCCACGCGCGCAGGAGCGGCGATGTCTTCATGCTTTGCGGAAATACGCGACCGCTCGTGCCGACGAACGTCGTCTGCCCCAGCCCCTCGCACCAAGCGCGCAACGTCGTTGGCCCGAAGCTCGCGATCGCGGGCGCGAGCTTCGCCTCCGCCGCGCCATAACGGCCGAGAAACTGCGCCGCGTCTTCGCTGTGTGTGATGTTGAGCCCGCCGCGGCCCGCGAGCAGAAACTTCCGCCCGAGCGACGGCATCCGATCGAAGACGGTGACCCGAACGCCACCCGTGGCGATCACTTCGGCAGCCATCAGCCCTGCCGGCCCGCCGCCGATGACGGCGACCACACAGTCCTTCAGAGGTTTGCTCACGTCGCTCCAGGCCGCTCCGGCTGCAGTGCCTCAGAATTGTGACACACGCCGCCCCGTTCATGGGCAGATGCGCCAACGGCCCGAAACTTCGCGGCCATTTGCGGCCGTCTCGCATGGCACACGAATTGCTGCGACGCCAGAATTGATATTCCGAGTGTGCGCTTTGCCGGACACTGCCGGCAGCGGCTCGCGGGGCGGATGCTTTGTCTAGGACTTGTTCTCCGTAAGGCCGGATGGGGCGTCCGCTCCGCACCAGGGGAGTGCGCCGGGACGAATTTGACCGTTGTGCGCGGCTGGGCGTAGATCCTTGCCTTCGACCTGATCGAGGGCCTGATGAGCGCACACATTCGCCTGCACAAGAACGACCTGCCGGACGGCGTGTCCTTTCCGGGATCCGTCGCCATCGATACGGAGACCCTGGGCCTGAAGCCCCATCGCGACCGGCTCTGCGTGGTGCAGCTTTCGGGCGGCGATGGCAACGCCCACCTCGTCCAGTTCGACGGCAAGGACTGGTCGGCGCCCAACCTGCGCAAGCTGCTCGTCGATCCGGGCGTGCTCAAGATCTTCCACTTCGCGCGGTTCGACGTCGCCGTGCTGTCGAACTACCTCGGCGTCACGGTAAGCCCCGTCTACTGCACCAAGATCGCCTCCAAGCTCGCCCGCACCTACACCGACCGGCACGGCCTCAAGGACCTCGTGTCCGAACTCGTCGGCGTGGAACTCTCCAAGCAGCAGCAAAGCTCCGACTGGGCTTCGGCGCAGCTGACCGACCAGCAGAAGCACTACGCGGCCTCCGACGTGCTCCACCTGCATGCGGTGAAGGAGAAGCTCGACGCCATGCTGGCCCGCGTGAACCGGCAGGGGATCGCGGCGGAGTGCTTCCGCTTCCTGCCGACGCAGGCCGCCCTCGACCTCGCAGGTTTCGAGGACATGGACATTTTCTCCCACTGAAACGGGACCTGTCGACTGCGCGATCTGGCGGCCGCAGCGCGCGACAGCTAGGGTCGCGCATGCTCGGAAAGATGCCATCGATGGTGCCGACGCGGACTGCCTTCGGCAGCGCCCGCGTGCGCATGCCGCATGCGGAGCCGGGCCAGCGCATCGGCCTGCTCGGCGGCTCGTTCAACCCACCGCACGAGGCCCACCGGCTGATCAGTCAGATCGCGCTGAGCCGCCTGGGCCTAGACGAGGTCTGGTGGCTGGTCTCGCCCGGCAACCCGCTGAAATCCCGCGCTGGAGAAGCCCCGCTGGCGGAGCGCATCGCGCAGGCCCAAGCGATGGCCGCCGACGCCCGCATTCGCGTCACCGGCGTCGAAGCCGACCTGCCGACGGCCTACACGGCCTCGACCCTAAGCTTCCTGCGCCGTCGCCACCCGCAGCCCCACTACGTGTGGCTGATGGGGGCGGACAATCTCGCGACCATCCACCGCTGGCAGGCGTGGCGGTCGATCTTCGACATGATGCCGGTCGCCGTCATCGATCGCCCGGGCTGGCATTTCAAGGCCCTGTCGGCGCCGGCCGCCCGTGTCTTCGCCTCGGCCCGGGTGCCGGCTGCGATGGCGCGCTGCCTGCCCCTGCGACCGGCTCCGGCCTGGGTTTTCCTGACCGGCCCGCTGTCCGAAATGTCCTCGACCGCCATCCGGGCCCAAAGGGCGCGGAGCTTGCGCGAAGCTTGAGCCGCTGTGGCCGCGCGCGCCCGTCCGGCGCCAAAAACGCCTCGCATGGTGAACCCGAACGGCCGCGCAGGAATCGCCTAAAGCACTCGAAAGACGATATGAATCCCCCATTCCTCGTGGCCGCCTGCACAACGTATCGGCGCCGAGTTGCAGATGCCGGCTCTTGATCGCAGTCCTCCGAAGCCCTAATCTGTGAGCTGTGCCGAATCCGGAGGCATATTTTCTCCGAGGGCACGATGAGCCCCGGCGGCGGCGGTTCCGACGCCCGGGTAGTGGTCCAAGGGCCAAGGCCCATCGGGATTCGATGAAGAAGGGATACCCAGCACAAGATGCCCAGCGCACTTGAGGGTGCTCGTCGGAGCACACCTCCAGCCGAAGCCGTGCCCAGTCACAGCTCGGATCAACTGCTCGCTCAGATCCTCTCCTGGCTCGATGAAGCCAAAGCGGAGAACGTGGTCTCGATCGATATCAAGCGCAAATCCTCGCTCGGAGACTACATGGTGGTTGCGACCGGCCGGTCGGACCGTCACGTGGGCGCCATCGCGGATCAGCTTGAGCGCCATCTCAAGGACAAGGGCTACGGCCGTGTCCGCGTGGAGGGCAAACCGCAGTGCGACTGGGTGCTGATCGACGTGAGCGACATCATCGTCCACGTCTTCCGCGCCGAGGTGCGGGAATTCTATAACATCGAGAAGATGTGGGCTGCCGAGAGGCCGTCCGACCCGACGACGCACTGAGGCTTCGGCCTCGCCGTCATCACGGGTGTCTGCCCGCCGCGCCGCGGCTTTCCGCGGCGCGATCAGAGCCGGAGTTTGGCTCATGCGCCTCCTCGTCGCCGCCATCGGCCGCCTGAAGGATGGCGCCGAGCGCGAGCTGCTTTCGCGCTACGTCTCCCGCTTCGAACCCGTCGCCAAGCGCTTGGGGATCGCGCCCGTCGCCTGGCTCGAATTTCCCGAAAGCCGCGCCGCTTCGACCGACAAGCGCTGCGCCGAGGAAGCGGCCGTCCTGCTCAACGCCGCGCGGGATGCGGGCTACATCATCGCCCTCGATGTCGCCGGCAAAGCGCTCTCGAGCGAGGCCTTTGCGCGCGCCCTAGCTACCGTCCGCGATGGAGGGCACAAGTCGGCAGCAATTCTGATCGGCGGACCGGATGGCTTCGCGCCCGAGGTCCTCCTGGCCGCACACCTGCGGTTCTCGCTCGGCGCGATCACGCTGCCGCATGCACTCGCCCGCATCGTCCTCGCCGAGCAGCTCTACCGCGCCGCCACGATCCTCTCCGGCCACCCCTACCACCGCGCGTAGCAAGCCAAAGCTGCACAGAGATGTTCCGGCATCGCGCCGATTGCGATAGAACGCGCGCGGAAGATAAAGGCTAGGGAGAGCCCCGTGACAATTCAATCGATGAACCGCCGCAACGTTCTGCGCGCGGGTACCGCCGCCCTCGCAACGCTCCCGTTCGCGCGAGCCTCCGCGGCGCCGGCATGGCCGACGAAGCCCGTGCGCATCATCTGCGCCTATCCGCCCGGCGGCCTCACGGACCAATACTCACGCGCCTACGGCGACTTCATCCAGCAGACGTACGGCCAGACGGTCATCGTCGAGAACAAGACCGGCGGCGGCGGCGCCACGGCGGCAATCGCACTGAAAGCAGCCCCGCCCGACGGCCACACGTTGATGGTCACCGTGTCTTCGACCCTGCTCGGCAACCGCGTCCTGCACAAGAGCCTGCCGTACAATCCCGACACCGACTTCTCGCACGTGTCCCTGATGTCGTCCGGGCATCTGCCGCTCGTCGTGCACACGTCCACCGGCGCGACCAACGTGAAGGAGTTCGTCGAGTACGCGCGCAAGAACAAGGTGAGCTTCGGCTCCTACGCGGCCGGCTCCTTCGCCCACATCGTCTGCGCCGAGCTCAATCGCGAGTACGGCCTCGACATGGTGGTCGTGAACTACCGCGGCGAAGCGCCCATGTGGCAGGACCTGCACGCCAAGGCCATCCAGGCGGCGGTCGGCAGCTACCAGGCGGCGCTGCCCGTGCTCGAATCCGGCGCCGGCCGCGCCATCGCGGTGCAGACGAAGAAGCGCATGAGCAAGCTGCCCGACGTGCCGACGTTCATCGAGCAGGGCCTGCCGCCGCGTGCCTTCCAGCTCTTGAGCTGGATCTGCGCGGTGGGGCCCGCTGGGATGCCGCCCGACCTCGTCGAGACGGTGTCGAACGTCATGGTGGAGGCCGGCAAGAGCGAGCGCGTGCAGAAGATGCTCGCCACCTTCGGCATCGACGACCCTGCCGTCGGCCACAAGGAATTCCGCGAGATCCTGGCGGCGGAAGGCCCCATTTGGATCGATGTCGTCAGCGCGCTCAAGATCCAAGCCGAGTAGGCGCGGGCTTCCTCGACATCAGTCGAGCGGCACCTTGCGCACGGCATCCGCCCAGGCAAGCCACTGCCGCACGCGCGCCTCTGGGTCGGCGTGCGTGAAGAAGTCGGTGATGACGGCGACGCTGTCCGCCCGCGCCGAGATCACGTCGTCGGCACGCTCGGGCGTGATACCGCCGATGGCGACGAGCGGCAGCCGCCCGACCTTGCGCTTCCATTCGGTGATGCGCGCGAGTCCCTGCGGCCCGTAGCGCATGGGCTTGAGCTTCGTCTCCCAGATCGGCCCCAGCGCCACGTAGTCGGGCTCGGCGGCAAGCGCGATCTCGAGTTCCTCCTCGGTGTGCGTGCTGATCCCGACGCGGATGCCCGCCGCCTTGATGGTGGCCATGTCGGCCTCGGCGAGATCCTCCTGGCCGAGGTGCACGTAGTCGGCGCCCAGCGAGATCGCCTCTCGCCAGTAGTCGTTGACGATCAGCTGGCAGCCCTGCTCGAGGCACAGTTCGAGGCTGCCGGCGATCTCGCGCCGCACCCGCTCCGGCGAGGCGTCCTTCAATCGCAACTGGATCGTCTTCACGCCGAGCGGCACGAGCCGCCGCAGCCACGCGAAATCCGGCACGATCGGATAGAAGACGTCGATACCTTCGAAAACTGTGCGTGCCACGGCGGGTCTCGTTCAGGAGCCGATGTCGAAGAAAGGCGTGCCGGCGACGGGCGTGGACGGCACGGCCATGTCGCGCACGTCCATGAGGCCCGCCTCGTAGGCTTCGCGCCCGGCGTGGATCGCGTCGGCGAAGGCCCGCGCCATGCGCACGGGATCGGCCGCGTTGGCGACGGCCGTATTCAGCAGCACGCCGTCGTAGCCCATCTCCATGGCCTGCGCGGCATGCGACGGTGCACCGATGCCGGCATCAACGATGAGAGGCGTGCCGGGGAAATACTTCCGCATCGAGCGCAGCGCGTACGGGTTGGCGAGCCCGCGCCCGGTCCCGATCGGCGCGCCCCACGGCATCAGCACCTGGCATCCCGCCGCCATCAGCCGCTCCGCCGCGACCAGGTCCTCGGTCGTGTACGGAAACACCGAGAAGCCGTCACGCGACAGGGCGCCGGCCGCTTCCACGAGGCCGAACAGGTCCGGCTGCAACGTATCGTCGTTGCCGATCACCTCGAGCTTGATCCACGACGTGTCGAAAATCTCGCGCGCCATCTGCGCCGTGGTGATCGCTTCCTTCGCCGTGCGGCAGCCGGCCGTGTTGGGCAGCACCGCGACGCCCATCTCCTTGATCAGGTCGAGGAAGCGCTGCCCGGCGCCGCTGCGCGCGTTCTCCCGCCTGAGCGACACGGTCACCACGCCGGCGCCCGAGGCAGCCACCGCCTGCTGCATGATATGCGGCGAGGGATAGCGCGAAGTGCCGAGCAGCAGCCGCGACGGCAGCTCGACGCCGTACACGGTGAACCCGGTGCGGGCCGCGGCCGAGGGCGCTGGTGGAATGATGGTCATGGAGGTCTGCCTCAGCCGCCCTGCCGCGGCGCCACGATTTCGACGGCGTCCCCGGGGGCGAGCCGATGCGTGCCGCGCGCCGCCCGCGCCACGAACGCGCCGTTGACCGCGGTCGCGACGCTGCGCGCCTCGTGCCCGAGGCTCTCGACGAGTTCGGCGAGCGTCGCTGCCGTGGTCGAGGTCGCCTCGCCGTTCACGGTGATGCCGAGCGCGGCTGTGACGCTCTCCTGCATCGGCGGTCCATCCTTGTCCGTCGTTTGATCCTGCAGGCGTATCTGCGCCTGCCGCCTCTGCGTTTCAAGGATTTTTCGACCCTCGAGACGCACATCTCCTCAGCCAGGTGGGAATACGAGCGGCTGGCGGTTGAACGGAGATCACAAGTCGATATCTTGAGCGGCGGTTGAGGCCGTGGCTGTCTTGGCGCTGTCGGCGCTGCCATGCAGGATGTCCCCCGGCCTGCCCCTGGTTCGCTGAAATCGTGTCGCTAAGGTCCGGTCGAGTTGGGGGCCCTCCCTGACGCCCATTGTGCACCCCGTGGGGAGATGCCCGCCCGCATGCTCAAAGATCTGATGACGTCGCGCCGCTTCGCGCCGCTCTTCTGGTGCCAGCTCTGCTCGGCCCTCAACGACAACTTCCTCAAGAACGCCCTCGTTATTCTCATCCTGTTCGGGTTCGCGGGCTCGGGCCCTGCCGGCGGCGCCTACTCGGAAATGCTGGTCACGGCCACCGGCATCGCCCTCATCGCCCCGTTCTTCTTCCTCTCGGGCCTCGGCGGCGAGATCGCCGACCGCTACGACAAGGCGCTCGTCGCCCGCCGCATCCGGATGGCCGAGATCCCGATCGCCGCGCTGGCCGCTGTCGGCTTCTTCCTGCACTCGGTGCCGGTACTGTTCGTGGCGCTGAGCCTGTTCGGCATGGTGGCGGCGCTGTTCGGCCCCGTGAAGTACGGCATCCTGCCGGAGAAGCTGTCGACCGCCGAGCTGCCGGCCGGCAATGCCCTCGTCGAAGGCGCGACCTTCCTGGCGATCCTCGTCGGCACGATCACGGGCGGCATCGCCATCTCGGAGGCCCGCGGCGCCGAGTTCGTCGTCGGCGTCATCGTCGCGCTCGCGACCGTATCGTGGGGGTTTGCGAGCCTGATCCCGACGAAAGGCCCCGCCGCGCCCGGCCTCAAGATCACGCGCAATCCGCTCGTCTCGACGTTCGCACTGCTGTCCGAACTCAAGACCGACTGGCGGCTGTGGAGCGGCGGCCACATTGTCTCCTGGTTCTGGGTCGTGGGCTTCGTCGCCCTCTCGCTTCTGCCCGTCGTGGTGAAGGCGAGCCTCGGCGGCAGCGAGAGCGTCGTCACGTTGTGCCTCGCCGTCTTCACCATCGGCATCGCGACCGGATCGCTGCTCGCGGCGCGGGCGAGCCACGGC
Source organism: Hyphomicrobiales bacterium (assembly GCA_003963125.1). Lineage (GTDB taxonomy): Bacteria > Pseudomonadota > Alphaproteobacteria > Rhizobiales > Hyphomicrobiaceae > AWTP1-13. The sequence continues at coordinate 15,766 of RXJK01000224.1, forward strand.
CAGCCCAACCTCTCCCTCGTCCCGGTGGGCGCGCTGCTGATGGCGATCTTTTCCCTGGCCATCGCGGGCATCACGGCTTTCACCGCGCCGTCGCCCGAGCCGCTCAGCGCGGCCCAGGTGCTCCAGTCGCCGATGGGCCTCGCGCTGATTGCGAGCTTCCTCGGCCTCGCGGTCGCCGGCGGCCTGTTCGTGGTGCCGACCTTTGCCGCTGTGCAGGCCTGGGCGCCCGTGGAGCGGCGCGCGCGCGTCATCGCCGGCGTCAACGTGCTCAACGCGGCCTACATGCTGTTCGGCGGCGCGCTGGTTGCGGGTCTCCAGGCCGCGGGCGTGAGCAGCTCCATGCTGTTTGCCGCCACCGGCGTGCTCAACTTCGTCGTGATTGCCCTTCTGGCCCGGGCCTGGGGCCGCGAGGTGTTCGTCGAAGCCGCCCGCTTCGCCGCCTTGTGACGCCTCAGGGTTTCCAGCCGTAGAGCCAGTCGAGCCCGGCCATGAGCGAGGCCCCCGGCGCCGTCGCCATCACAGTGTCGCGGGCAAGCGCCATCGGCCCGCCGAGGTGATAGATCCAGCCGTTGCGCCGGCTCGCCTCCTGCACGCGCCGCGCCCGCTCGCGACGCAGCGTGCTGTAGCGTGCGAGCGCTTCGGCTTCGTCCCCACCCTTCGTGAGCAGATCCGCCAGCACGGCCGCATCTTCGAGCGCCAGCACGCCGCCTTGCGCGAGGTAGGGAAACATCGGATGCGCCGCATCGCCCAGCAGCGCGACCCGGCCCTTGGCCCACGTCGGCAGTTCCACCATCCGGTTGAGCGACCACCGCCGCCACGGGCCCGCGCGCAGCAGCAGGGCGCTCAGATCATCGTCGAACGACGAGAGGTGCGCCGAGAGCTGGATCGGATCGGCCTCCGCATCCCACACGCGCGACTGCCAGGTCTCATCCGCGATGACGACGGCCGCAATCTCGTCGCCGCCCCGCACAGGATAGTGCACGAGGTGCGCTTTCGGACTGAGCCACAGGCCGACCGCATTCTCGGCGAGACGCCCGGCCGCGGCCTTGGGGAGGACGATGCGGCAGGCACTCGCCCCCGCGAACTGCGGGCTCACGCCCGGCGCCACGAACCCGCGAACGGCCGACCACAGACCGTCGGCCCCGATCAGCGCTGCGCCGGTGAAGGACGCGCCATCCGCCGCGAACACCTCCACGACATGCCCGTCCTGCTCCACGCGCGCGACACCAAAGCCGGTGCGGATCTCGATCTCGGGGTGCCGCTCCGCGGTTGCCTTCAGCGCGGCATGCAGGTCGGCACGGTGCGCGACCCAGTAGGGCGCTCCATGCCGTTCGGCGATCCACGCCCCGAGCGGCAGCGCCGTGATCCGCTTGCCCGAACTCCCCCGATAGACATGAATGGCATCCGGCACGCCGACATGCGGCCTGAGGTCGGCCGCCGCCCCGAGCAGCTCCAATACCCGCACACCGTTGGGCCCGATCTGGATCCCGGCACCGGCCGGGCTGAAGGCCTCACGCGCCTCGAGCACGAGGCTGCGCCGTCCGCGCAGCGCCAGCGCGATGGCGAGCGCCAAGCCGCCGATGCCGCCCCCTGCGATCAGGATGCGTTCGGCCGTTTGAGACATTGTGGAGTTCCGCTCGGCTTGGGGCCGGTCAGGCGGCCTTTTCCGTGTCGGCCGTCACGAGGCAGCCCTCGGGCTCCGTCTGATCGGCATGCAGCCGCGCATCATAGACGTAGAGCGTCGAGCAGTAGGGGCACAGCACCTGGGCTTCCTGCCCCATGTCGAGGAACACGTGCGGATGGTCGTAGGGCGGGCGCGCGCCCATGCACTGGAATTCCTTCACGCCCACGGCGATCTTCTCGACGCCCTGGTCGTTGGCGAGGTGCGGGATGAGCGATGCGGCCATGGCGGGTCGGACTTGCTGTTGGAAGAGCGTTGAAATCGGCGCGGACCATAGCCCGCTGCGGCGCCGGATGATAGGGGTGGCCCCGTCGCAGGCAGTTGAAAGGGCAGCGCGGGTGGACTTGCAACGCTTTCAATCCGGCTCATTGCAGATTGCCTATACCGATCAAGGCCATGGCGATCCGGTGCTGCTCATCCACGGGTTCGCCTCCAACATCCGCGCGAACTGGGGCGATCCGGGCTGGATCAGCCTGCTGAAGCGCGAGGGCTACCGCGTCATCGCCATCGACAACCGTGGTCACGGCGCCAGCGACAAGCCCCGCGACGTGGCGAGCTATGCCCTGATCAACATGGTCGAGGATGCCCGTGCCCTGCTCGACCACCTGGGGATCGAGCGTGCCGACGTCATGGGCTACTCCATGGGCGCACGCATCACCGCGCTTCTCGCCCATCACCATCCCCAGCGCGTCCGCAGCGCCGTCTTCGGCGGCATGGGCGCCAACATGGTGCGGCCCATGCGCGGCACGGAGGAGATCGCCGGCGCACTCGAAGCCCCGACCCTCGCCGATGTGACGTCGCCCTTGGGGCGCACCTTCCGCGCCTTCGCCGACAAGACGGGCAGTGACCGCCTGGCACTGGCCGCCTGCATGCGCGGGTCGCGCGAGCCGATCGGCGCCGACGTCCTCGGCAACCTCAAATGCCCCGTCCTCGTCGCCGTCGGCACCACCGACGACATCGCCGCCCCGGCCGAGGATCTGGCAAAGCTCATTCCGGGTGCGGAGGCTTTGCCGATCCCGGGACGCGACCATATGCTGGCGGTGGGCGACCGCGTCTACAAGACCGGCGTCGTAGACTTCCTGCGCCGTCGCCCGTGAACATCTCCCATTTTCCGATGTCTTGGAGCTGCTGATGTCGTCATCTCCCGCCGGGAGTGCTTTCAAGCCTGCGTTCGCCGGATTTGCGGACATGGTGCGCGCGAGCTTTGCCAAGCAGGGCATGCTGCAGGCGATCGGCGCCCGTCTCGTCAGCATCGAGCCGGGCCAGTGCCGCATCGACCTGCCGTATTCCGATGCCGTGTCCCAGCAGCAGGGCTTCTTCCACGGCGGAGCCATCGGCGCCATCGGAGACGTGGCGGCGGGGTATGCAGCCTATTCGCTTATGCCCCAGGGCAGCGAGGTCCTCACCGTCGAATACAAGATCAACCTCGTGAAAGCGGCCCGTCCGCCCCTGCTTCTGGCCGAGGCGCAGGTGCTGCGCGCGGGCCGCACGCTGACGGTCTGCCGGTCGGAAGTCTTTCGCGTCGAGGGAAGCGACCGTGAACTGTGCGCCGTCTTGCAGGCCACCATGATGCGCGTCGAGCCGGCCGTACGCTGAAAGTCGCCGCTCGCGGTTTTTCCAAAGCACAACGGCCCCACAAGGCCAGCTTGGAGACCCAGAAGGACAAACCGCGGGGCTGTCACAGGTCTCCCCCGCCGGCAAAATGCGGGAGCCGTGGCTTACGCACTGGTACGCGACAAAGGCAACGCTACGCGAAAGAACGCAACGAAACGCAACTGACGCTACGCATACTCTTTGACGCCCCGACCATAACAGCCCCTACAACCAGAGTCCGGAGCTCGAGTTCGGCTGTGGAAAAAGCTTCGGCCAGGGCTTGGCGATTCGCGGGGGTGTCCGCTTCGTGACTTCCCAGTGACGGCGCCCCGTGGCACTCTTCTTCGCATGTGCAATATGCGAGTGGCGTTGATCCTGCTGGCAGTTCTGGTCGCGTGTGGCGGCATCCTTGCGCGCGGCGCCAGCGCCCAGGACACCGCCGTCGACCTCGAACTCGTGCTCGCCGTCGATGTCTCGCTCTCCATGGACCTCGAGGAGCAGCGCCTGCAGCGCGACGGCTACGTGGAAGCCTTCCGCGATCCCGAAGTCATCAAGTCCATCGCCTCGGGCCCTTCGGGGCGCATCGCGGTGACGTATGTGGAATGGGCCGGGCCCGGCAACCACATCGTGGTGCTGCCATGGACCATCGTCGATAGCGCCGCTTCCGCCCAGGATTTCAGCCGCCGCTTGGAATTGGCCGCGATCTCTCGCGCCCGCATGACGTCGATCTCGAGCGCGCTGGAGTTTTCCGAGAGCCTGTTCACGTCG
>RXJK01000224.1:19857-30933 GCA_003963125.1 Hyphomicrobiales bacterium
TTCGGGCGACGGACCCAACAACGCCGGCCCGCCCGTCGTGCCCGTTCGCGACGCGCTCATCGCCAAGGGCATCGTCATCAACGGGCTGCCCATCGTCCTGAAGCGGCCGACGAGCTTTTTCGATCTGGAGAACCTGGATCAGTATTACACAGACTGTGTGATCGGCGGCACCGGCTCCTTCATGATCCCGATCAAGGAGCCGGGCGAATTCCGCTCCGCCACGCGCCGCAAGCTGCTTCTGGAAATCGCGGGGCTGACACCGGCGCCCGAAGCGCGCCTGATCCGCGTGCAGGCGCGCGGCGATGCCGGCTCCGAGGGCCAGACCGATTGCCTCGCCGGCGAACGCCGCTGGAACCGCTTCATGCGCGAACCCTGAGCGACTGCAAGTGCTCAGCCGGCGAAGGCCGTACCGGCGATGGCCGCGACGAGCAGGGCTGCTGTCATGGTGGCGGCGACGAGCGTGAATCTCATGGACTGCATGGCGGTTCTCCCCGGCTGACAGGATCACCGTAGGCGAGCCGCCACGGGCTCGCTGTTCCAGGAGGAACACCACGTCGGCAAGCTGCGGCGCCTGCCGACGTTGCATTTGCAAGCTCTAAGCGTCAGGCCAGCGCGGGATAGTCGAGGTAGCCCTTCTCACCCTGGGAATAGAAGGTCTGAGCGTCCCACTGGTTGAGCGGGGCACCTTCCGCGAACCGCCGCGGCAGGTCGGGATTGGCGATGAAGGCCTTGCCGAAGGCCACGGCGTCGGCCTCGCCCTTGCGGATCGCCTCTTCGGCCGCTTCCTTGTTGAAGCGCTCGTTGGCGATGAACGCACCGCCGAAAAGCTTCTTGAGCTGCGGGCCGATGCGGTCGGGGCCCAGCGCCTCGCGGGCGCACAGGAACGCGAGCCCGCGCTTGCCGAGTTCGGTCGCGACGTAGCCGAAGGTGGCCGACGGGTTGCTGTCGCCCATGTTGTGCGCGTCGCCGCGCGGGGCGAGGTGCATGCCGACGCGCTTGGCGCCCCACACCGAGACGGCGGCATCGGCGATCTCCAGCATCAGGCGGGCACGGTTCTCGATGCTGCCGCCGTAGCGGTCCGTGCGCTTGTTGGTGCTGTCCTGCAGGAATTCGTCAATCAGGTAGCCGTTGGCGCCGTGGATCTCGACGCCGTCGAAGCCGGCGGCCTTCGCGTTTTCGGCCCCCTTGCGGAAGGCCTCCACCACCGCGACGACTTCCTCTGTCTCGAGGGCGCGCGGGGTCTCGTAGGGCAATTGCGGGCGGGTGAGGCTCACATGCCCCGTCATGCTGATGGCACTCGGCGCCACGGGCAGCTTGCCGTCGTGGTAAATCGAGTGCGAGACGCGGCCCACGTGCCAGAGCTGCATGAGGATGAGCCCGCCGGCCTTGTGCACGGCATCCGTGACTTTCCGCCAGCCCGCCACCTGTTCGGCCGACCAGATGCCCGGCGTCGACGGATAACCGACGCCCATGGGCGTGACGCTCGTTGCTTCCGAGATGATCATGCCGGCGGAGGCGCGCTGCACGTAGTACTGCGCCACCATCTCGGTGGGCACGCGGCCCGGCAGATCCGCGCGATTACGCGTCAGCGGGGCCATGACGACCCGGTTGCGCAGCTTGAAATCGCCGATCTGCACCGGCTCGAGAAGAATGCTCATGACGTCCTCTGGGATGAGATGTGGAGGGAAGGAAAGGTTCTCGCCCGATGTGGGCACGGTGGCCGTTGCCGGAAGGAGCCAGGGCTTCACAATATTGCGATCCCGGACATTAGAGCGAAGCGGGCGCAGCGCCAAATCGTGCCTGATCCGCGCGTCGTGATCATCCAGCACCACACGGGCGTCTCGTGACACCATGCGCTGCTCAGATCCTGTCATGCGACATCAGCATGGCAGGTGCGGCAGACGCGCAACTTCGCCTTCGCCCAGATGCAGCGTTGCCCGCACACAACCTTGCGGCGCCACACTCCGTGCCTATCTTAGAGGCACACGTATCTGCGTTCGCAGGAGGGGTCGTGCAGTTCGTATTGGATGTCCCGCCGAAGACGTGGTTTCGCATCGAGACGGCCGGCGAAGCGGCACTCGAATCGCAACTCATGCAGCACGCCGTCGAGAAGTACTTCCAGCAGGCCTACGACGAAGCCGTGGCAAGCTACGCGCCGCCCGCCAACCGTCGTTACATCGAGCAGAGCATCGGCCGCACGGCGCACATCCAGCGCACGATGCCGATGTTCATGACCTTGCGCGACGGAGAGGGTAAGGGTCTCGCGACGGCGATGCTGCCCCCCGAAGGCGAGAGCGAAGCGCATTTTAGGCCCATCATCGTCGGGCCCAACAACGCTGATCCCTTCCCTGAGCATGGCGAGGCAATAGCTGCGCTCGGCGCTCACCTCGGCCTGAAGCTCGAGCCGGCGCGCTGTTATCCCTATCGGCGCCGCTAGGGCCTATGCGCCCGGTCCGGCCGACGGCGACACGCGCGTGAGCCAGGGCCACAGCTCGTCCGCGCCTTGGCGCATCACCAGACCGCCGAGCTTGCCGTACCAGTAGGCCTCGTTGCCGCATTCCTCGCGCCAGGACCACAGGCGTCGCGTCAGCGGCTGCAGGCGATATTCGCGCGTGAAGCCGATGGCGCCGTGCACCTGGTGCGAAACGGCGGCGATATGGCCGGCGCTTTCCGACGCCAGCGCCTTCGCCATCCACAGCAGCGGCCGGCGCGACGGATCGTGGGCGGAGGCCGCCGCCTGCTCCAGGGCCACCGTCGCCGCGGCCAGTTGCTCCGCCATGCCGGCGAGATGGCTCTGGATCGCCTGGAACTTGCCGAGCGGCCGTCCGAACTGCACGCGCTCGTTCGCATAGCCGACGCTGATGGCGACCGCGGCCTCCATGGCGCCGACGATCTGGGCCGCGCGCATCAGGGCGAGCATCGCCGACACGTCGTCGGCGGACAGCGGCAGCGTACGCGTGTCGTGCGCCGGGACCTTCACGCCCGCGAGGGTGACGGTGTCACGCGGCTCATCGGCGAGATTGGCCGCGTTCTCGATCCGCACGCCATCGGAAGCCCGCGCCATGCGAACGATCTGACACGTGGTGCCATCAGGCACCACGAGCAGCAAGGTATCGGCGTGGCGCGCCCAGGGCACGCGATGCAGGGTGCCGGTCAGCGAGCCGTTTGCAGCCGGGGCCAGGCCGCAAGCGATCTGCAGCGTTACCCGCTGGCCGGTTGGCGCATCCGGCGCAGCGGCGGCTCCGCCGGCCTGGTGCCACAGCCAATTGCCGAGCAAGGTTTCGGCGACGGGCACGGGTGCCGCGTAGCCCGCCACGACACGCGTGATGAAGGCAGCTTCGTCGAGACCGAGGCCAAGGCCGCCGGCGTCTTCCGGGACCGTACTTTGCAGCACGCCCGCCTCCTCGAGCGCCTGCCACAGCGCGGCGCTCCATTGTCCGCCGTCGGCCTCGCGGATGGTCTTCGCGTCGCAATTCGTCGCAAGGATGCTGCGCAGCGTCTCGGAAATCGCGGAGAGTGTCTCGTTCATCGTCGGCTCCCTCACCGCAGGCCCATGTGGCGCGTGATGATGCCGCGCAATACTTCGCGCGTGCCGCCGCGCAGCGAGAAGGAAGGCGCGAACAGCAGCGTGCGCGCGAGCTGCTGCTCGTAAGGATCGGACGTGCCGACGCTCGGCTCCATCGGGGCGAGCAGGCGCGCTTCTTCCGGCAGATCGCGCTCGAACTGCATGCCGTGATCCTTGACGAGGGCCGCCTGCAGATCGGGCGAGATGCCGCGCGCCAGCATGCCCGCCACCGAGATCGACATCTCGCGCAGCGCGAAGAGCCGCGCCACCATGCGGCCGATGTCCTTCTCCGCGCTGCCCGAGCCCTGCAGCTTGCGGACGAGCTCGACGAGAAGATTGAAGTCGCTGAGGAAGCGTTCCGGGCCGCTGCGCTCTTGCGCCAGTTCGTGCGTGACGAGCTTCCAGCCCTGGCCTGCGCCGCCCAGCACCTCGTCATCGAGCGCTTCGTAGTCCTCGAACACGACCTCGCAGAAGTCGCGCTCCTTGGCGAGGTTCTCGATCGGCGAGATCTTGAGCCCGGGCCGCTTGAGGTCGATCAGGAACTGCGTGAGCCCTGCGTGCCGGTTCTCCGTCTTCGGCTCGGTGCGCACGAGGGCGATGAGATAGTTGGCGCGATGGGCGCCGCTCGTCCACACCTTGGTGCCGTTGATGCGCCAGCCGCGGTTTGTGCGTTCCCCGCGCGTCTTCACCGAGGCGAGATCCGATCCGACATCCGGCTCGCTCATGCCGATGCCGAAGTAGCAGGTGCCCGCGCAGATGCGCGGCAGGATCGACAGCCGCATCTCCTCGGTGCCGAACTGCAGGATCTGCCCGCCGCTCTGGCGGTCGGCGATCCAGTGCGCGCCGACCGGAGCCCCATGGGCCAGCATCTCCTCGATGACGACGAAGCGATGCATGGAGGAGAGCGCCCGGCCGCCGTACTGTTTCGGCCACGTCATGCCGATGTAGCCGTGCTCCCCGCAGCGACGGCTGAAGCCTTCGTCGAAGATGGTCCAGGAATTGGCCCGCGGCACCCAATGGCCCGCCGCGATTTCGCCGCGCAGGAAGCTGCGCACCTCTTCCCGAAGGGCATGCGCATCGTCCGGCAGGACGGCTGGCTCGAAGGTCGGCAGCACGGGCAGTCTCCTCGCAGGTCTTGGTCGTCCGGGCTTGTGACGGTCGCCCGCTGCTCGGAACGTTACGGCGAACCGGCATTGTTCACAACTGACGACGGGGCTGCGGCCGGGGGAGAGCAAGGGCGGCGGCCCGACGGCCAAGCCTTTGACAACCCGGGGCCAGCGCACTAGACGGGGCGCCCAGGTCGAACATCGAGGCCACGCCATGAGCAAGGGTCTTTCGCGCCCCAAGAACCAGATCCGCTTCCTACTGCTGGAAGGCATTTCGCCCTCGGCCGTCGAGGCGCTGAACGCGGCTGGCTATACCAACGTCGAGGTGGTTTCGAAGGCGCTCGATACGCCGGCGCTGATCGAGGCCCTGCAGGGCGTGCACATGCTCGGTGTGCGCTCGCGCACGCACGTGAGCCGCGAGGCGCTGGAGGCGGCGCAGGCCCGCACGCTGGTCGCCGTCGGCTGCTTCTCGGTCGGCACGAACCAGGTCGAGCTCGATGTCGCGCGCCTGCGCGGCATCCCGGTGTTCAACGCGCCGTTCTCCAACACGCGCAGCGTCGCGGAGCTGACCATCGCCGAGATCGTGATGCTCTATCGCGGCACCTTCGCCAAATCGATGGCGGCCCATGCCGGGCGCTGGATCAAGAGCGCCACCGACAGCCACGAGGTGCGCGGCAAGACGCTCGGCATTGTCGGCTACGGCAACATCGGTTCGCAGCTTGCGGTGCTGGCCGAAGCCATGGGCATGCGCGTCATCTTCTACGACCGTTCGGACAAGCTGCGGCACGGCAATGCCGAGCCGACCAACACGCTCGGCGAACTCTTGAAGCGTTCCGACGTGGTGTCCCTGCATCTTCCGGAAACCTCGGACACCAAGGGCATCATCGGCAAGGCCGAGATCGCCGCCATGAAAAAGGGCGCGTTCCTCATCAACAACGCGCGCGGCACGCTCGTCGATATCGAGGCGCTGGCGGAAGCGATCCGCAGCGAGCACCTGCGCGGCGCCGCGCTCGACGTCTTCCCGACGGAGCCCAAGTCCAATTCGGACGAATTCGCGAGCCCCTTGCGCGGCCTCGACAACGTGATCCTCACGCCGCATGTGGGCGGCTCGACCGAAGAGGCGCAGGAGCGCATCGGCGAAGAGGTCGCGCGTCGGCTGATCGAATATTCCGACGTCGGCTCTACGGTCGGGTCCGTCAATTTCCCGCAGGTGCAGTTGTCGAAGAAGGGCAACGTGACGCGCTTCATCCAGGTGCAGTCGAACACGCCGGGCGAGCTGCGGCGGCTCAACGACGTGTTCGCGAGCCGCGGCATCAACATCTCGGCGCAGAGCTACCAGACCGACGGCGAGATCGGCTATGTCGTGCTCGACGCGGAAGGCGAGGTGGAGGGCGCGGTCGATCTCCTCGAAGAGATCCGCAAGCTCTCCGGCACCATCCGCGCGCGTCTTCTCAATCGCGCGTGAGGTCCGCTTCGCTCCGGTCGAGGCCATCGGCAGCCGCCGCAATCAGACGCGCGACCTTCGCCGCATCGTCGATCTCGGTCATCGCCAGCAGGGCAAAGCGGGCGAGGTAAAGCTGCATCTGCGGCTCGCCGAGCCGCGTCATGGTGCGGCACAGATCGGAATAGAGGCCGTCGAGGTCCGCGTCCGTCATGCCACCGTCTCCTCGATGCCGAGCGTCGCCAGGATTGCCGCGCGGATCGCCGCAATGCGCACCCTGCGCCAACGGGCGAGCACATGCCCATCCGGCCGCAGCAGATAGACCGTCCCGGGCGTGGCGTCGAACAGGGCGAAGAGCCGGTCGTCGCCGTCCCAGATGCAATCGCCCGTGTGGTCCTTGGGCGGCTCTGCCGCAACCGCGATCGCATGGAAGGGAATGCCCTGCGCGGTGAACGCTTCGACCAGTTCGGCGACTGGCTTCGGCAGCGCGCCGTCCTCGGTGAAGATCAACGCGATGAAGGCCGGCCGCATGACGTCGGTCAGGTGGCCGCTACGCACGGCGCTTTTCTCGCGCAACGTCACCGGCGTCTCGGGCAGGACGGTGCCCGGAGCCGGCCCGGAGGTGAAGCGTTCGCCCGCGGCCTCCCTTTGGTTCAACGGCGAGCGCTCGTAGCTGATGGCCGAAGATTGCCGGGGATTGATCAGCGAACGCACGCGCGGATGCTTGGCCGCGAGGCCAAGCACGGCTTCGCGCATGAGAGCAAAGGCCGCTGACGGCGGCGCCATGAACTCGGTGCTCTTGGTGCCGTAGGCGAGGTTCTCCCGCGTCGCGGCGACCCGTTCCTCGGAATAGCTGTCGAGCAGGCTCGGCGCGGCGCCGAGGCGCACGGTCAACGCCAATTTCCAGGCCAGATTGTCCGCATCGTCCAAACCGGAATTGAGCCCGCGCACGCCGAAGATCGGCACAAGGTGGCCGGCATCACCGGCAAAGAGCACGCGGCCGTGCCGGTAGCTCGCAAGCGTCAGGGCGTGCGCGCGGTAGATCGCGATCCAGATGGGCGACCAGGGCCCCGTTTCCCCGATCATGCGCAGATGGCTTTCGACGCGCGGGATCACGTTCTGCGGCTTCACCGCCTCCTCAGGGTCCTCGTCGTCGCGCAACTGATAGTCGATGCGCCAGATGTCCTCGGGCTGCTTGTGCATCAGGATGGTCGAGCCGGGATTGGACGGCGGATCGAACCAGGCGAGCCGCTCCGTCGGGCGCTGCGACTGGAGCTTGATGTCGACGATCACGTAGCGACCCTCGTACGTGGTGCCTTCGAGCGAGAGCCCCAGCGCCTCGCGCACGCTGCTGCGGCCGCCGTCGCAGGCGACGAGCCAATCGGCCGAGAGCGCGTAGTCGCCTGCGGGCGTGGTGAGCTGCAAGTCCGTTCCGTTTTCACGCAGGGCAAGCCCCGTCATGCGCGTCTGCCAGCGGACCTCGATCAGATCGCGGCGCGCCTCGACCGCGTCGAGCAGGATCTGCTCGATGTCGTACTGCGAGATGTTGAGCATCGGCGGCAGCTTCTGGTGCCGGTCGTGCGGCATGGTGAAGGCCAGCACCTCGGTGTCGCGGTAGAAACTGCGGCCACCGGTCCAGGCGAGGCCGCGCGCGAGGAAACGGTCGGCGACGCCGAGCCGCGCCAGGATCTCCAGGCTGCGGCGCGAGATGCAGATGGCGCGGCTGCCGATGCACACCCGTTCGTCGGCCTCGAGCACGAGGGAGGCGATGCCGAAGTTGGCGAGCCCCAGGGCGAGGCTCAAACCGACAGGACCGCCGCCGACGATTACGACGCGATGGCGCTTTTCCTCGCGACCCTCGACAAGCGCCGGCAGCACGGGCGGGTAGATGCGGGGCGCAATCGGATACTGCGCGAATTCGATCGGCATCGTGCTCATGGTTTCCTCCTGCAGCGACCCGCCACCGGCTCTTGATGGCCGGCTGAAAAGGCGCTCAGCCTCACGTCTTCTGCCGCCCCTCCAGCAGTGCGGCGAGAGGTGCCGAGAGCCCCAGCGTCTTCACCGGCTCGCCGGTCGAGAACGAGCCCGACTTCGCCTTGCTCACGCCGAGCGTGGCGGCGGCTTCCGCCATGCGGATGGCGGCAACCACGTTGTCGATCAGCGGCACCGGCACATCGGCAGCGATGCGCTCGGCGAGGCCTGCGAGCCCGAGGCCGCCGAGAATGACCGCATCGGCGCCGTCCTCCTTGACCGCCGTCAAGCAGACGTCCCGAAGGCTCGCCAATGCCTTTTCAGGATCGGCGGCAATATCGGCGCCGGATGGAGCCACCGTGCGCACGCCGGCGAGGCTCGTCGACAGGCCGATGGCGGCGACGAACTCTTCCAGCATGGGCCCCCACGCCCGTCCGCCCGTCACGATCGCGAACTTGCGGCCGAGCGTCGCCGCCATGTGGCAGGACGCCTCCGCCATGCCGATCACGGGCACGCCGGCCAACTCGCGCAAGGCGAACAGGCCCGGATCGCCGAAGCAGGCGATCACCACCGCATCGGCGCCCGCGCCTTCCCGCGCGAAGGTGTCGAGAACCGCGTGTCCGGCCACAGCGGCCGATGCGCGCGACGTGATGTAGCGTGCCCCGAAACGGCCCGTCGCCGGCACGATCTCGGTATCGGGCCGCGCCACGCTGCGCGCGATCTTGGCGCCCATCTCGGTGAGATGCGCACTTGTATTGGGGTTGATGAAAAGCAGTTTCATGCACGGCCCCCACGCGGTGATGCGGCGACTGCCTGATCTTGCGCCAACCGGGGCGCGAGTTCATCAGCGGCGATGCGTCGCTGGGGGTGATGCCCGCCTGCATCCAACGCCTGTCGATCTCGGTCTAGTATTTCTTCTGGCGATTCATGCGTTTTCTTCCCGGGGAGTTCTCGAAGATGCGAAGCCTGCTCGCTGCGCTGTTTCTCGCCTGCCTTCTGGTCGGGTCGGCTGGTGCCGTCGGCGACACGCCGGGCCCCTTCGAGCGGTTCGCTGGCCGCTGGGTCGGCGATGGACGCCTCGGCATTCGCGACGGCGCCACCGAACAGGTGAAGTGCCGCGTGACGTATACGCCCGCCGAAAACGGCAACAGCCTGCACCAGAGCATCCGGTGTGCCTCTTCCGGAGGCAGCGTCGATGTGCAGACGGACGTGAAGCACGACGCCGGCAACATCGCCGGCACCTGGAAGGAGCTGACGCGGGACTGGAGCGGTAGCGTCAGCGGACGCGTGACCGAGCGCGGCTTGCGGGTCCGCGTGGCCGGCGAGGCCTTCAAGGCAATCATGAGCATCGAGCTCAAAGGCGACCGGCAGATCATCGACATACATTTCATGGACAGCGCCCTGATGGGACTGACATTGTCCCTCAAACAAGGCTGACGGTTCGCCTCCGACGAACCGCGCCGCCGAACAGGAGCGCCGGCCGACGGCGAAGGCGTGAAGATGGCGAACGTCACGTATCGCGCGGTGGTCTGCGACACGCTGGGACCACCCGAGCAGCTCATGCTGCGCCTCTTGAGCCGTCCCGCGCTGCCGGCGCGACACGTGCGCGTGGCGGTGCGTGCCGCCGGTATCAATTTCCCCGACGTGCTGATGGTGCAGGGGCTCTACCAGCATAAACCTGACCTGCCGTTCGTGCCGGGCCTCGAGGCTGCGGGTGAGATCATCGAGCTCGGAGAGGGCGTGGCGGATCTCGGCATCGGCACGCGCGTGATCGCGCGCATGCGCACGGGCGCCTTCGCGGAAGAGGCGGTGGTCTCCGAGGCGGACGTGGTGCCTCTGCCCTCCGGCTACACCCATACGGAAGCGTCCACGCTGCTCGTCGCGCATGTGACGGCCTACCATGCGCTCGCCACCCGGGCGCGCCTCGCACGCGGGGAAACGCTTCTGGTCCTCGGTGCGGGCGGCGGCGTCGGGCTTGCCGCGGTCGAAGTCGGCCGGCTCCTTGGCGCCAACGTGATCGCGGTCGCCTCGAGCGAGGCCAAGCGCGCTGCCGCGCACGTGAAAGGCGCCGCGCACGTGCTCGATCCATCAGAAGCCAAGCTCGCCGATGCCGTGCGCAAGATCACCGGCGACAAGGGGGCGGATGTCGTGCTCGACCCCGTCGGCTTCGCGGCGGAGGATGCGCTGCGCTGCCTTTCTTTCGGGGGGCGCCTGCTGGTCACGGGCTTCGCTGCAGGCGCGATTCCCGCCTACGCGGCCAATCGCATCCTGCTCAAGTCCGCTTCCGTGATCGGCATCCGCGCGGGCGAAGCGGCCCGCCACGATCCGGCGCTACGGGAGCGCGAGATGCACGAACTCCTCGCCTGGGCCAACGCCGGCAAGATCCGGCCCTACGTCAGCGCCACGTTCCCCCTCGCGCAGGTGGCCGAGGCGATGGACATGCTGGCGGAGCGGCGCGCCATCGGTCGCATCGCGCTGACGATGGACTGAAGCGGGGCGCGGCGATCAGCTCAGCATGTTGGTGTCGCCGCACACCGACAGCGATTGACCGGAGATGGTGCGCGCGCGCGGGCTCGCCGTGAACACCACGAGATCGGCGAGCTGCTCCGGCGTCACGTAGTCCTTGATCGAGGTGTAGGAGAAGGCGATCGCCTCCATCTCCTTGAAGCTCACGCCCCGCACCTGCGCCTTGGCTTCGAGCACGCGCCGCTGGCGATCGCCCGCGACGATGCCCGGCAGCAGCGCGTTCACCCGGATGCCGACGGGGCCGAGTTCCATGGCGATGGACTTCGTGAAGCCGATCACGCCCCATTTCGCCGCCGCATAGGGCGACCGCATGGGAAAGCCGTGCTCGCCCGCTTGCGAAGAGACATTCATGATGCTCGCGTTCTTCGACTGCCGCAGGTGCGGCACGGCGAGGCGCGCGCAATTGAACTGCCCGGTCAGGTCGATGGCGAGGCAGCGGTCCCAGTCTTCCGGATTGATCTCCTCGA
>RXJK01000225.1 GCA_003963125.1 Hyphomicrobiales bacterium
GCAGGACTTTCAGCGCATCGGCATCGACCATTTCGCGAAGCCGGACGACCCGCTGGCCAGCGCCGCGCGCAAGGGCCGCCTGCGACACAATTTCCAAGGCTACACGGTCGATCCTGCTGAGGCGCTCATCGGGTTTGGGGCCTCCGCGATCGGCAAGCTGCCGCAAGGCCATGTGCAGAACGAGCCAGCCATCGCCGCCTATCAGCGCGCCGTTCTGCCAACTGCACTGGCGACGGTCCGTGGCTTTGCGCTCACGCCGCCCGACCACCTGCGCGCGGATGTGATTGTAAGATTGATGTGCGACATGTCGTTTTCTGCACAAGCTCTGCGCGAGGGTTTCGGGACGGATGCCGCCGATGCGGTCATCGCGGTGGCATCCGATATCCTCGCGTCCGATAGCGACGGCTTCGTGGTCACCGATCTCGGAAGACCATTCATGCGTACGATCGCCGCGCGGTTCGACACATACCTCGGACGTGGCGCGGTACCATTCGCAGGCGGTGTGAACCGTCTCAGTGCTGTGCTGCTTTGACTACGGCGTCGAGGTTAACCCTTGACGTCATCTGCCGAACAGATCCGTACCTGGCAAGGTCCTGCGCTGCTGTCATACGGGCTTCCGGCCCTTCTTCCTCGGTGAGGCGCTGTGAGCCGTGCTGTCCATGGTCCTCTGGATTGAACTCAAGCTTCGTGATCGGAGCGCTGGTGATGAAGCCGCCCAGCATGACGAACCATTTTGAAGGTGACCTTCTCGCCCTAGTCGGTTGGGTCAAGACGAGACAATGGCTCTATGCTTCGCCAGGCGGTGACCGTTATCGGTCGACTATTGCCTTCTCCCCCCAATCCTCAGATTGACCAGGGCTACGGCCAATGTGACGACGACCATGCCGGCAAGCTGTAACGGCTCCAGCCTCTCGCCGAGAATGCTGCAGCGGCATGGCTTGGCTCTGGGGGTTCGCCGTGATGGGACTCGGCTCGACAGTGGCAGCGGCGGCCAAGACCTTTGGACGGAGCAGGTAGTCGATCAGAAGCAGGTCGGCATGACGCCCATCAGATCGCCCCGTGCGCGCCGAGCACGCTGGCGCCCACGGTGACGAGGCTGACCGCCAGCAGAAGCACGTGCATGCGCTGGACGAGGCGGAAGGTGCATTCGGGATCGCGCGAAGCACGCTCGTGAAACCAGCGGTGCAGGAACAGCGGCTCGGCAACATAGAGGACGAAGGTGAAGATCGCCCAGACGGCGACCATAGCGTGCATCCACCAGAAGTGCGGATCAGTGAAGCGGTACCAGCCGCCGAGTTCGTGCGTCATGTAGAAGCCGGCAAAGCCCGCGATAACCGTCGATATGCGGGCCTGGAACGCGAAGCGCCCCTCAATCATCTCGAACAGCGCGAGGCGCTTCTCCGCCGGCACATGGCGCATGATGCCCGGCAGCAGCACGAGCGTGACAATGGTGACGCCGCCGATCCAGTGCACGATGGCGAGGACGTGCATCGTGCGGGCGATGGTGATCAGGTCCATTCAAGTCACCGTAGCACGGTCAAACACGTTGCGATCCGGCCTGCTTGCGCAGTGCCTTGATTTCCTCGAACCGCTTGGTCACATCGCGCATGATGGCGGCCAACCCAGTAATCGTGGCCTTTTCGTCCCGGAACGGGGTGATGGAAAACTCGACCGAGATCCGGCTCCTGTCCTTGCGGAGTGCGGGCACGGAGAGGAGGTCGCCGCCACCGTACTTGGTATGGCCGGTCCGCATCGTCTCGGCGTGCCCTTTGTGATGGCGCTCTCGGAGGTTTTCAGGAATGATGATGTCGAGCGGGCGTCCCAGAGCTTCGGCTGCTGAATATCCGAAGATGCGCTCGCATCCGCCGTTCCAGAGGCGAATAATGCCGTCCCTGTCCGTGACGAGGATGCCGTCCGGAGCATCCGCGACGATGCGGAGCGCAAACGTATCGTGAATATTGCCCGAATTCATGTGTCGCGTTGCTCCGTATCATTTTGAGGCCTACCTCGCTTGCGAGGCCGATCAGAAGCGCGGCATTCGCGATTGTCTCTCACGCTACGACCGGGTGCGGCTTCGTGCCAGACACTCAGTGCTGTGTCGGCCATTACTATCGTCAGCCGGTTGCATGCATCGTGCGACGCCGAGGCACCTGCCTCTCCCTCGTGCGCGGCAGGCGCATTGCTTCGGCTCGGAAAGACTCGAGGTTCGTACGCCAATGCCCATCTCGGGGCGTGACGCTACACATGCGACGGAGCAAAGTGAACGCTGCTTCGCAGTAGGCGGAAAACCTCGCGACTTCGCAGGCGAGTGTATCGTGGTGTGCGCGCAGGACAAACTCGCCGACCTTTCGAATGCAGACGCCGATGCAGGGTTGCGGTGCTTCGACCGCGCCGCAAATCGCACAGCGCTCGATCTCGAAGTAAGGGTCAGGCTCGAGCGACCTAGAGACGGGAATATCCGGTCTGGCATTCAATTTCATCGCTGTCCGCGCCTTGCAGGCATCGTCTATCAGGTTTCGCCAGGCGCACTCGGGATCTATGGGAACCGGCAGGGGGGCCCGGACCCGCACGATGAGCGGGGCTAGCAGATCAGCCTTTTCGGCCAACGCCTCTCGCTGCGATAGCAGGTCGGCGAACACGTCGGCTGGCACGACTTCTGCGAATTCCATGCGGCAGCCGTCGGTACACCCAGCGAAGTTTCCCATCGAGTTGCACCCGACGCAAAACCAGAGCCGCAGCGTCGAAGGTAGATCATCTTGGGCGATCACGTGTGTCACGGTCCTGATTTCTACTGTTTGCTCAAGCCTGCCTCGCAGCCCGTCGCGGCTTGCCGAAGTTTCGGGCGTGAAAGCGCTCCGCGGGCCGTGCCGGGTAGGCGCATTCGGACAGCGTGGTGCGGTCGAGCTCGCTTATGAACGCGCGAGCGGCAAGCACGAGCTTGCTCTTGAGGCGACAGCTTGGCGTCAGAATGCACCCGCCGCCGTCTGCTCGAAAGCACTCGACGATGGCGTGGCGGGCTTCAAGCAGCTTCACGACCTCGCCAAGGGTGATCTGCTCGGCGGGACGGGCGAGCCTGAAACCTCCGCGTGCCCCGCGTTGCGTCGCTATGAACCCGCCCTCGGCCAGCTCACGCACGACCTTGGTGAGGTGATTGCGCGAGATGTCGAACTCGCGCGCGATCTCGTCCGTGGTGAACGTGCGTTCAGGCTCGCTGGCGAGCCGCATGAGGGCGCGCAGTGCGTAGTCGGTGAAGGCAGTCAGTCGCATGGCGGCCGTCCAAATAGGTATTGCCAATGACAAATATGCCGATCATAATTCGGATCGGCAATACCGAATTGGGGACGCGCATGGGAAGCCCCGAGAATTTTACCGGTGATGACGGCGACGGCCGGACAGCGCGGAGGGCAGCATTCGCGGCGGATGTCGGGGCGCGAACCGGCATCGACGAGGGCACAATCCATCGTCTGGTACATACCTTCTACGATAGAGTCCGAGCCGATCCTCTGCTCGCGCCGGTGTTTAAGGCGCGCATCACGGACTGGGCGCCGCATCTCGCTCGCATGTGTGCCTTTTGGTCTTCGGTCGTGCTGATGACGGGCCGCTACCACGGTCGACCAATGCAGGCACACGCGCCCTTACCCGTCGATGCCCAACACTTCGATCGCTGGCTTGCGCTGTTCGAGGCCACGGCGCGGGACGTCTGTCCATCGGCCGCCGCGGAACTCTTCATCGAGAAGGCACGGTTGATCGCGCAAAGCCTGGAACTCGGCATCGCCTCGTATCGCGGCTTGCTTTTGGCGCCTGGAGCGCGGCTGTGTCAGACACCTGCCAATCCGATCACGAAGGCATGAAGAGAAGGGACTGGGCTCCCATGGTTGACGTCGTTCCCTTGCAAGACGCCGCCGCGCTCACGCATCATATAGAGACTCGCTATCATGCACGGCACCGCAAGCAGCTTCCGGTGCTTGCCGAACTCGCAGCCAAGGTCGAGAGGGTGCACGTCGGCGTCGCCGGTGTGCCGGCCGGCCTCTCCGATCTGTTGCGCCACATGATCGGCGAGTTCGAAATTCACATGAAGAAGGAAGAACTGATCCTCTTTCCGGCCATGCGGAAGGAGGGCGGGCCCGGCATCGAGCATCCTATCGCGGCGATGCGGGGTGATCACGACGGGCACGACCGTGAAGTGGCCGAGATCCGCAAGCTCACCGGCGGTCCAAAACTGCCCGAGGGTGCTTGCCGCAGCTGGACGGCACTCTATGCGGGCCTCGAAGAGTTCATGACCGATCTTGCCGAGCACATGCGACTTGAGAACGAGGTGCTGTTCCCGATGTTCGAGGTCGGCGGGCAGCCGACCAAATGAATTCTGCGGGAAGGGAACGAGACGTGGTGGGCGCCGGCGCCAGTGACGATGGCCAGACAGGCGGAACAGGCAGCTTTGCCTCGCCGCCCTGCTACATGCACGTGATCAATCCTGCGTACGGCCGTTCGGTCGATCCAGGACAAGCGCGCGACGTGGCACGCTGGCGCAAGGCTGAGCGAGAGCGTCTTATCGCGGCGCGTCTTGCATTGAGCATCGAGGAGCGCATTGCGCATGCCGATCGGCTTGCTGGCGAGCTGGATGCCACGATCGCACGGATCGCGGCGCGTTCGGTTAGCCTCTACTGGCCTTTTCGGGGCGAGCCCGATCTCCGTCAATGGATGCATTCGGCTCACGAGAAGCGTCTTCGTATCGCGTTACCGCTCGTCGTCGCCAAGGGCCGGCCACTCGTGTTCCGCGCGTGGCGGCCGGGGGCCCCCATGGCACGCGGCGCCTGGAACATACCCTATCCTGTCGACGGAGAGGCCATCGTCCCCGAAGTCGTGATCGCCTCGCTCGTCGGCTTTGATGCGGCGGGCTTCCGGCTCGGCTATGGCGGCGGCTACTTCGACCGAACGCTCGCGTCCCTCACGCTAGCGCCGATTGCGATCGGAGTCGGGCATCCGTTCGCAGGCCTTCCGACGATCAATCCGCAGGCACATGACATCGCGATGGACTGGATCTTGACGGGTGATGGCCACCCCCGCGCATTTTCTGGCCGGAGCGATATATGACGACTACCAGTGCCGAGCAGATCCGCGCCTATCAGGGTCCCGCGCTATTCAGCTACGGCTTCCGCCCGTTCTTTCTGTTCGGCGCCGTCTGGAGCGTGCTGGCGCTCGCAATCTGGCTGCCGATGCTGAGTGCGCGTCTCGCGTTACCGACGGCTCTCTCGCCGGTCGACTGGCATGTTCACGAGTTGATTTACGGCTACGTGCCGGCGG
Organism: Hyphomicrobiales bacterium; assembly: GCA_003963125.1. GTDB lineage: Bacteria > Pseudomonadota > Alphaproteobacteria > Rhizobiales > Hyphomicrobiaceae > AWTP1-13. Next base: position 5,302 of record RXJK01000225.1, read on the forward strand.
TGGTGGCGGGCTTTCTGCTGACCGCAGTGCCGAACTGGACCGGCCGCCTGCCCGTGGTGGGAAAGCCGCTCGTCGTGCTGTTCTCGATCTGGGTCGCAGGGCGTGTCGCTGTCGCGACGTCGGTGCTGATGACGCCGGTCGTCGCCGCGGCGATCGACCTGCTGTTTCTGATAGCGCTTGGCGCCGTCATCGCTCGGGAAATTGTTGCGGGCAAGAATTGGCGCAATCTCAAGGTTCTAGTGGCCGTGGCCGTGCTACTTTTCGGCAATGCAGTATTTCATTGGGAGGCCATCGCCGGACGCGTGAGCGGCTATGGGATGCGTATCGGTCTTTCCGCGACGCTGATGCTGATCATGCTCGTTGGCGGGCGGATCATCCCGAGCTTCACGCGCAATTGGCTGGCGAAGCGCGGTCCCGGCCGTCTACCGATACCCTTCGACAAGGCAGATATGGCGGTAGTAGCCGCGAGTGCCGCGGCGCTTCTCGCCTGGATCATCGGCCCCGACGCACGAGCGACAGCATGGCTCGCCGTTGCAGCGGCCGTACTCAACACTTGGCGGCTATCGCGTTGGGCCGGCGCGCGAACCGCAGCCGAGCCGCTGGTGCTGATCCTTCACATTGCCTTTGCATTCGTACCGATCGGCTTCCTCCTGCTCGCGCTTGCGATCCTTGCGCCCGCGATGGTGACGCCGACCGGAGCGTTGCACGGATGGACGGCCGGGACCATCGGCCTGATGACGCTTGCCGTGATGACCCGCGCGAGCCTCGGCCACACGGGAAAGGCACTCACCGCGACGCACTCGATCCAGGCCATCTATTTAGCCGCAGTGATTTCGGCGATTGCCCGCATCGTCGCCGCGTTCAACCTCTGGCGCGAGCCGATGCTGCATCTGGCAGCGACGGCGTGGGTCGCCGCGTTTCTTGGATTCGTCGTCGTTTACGGCCCTCTATTGACGCGGCGACGCAGTTGAAAGCCAGAAATTCAAAAGAGGCAGACGACTATTGAGGCTTCGGCTATCTTAGCAGGCTTCGGAGCGGCAGAGACGCAGTACCTCGACCCGCGAAGTCTACAAGAAGACCTGAATGCTCAGCTTTACGAGCGCTATCAGATTTGCTCTGCTCCGGTTTTTCGAATCGGAATTGCGCGCATGGTACGGCCTCATGCCGCTCTGGAAGGTATTCTGGGGCTACGGGGTCCTGGCAAGCTTTGTAGTAATAGCCCTCTATGCTGTTGCCGTCTCGGAGCGGCAAGCCGCCGTACAGCAGCTGCTTCTGCTCTTCTTTGCTGTCTATACGACGTGGATACTCGTCTCGGTTTGGCGCTCTGCGGATACATCCGATCCGCATTGGCGATTGATCGCTCGCTGCCTGACCGTCGCCTGGACTGGTAATGCGACCTTGGTTGTGTTGTTCCTGCAGATCGACCTGATCACCGCGCACTTCAAGTTCTGATCCAACAGGGTCAGCCACCCCCCGATCGAGCCTACGGCGGAAAATACTTGCGCGATCGTGAGGATTAGGTTCGGTGAATATTTCAATCCACGCTAGCAGCGAGATATAGATGAAGACTTGCGGTATGGCTTTCAGCCGTGGGCGTTCGAGGGCGTGCACAAGCTGAAAGGTCTACGTCGTAACCACGCCGAGCGGGAACGCCATGCCTCAGAGCGGCATCTCGTAGCCTAGACGATTGCGGGATATCGGGTGGCGCCATTGCGTCGTCGGAGCGGCGACTGCCCCCGCCTATTGGCTGCGCGACCCACACGCAAACATCCTATCAGTTGTTCCGGTCCGAAGTGATCGGATCCTGATGGTCCAGCAAGCTCAAGTTTGAGGATCATCGATTGTCGCGCTCGGCGTGGCGAGCTTGAGCAAAGCGTCGGGATCGCCGATTTCGACGGTGGAGCCATCGACGCGAACCTTGTAGGATACAAGCGAGGCCAATGTGCGCGAAAGAACCTCGGGCGCCATTCCGAGGCGCGAGGCGAGGATCTTCTTCTCGAAAGGCAAGTCGAACCTATTTTTTCTTCCCGTCTCGACGTTGCGCGCGACAAGCCAATTGGCGAGCCGCTCCAGGCCCGAACGCAACTTCTGGTTCTTCAGCTCTTTCACTAAGCCGCGATAGGCATAGGCCAGCTCGATGGCCATGGCGCGCGCGAAGGCGGCATCTTCAGCAAATGCCGCTCGCACGGCCTCCGCCGGCAGGAGCAGGACACGCGCGGACGTCAAGGTGCGTGCGGTCTGAAGATAGAGGCGATCGAGCACGACTGCCGCCACGATAAAGCTATGCCCTGGCCCCAGAAGAGCAACGGTTGTCTCGCGATCTCTATAGGCAGAGAATACATCAACGTGGCCCTCGACAACCACGTGTAGAAAGTCGGCCGACTGCCCTTCGTGCACGAGAACAACGTGTGGTGGAAAGCGTTGAAGAAAAGCTGATCTCAGCATGACATCAACCTGCGCCGGATCGACGCCCAAGAATAGAGGCAACTTACGCATCGCTTCGACATCTTCGGCGCGCATGACCCTTCCCACCCATACGCAAGAAAGCTAATGCCTTGATCAAGGCATCACATGATCTAAATCAACAAATGCCGATGCGCACTGCTGTGCCAGCTACTGAATTCCGGCAACAGCCACTGTCTGTCAGGATAGTAAAACCGGCACCACTCACATCGAGCGCACCGCAGCGCGTGCCGTGAGGATGCAGCCGGGCAAGAACGTGCCTTCAAGCGAACGCTTGCCGCTAGCGCCACCGCCGCCGAACCCCGCCGCCTCCCCCACGCAGTAAAGCCCGGAAATTGGCCTTCCGGCGGCGTCCAACGCGCGGCTCTGCAAATCGGTCTGCAAGCCACCGAGGCTCTTGCGTGTGATGAGCTGCATTTGGATGGCGATATACGGGCCGGCGCCGTGCTTCTGCAACGGGGCAGGCTTACACGTCCGTAGCCGGTCCGGCCTCCACTGTCGGGCGTGCAAAATACGCCGGATCTGGTCATCGTTATGCAGCTTATCGCCGTTGGCGAAGTTAGCATCGAACGCTTCCACTGTGGCCTTGAGTGTAGGCGGCTCGATGTCGTCCGTGCCAGCAAGTGCGTTCATCTTAGCAGCCAGACCTGCTAGAGTGGCGTCCACCAGAAAATGTCTGCATTCGCGTTGCATTTGCCGGACCAGGCGGTGATTGCCCAGCAGTGTCTCTTTCACGAATGCAAGCATTTGCATGTCGCGAATCCGCGGATTGTGCTCAGCACCAGAAATCGCGAATTCTCTTGCGGCGATGCGCCAATTCAGAAGGTGCCATGTGTAGGGTCTTTCCTGCGCGGCAACTCGCTGGCAAAGCTCGTGCGTATCGAACCCTGTGACTAGTGGCTGAGGGCCGATGCGCTCGCCCTTGTGATTGAGCCAGAGCGCCGACTTGCAGGGAATGGTCGACAGACCGTGCCCCTCGAAGTGAGGGAACGGGTGAGGAATGCCGGCCGCATAGTTCCACATCTCTCCGGCGTGAGTGACCTGCGCGCCGAGGGCGTCGGCCGCCCAGTGATGTAGCTTTCCATCTGCGAAGGGGTGGGCGCCATTCAGCATGCTGTGAGGTAGAGGGCGGCCCTTGACCCAGTTGGCACGTGCCTCCTCGTGGCCGCCGTTGATGCCGCCCATCGCGAGCACAATCAATGGGGCCGCAAAGCGAGCCTCGCCGCCCGTTTCCTCATTGACGCCGACGGCACCGGAAATTGCGCCGCCGCTGGTTTCAAGGGCCGTGATCCGGTGCCGATGGAGCAAGGTAAGTCTGCCGCGGGAATCGGCTGCACGCACGGCAGCAATGAGCGTGCGCGTCAGAGCGCGCGATGTGCCCCACAGAACGTGATAGCGCGGCAAGCCATTTCCCTCACCTTGCAATCCGCGCTCCACCCAGTTTACAGCAGGCATGAACTTCAGGCCGTGCGAGACCAGCCAGTCGTACACCTCGGTCCGGGAGCGCTCGACGTAGTAGCGAGCCCATTGCAGGGGCCAGTAGTCTGTGTCACTCAGCTCCCCGAAGCGTCGCCAGTCGCGAAGCGCGATTTCCGGCGTGTCGGGAATCTTCATGCGCGCCTGCAACGGCGTGCCGATCAGGGCCATGCCTCCGAAGGCCCATAACGCGAGGCCACCAAAGCGCTCCCGAGCGTCTCGGTCCACGAGCGTGACCGATCTACCTGCACGCAGGGCTTCAAGTGCCGTCACAATTCCGGCTAGGCCGCCGCCAACGACGAGAACATCTGAGCAATTCACCCTATCCATGCTTCATCCCCGAGCCACCTTAGGTGTCGAGCGTGCCTCTCCATCAATCACGGCGCAATCTTGCGCTTGAGCATGCGCGCGATGGCCAGCGGCATATGTTCCAAGGAGCCGAGAATGTGTGGCAGCAGCCTAAGCCTCAATCCGGCGAGAGTTGGAGGCACCATCGCCTCGATAACGTGTGGCCCGGGGGTGGCGAGGGCGTGCTCCAGTGCATGCATGAACTCCTCGGTGCTCGTCGCGCGCACGCCGTGCACACCCATGCCGGCGGCAAGGTGCGCGAAGTTGAGCACCGGTCCACTCAGATCGAGCTGCGCCTTGGCCTTCGAACCGACGTTGTCGGCTCCCACGCGCTCCAATTCCAAATTGAGCACCGCGTAAGAGGCGTTGTTGAAGATGATGGCCGTGACGTTGAGATTCTCGCGAGCCAAAGTCCAGAGGGTTTGGAACGTATACATCGAGGCGCCGTCACCGATCAAAGCAAGCACGCGCCGATCGGGACAGGCGATGGCTGCACCAAGCGCGTTGGGCAGGCCCTGGCCAATGGCGCCGCCCGTAAGCGTGATGAGGTCGTGGCGCGGGGCTCCTTCGGTAAATGCGCCGAGCATCAGTCCCGAGCTTATCGCTTCGTCGACAACGATGGCGTTGTCGGGGAGTAAATGACCCACCGCCTTGCACACCTTTTCTGCGGTAAGCCTTTTGCCGCGTGGACGACTTGGACGCGAGCCGACGACCAGCCTTGGAACGGCCTGGTCGGCGTCTATGACCTTGCAGAGCTTTTCGAGGCTGACCGCCGCATCCTGCGTGAAGGTGGAGAGCATATGCACCTTGCAGCCGGCGGGGACCAAATAGCTTCTCTTCTGCGGGTAAGCGAAGAATGATACGGGTGCCTTGGCATCCACCAATATGAGATTGTCGATGCCGTTGAGTTGCACGGCAGCCATTTCAGCCAGATATGCGATGCGCTCGATGGAAGGCATTCCTGCGCCGCGCTCCATCCGTGCCGGGAACGTTTCTGCAAAGATCTTGATGCCGCATCTAGCGGCAATGCGCGCTGCGGCGAGCAGCGCGGTCTCCCGGAGGGCTGTCCCGCCAAGCAACAAGGCGTTCCGGCCGCCCGCGGCGATTGTCGAAGCTATAGCGAGCACTGCGGCATCGTCTGCCGCTGGATAAAAGGCAGAGATCTGGGGCGCAGGTTCCGCAACCGCACCTTCCCCCCAGGACACATCGGCAGGTACGATCAAAGTCGCCACTTGCCCGGGCGGGCCTGCCGCCGCCGTCACAGCATCGAGAACATCGCGACATAGCTGAGCCGTGGTTCGGGAAGTGCGAACGAACCCAGGTGAAACATTGCGCGCCACTGTCTCGATGTCGGATTGCAGCTGAGCGTCGTACTGGACGTGAAAGGTCGCGTGATCACCGACTACGTTGATAACCGGCACTCTGGCCTTGCGCGCGTTGTGCAGGTTCGCCAAGCCATTGCCAAGACCGCAACCAAGATGCAGGAGCGTTGCGGCCGGGCGATCAGCCATGCGCGCGTATCCATCAGCTGCGCCGGTCGCCACACCTTCGAACAAGCATAGCACGGCCCGCATTTCGGGAACGGAATCCAGGGCTGCCACAAAGTGCATTTCTGACGTGCCGGGATTCGTGAAGCATACTGTCACGCCGGCGTTGGCCAGGGTGCGCATCATGGCTTTTGCACCATTGGGCATAGTCGGGGCCTCGTCCCAAATACGGCCTAAGTAATTCGCGCATTCCTACCGGCTTAGCCTTGATCAAAAGCAAACCGGGACGCTGGCCGATCGAGGACACGAGGACCGCTCAGGGTCATGAAGGACGGTTCCCGGCCTCGCCGATTCGCCTCCTCTGCCCTCGATATCTGCCATTGCCAGCACGAAGAGCGAACGTGGCAATCAGCCAGTGGCTCTCAGGCTTGCCGCTGGCTCGCATCATGAATATCGTGATCAGGCATCAACGCCCGTTGGCTCGAAGTTCAACAGACTTCGGGACATCACCGAATTCCGCCATTGCGATCGATTGTGAGTTCGCCGCCTTCCTCGCATCGCTAAGGCGCTGCGCGTGGGTGGTCTACGCCAAGAAGCCGATCACCCGGCCAGTGCCGCCGATTGAGCCGCGGCGCGGCCCCGCTCGCAGATTGCGCGAGGCTTCAAGTCCGCAAATGTGACCGCGCGCACTTTATGCGGCGCGACGTCTTTTGGCCATCGCGACACCTGAGAAGATTACGCGCGGCCTCGCTTGGGTGGTGCTGCTGCGTGACGACGCCGGCGGCAATCGTTCGGTGATCGACCTCGTTGGGAAAGGTGAGAGCTTTGCCGAGGCGCTTGTTGCGCCAGCGGCGATCTATCCCGTCAGTACCAGAGCTGCCAGCGACGTGCGACTGGCCCGCTTCGACACCGAGACCGTGCGCGCCATGTTCGTGGCTAACCCACAATTGCCATTGTCGATCATCTTGTCACTTCTGGGGCGCTTGCATCGGCTCGTTCAGCGCATCGAGCGCGACAGCACCGGGTCGACACAGCGCTGCATTGACGGCTTCTTGGCATCCTTGTGCAAGGCGGAAGCGGGACCCTGTCAGTTGGCTCTTCCAGTTGAGAAGCGCCTGATCGCAGCGCTCCTTTCCATGACGCCCGCCACGTTCTTTCGGGCCCTGTCGGACTTGTCGCGCCAGGGTGCTCGCGCCCACCGCGGGCGGGTCACCATCGAGGATGCGGGCCGACTGTTTCGTTTCCCGAAAGGCGATGAGGAGTAGCTGCGATGCCTAACTGGGCCCAGCCGAGCTTGTAATGTCATGGGGGGCGCTTTGCGGAAGCCGAGCGTGCAGGTCGCTGCGGGAAAGCGTGGGTGCGTTAGCCGAGCCAAGGACAGCACAGCTCTGCGGGTGATTTTGCGCGGCCGCTCACGGGCACTCACCGAGCTGAGATAACCAGTTTGTAGCGACAGTCTTCGCTTTTGCAACTAGCGCTCCACCGTACCGCGTGGCACCCCGGCGCAACACGCTAGGATCAAGGCCCGCGGAAGCCAGCTCGCTGGCGTGTCCGACAAGCCATTGCTCGAATCCGTGGACGTCAACCTCAGGATGGAACTGAAATCCAATTACGTTGTTGCCAATTGAGAATGCTTGGTGTGCGCAATGTTGGGTTGAGGCCAGAAGCGTCGCCTCGGCAGGCAGGTCAAAAGTGTCTCCGTGCCAGTGGAGCGTCATCGGATCATCTGCAAACGGCCTGAGACAGGAGCTTCTGCCCTCCTTCGTCAACGTAATCGGCATGAACCCGATCTCCTTGCCTCCTGACGGATAGACGCGTGAACCGAGTGCGCGTGCAATCAACTGCGCTCCAAGGCAAATACCCATGAGAGGCCGTCCCGCTCGCAAATGCTTCCCGATAATCTCCAATTCAGGTTTGAGGAAGGGATATGTCTCGTCTTCGTAAGCTCCAATCGGCCCTCCAAGCACGACAAGCATATCAGCTTCCCCGACGACCGCGGATTCTAGCTCTTGAGAGCCGACGTCGCAGTACTGGATCGCGTAGCCTGCGGCGGCGAACGCGGGGGCAAACGCGCCGAGATCCTCGAAATGAACATGGCGAATAGCCAGGCAGGTCTTTCCTGTTTCGTTCAATGTCCCCTGATGCATTGCGTCTTCCATGATCTCTACCTCGGCGAAGTCGCATCTGCGCCAACATACAGGAGCATCGAAAGACAGCACGTGCGATCCCAAGAATGAGAGGCGCGACCATCGCTATCCTCATCCAGGAGAAATTTAGCGGCTCGGGCGAGGCAGGTGGGCTAGGCGCGCCCCTCAATTGCATCGTTCGCCATAGCCGCCGAGGGACGGATGCGACTCGGATCCTTTCGGCCTGAATTGGAAAAAATTATGCGCTATTGAGGCCCAGAAGGAGAATACTCGAATCCACTACTGAGCGATGCGGTAGTTGGCATGACATGTGGCACAGTTGCCAAGAATGTCGCGGATTTGGAGCTGCATCTCCTTCGTGCTGGCACGTGCCGCGGCGCTCGCTGCAAGGGCGTCAAATTTTTGATGCGTATCCATTCCCAGAAGGAGGAATCCGGGTGGCAGGGTCGCGGCGATCGAGATGGGCACTTCGCGGACGGCGGCTGTCCCGGCTTTCTGCGCGTGCTCAGCCACAAGTGGTAACTTGTGCTCCGCCAACGCTTCGGTGATGCCATAAAGACTTTCGAGATAGATGCGCATGCCATGGCGAAAATGTTCGCGCTCCTTCGAGGGCAGCTCCACCGATGTGCGCATATCGGCCGCCGGCCTTGAGACCATGGGAGCTGCCTCGCACGCAGCGAGAAGCAACGCCGCGGCCGACACGCAAAGCAGATTGGACACCGGAGGCCAACCATTTTGATGCTTGACCTGCCACCACATGTGCCGCAATTCCTCGTTTCTTTTTGAGTTGAGGGCCCGTGCGCCCAAGTCATATGGGTTTAGCTATATGCGATTAGCCACTGCTTGACTTTGGTTAGGAGGCATCTTTCGCAATGCGTTATGCAGTGCTGGTTGCAAACGACGCTCCTTACGGGAGCAGCCGAAGGCTTGGGTGTGTCCCAGGCCGCAATCACATGTTTTGGAGCTGGATCATGAGCAAAGTTCTGAGCTTGGGAGTGGTCATCTTGATAGCGGCGGCAAGCTCGAGCGGAATTGCCGCGGCCGACGAAACCGGTATCGCGGGCATTCACCCCTGGGTCAGAGTGGGGGGAAAGACCTGTTTTGACGGTCACTACCACTACGGTTCGGGTAGCGGCCTGACTCAGCCTCAAGCGCGTGCGGCTGCAATCCGCGCTTGGGCTTGGCCGACCGACCTAGAGTACGGTAGCTCATGGGCTGGCTATCGTTTGGCCGTCGCAAAGACGATGGAATGCAAACGCAGCGGTGCCCTCTGGAATTGCGATACTCAGGCCGTTCCCTGCCGCAGATATTGAGTGCGGTAGGCGCAGAGAATCCCATTTGCGGATCGTATGCAGTCGTCAGCGCGCGCGCCATGCATGAGCGCATATCCAAGCTCAAGAAGGCGGGTGCCACGCCAGCAATGTACTCACGTCGGGTAAGCGCATGGCGACGCATCTCGCCATGCCGCATGTTTTTCCTGCGATATTCTGAACCAGGTGACGTCCGACGGGTCAGAACATTTCTGGAGAGATCTAAGCGGTGGCATCTGTCAAAATTCAAAAGAGCCTGCTCGCGCGGCTTGCCGCACAAAGCAAGCAACTTAGGACGTTTCTGGCCCATCGAACCCGACCGGATGTCAGGCTGCAATGGAATAGCATCGCCGAGCTCTATCGCGCTTCAGTGCAGCAAGCTTTCGATTCGAAAGCGCCCTTCATCGTCACGGGCGCCCCTCACGCCGCTTACTATCCCCGGAATTTTGCATGCTTTTATCCCGATCTTCTGGATCCTGTCACAATCATCGATGCGGAGGACGCAGCGAATCGAAGTGACCTCCTTGTCAAGAGCGTCGCGCTGATCTGCAGCGCCCTAAAGGCCGGAGTGCATACGACGACGCTCGTACCGATTACATCGCACAGTATCGTTGGCATCAATTACTTCGCTAGTCCCTCCGATACTCTCCTGGGCCTCCTTGCTGCGCTAAAACAACTACTTGCTGCAGGCGATTATGCTGATGGAAGGTTTGCCGCAATCTATGCTCGCGCCGCCAACGAGGGGAGAGCCATTCGAGCGGCATACGCCCAAGATATCGCAGAGGCTGTCGAGCGGCTCGCGACAGAGCTTGTACTGCATCACGTCGCGGCAACGGGCGCCGACTGCCTCCTTTGCGATTCGAAACGGCCACGTTCGGCCGTCACGGATGCGAGAGCCGAGCGTGCACGATTTGTTACGAACGCGAACGTGTGGACCACATTTTCATGGGCAATCGACTTGGATTTTGTTGACCTTGGGGCAATCGAGAGGAAACTCGGGCGAACTTTGCAGCGCTACAAGAGGGAACTGTTTGCGGCGTTTGCTCCAAACGGATTCGTCCTTCATTCACTCGAGCCACCCGCTCCAGTGCCATCGCACAACATATCCCTTGACTTTGCGCATATCCGTAACGGATTCTGGGATATGAATGAACCCGGTGAGCGAAGCCTGTTTCGCAATACTGCCGAGCACATACTGCGCGATCCAAAATTCTGGACACAAGATCGATTGCTGGTTGTATCAATAAAACGCCCTCGGGAGAGACTTATTCACCGGGTCTTGGCTCCAGGATATCAGGGCCGCAACGCGTGGCCGGCGCTCAATGTGGAGTTTGCGGATCGCCTCCTGGACTTGGCGCGCTGGGAAGGGCCGCGCTATTCGGCTCAGGCCCGAAGCCTCCTACGCGCAGTCGTCTCGATCGTCGCCCGGCACGGCGGGTATCCTGAGCTAATTGCACCCGACGGCGCCATCTATCGGACATGGGGCTATCAAAGCGCATTGGCACATTCGTGGTTCCCGCGGTTTGCTTCGGTGGCGCACAGAACGAACAGTCAAGTTGGCGCGGAAGGACGGGCATCCGCGTTCTGAAAGGACACGTGCGCCCATGAATTTCCGACGGAAAGGCTTTCAATTTCGCGTTCATTGTCGCGAATTCCGCAGACGGAAAGACGTGTGGGCTTGCTCCCATGCCGGTCGCCACCGCATTCGCAAACTCCGCTCTTGCCATCGGACCGAGCAGCGGCCGGTGGAGCAGGCCGTTCTTGGTGCGCTCGCCTGGGATCGTCCAGACCGGCTCTTCGCCTTCGAGATGAAGCTCCGAATTCATCGCACCGGCCACTTCGCCGCACCGTTGTCCGGTGAGCAGGAGAAATCGCAGTATCGAGCGGCTGGATGGCGTGCCACGCATTGCCGCGCCGCGCCTAGCCCTCCCTGAAGACGACAAGCGCAAATACGATAATCACCTCAGGAAGACGCTTGGAAAGCGGGGCATCTCGACGATCAAGCGCGCCGATCTCGCAGAACTACCGGACAAGCTTGCGAAGCACTCGGGTCCAACCCTCTCCAACCATGTCGTTGCCCTGTTCAACCGCATTATGAACTGGGCGGTAGATGACAGGATCGCTGAGTTCAATCCAGGCGCGCGCCTCCGCAAGGTCGGTGAATCAAGGCCGCGTGAACGGGTGCCGCCCGAAGAGAACGTTCCGGGTTTCTGGTTAGCTCTGGCGGCTATGGAGACAATGTCGGGCGAGCACATGGCACCGGCCGAGAAAGGCCGCATGCTATCGGACCAAGCGTCAAACAGATCTCCGAAGGTCCGGACGTCTCGCGACTTGGTGGCGCGCTCGGCGGTCGGATCGGGACCGTCGACCCTGACTGCGTGGATGATGTAGTGAGCCGTCTCGGACGCACTTTGCAGAAATGAGCTAATCACTCAGCGAGACATGGCTGAGACACGAGGCGGTCTTGCCACATTCCGGATGCTCTTATTGGTCATCAGACTGAGACACCACTGAGACATGACGCTTAGCGCGACTGAGACGCAGGAATCCTAAGTCTTTGATTTAAATGGCGTACCGGGAAGGATTCGAACCCACGACCCCCAGATTCGTAGGCTCGAGATATTGATGGCCGGGGAGCTCTATGGCCCACCGGTTTGATTCGATGGGGGCACACGGGCCAACTCGTCATCCTCCTCGAGACCATACCGAGGGCAACAAACGACGCAACAAATCCAAGGGCGCGGTGAATTAAAATCATGTGACGTCAATATGTTATGAGACCTATCGGGAACGAGACGTCGCCCCTACGGGGCGCCACTCTTGGCGCCATGGGCCTCGCTCAAGTCATAGAACTCCAGGCGTGCCGTTCCTCTTCCGAGGGCACGGGGTAGTGCGCTCACCGATCAGCCGTTCCGCCAAAAGGAAACGCCGGTCCCGTTGGGAGGGACCGGCGCCGCCAGCAGGCAACACGGGTTCGGACGTGCTACTTGCTGTCTTCCGCGAAGATGTCGCGCTTGTAGTTGTCGGGCACGAAGAACAGTCCGATGACGAGGCAGCCGGCCGCGATGACGATCGGATACCAGAGGCCGAAGTAGGGATCGCCCGTCTGCGCGATCATGGCGAAGGCCGTGGCCGGCATGAGTCCGCCAAACCAGCCGTTGCCGATGTGGTAGGGCAGTGACATGCCCGTGTAGCGAATCCGCGTCGGGAACAGCTCGACGAGCGCTGCAGCGATGGGCCCGTAGACCATCGTCACGAGGATCACGAGGTAGGTTAGCACCAGCACCAGCGACAGGGACTGCCACCGGAAGATGTCGAAGAAGTGCGCGAGCTTCACGATCTCCGGATTGGCCTGGCCCGCCATCGGGTAGCCGCCTGCCGCGAGTGCATCGGTCACCTGCTTGGTGAAGGTGGCGGGCACGGTCTTGGCGGCATCGCCTGACAGCTTGCCGGCATTGTAGGCCTGCACCGTCTTGTCGCCGACGACGACGGACGCGACCGTTCCATCGGGCGCATCCTGCACGGTGTAGTTCACCGAGTTGCGCGCGAGCAGCGCCTTGGCGATGTCGCACGAACTGGTGAACTTGCTGGTCCCGGTCGGATTGAACTGGAACGAGCACTCGTCCTTGTCGGCGATCACGACGACCTTGGTCTGCCGCTGCGCCCGGTCGAGCTGCGGGTTGGCGGTCGCCGAGATGAACTGGAACACCGGGAAGTAGGTCGCGATCGCCAGCACGAAGCCCGTCAGGATGATCGGCTTGCGGCCGATCCGGTCGGACAACGATCCGAAGATCACGAAGCCGACGGTGCCGAGGATCAGCGACCAGGCGATCAGCACGTTGGCCGTGAACATGTCGACGCGCAGGATGTTCTGCAGGAAGAACAGCGCGTAGAACTGGCCGGTGTACCAGACGACCGCCTGGCCCGCGACGAGGCCCAGCAGCGCGACGACGGCGAACTTGGCGTTGCGCCATTGCCCGAAGGCTTCCGAGATCGGCGCCTTCGACTGCTTGCCCTCGTCCTTGATCTTCTTGAAGACCGGGCTCTCTTCCATCTGCATGCGGATCCACACCGAGATCGCGAGCAGGATGATGGACAGCAGGAAAGGCACGCGCCAGCCCCACTCCGCGAATTCCTTCTCGCCGAGATAGGTCCGGACACTGAGGATCACCATCAGCGACAGCAGCAGGCCGAGCGTCGCCGTCGTCTGGATCCAGCTCGTGAAGTAGCCGCGGCGCCCCTGCGGAGCGTGCTCCGCGACGTAGACGACGGCGCCGCCGTACTCGCCGCCGAGCGCGAGCCCCTGCAAGAGGCGCAGGACGATCAGGATCGTCGGCGCGAGCCATCCCAGCGCATAGTTCTGTTCGAGCCACGTGTAGGTGGGCAGCAGCCCGACCACGAAGGTCGAGAAGCCCATGATGAGGATGGTCAGCAGGAACGTGTACTTGCGTCCGACGAGATCGCCGAGGCGCCCGAAGAACACGGCGCCAAACGGCCGGACGAGGAATCCTGCCGCGAAGGCCAGCAGCGCGAAGACGTTGCGCGTCGCCTCCGGGAACGACGAGAAGAACTGCGCGCCGATGACGGCTGCCAGCGATCCGTAGAGATAGAAATCGTACCACTCGAAAACGGTGCCGGCGGAAGACGCCAGGATCACCTTCTTCTCTTCCCGGGTCATGGGGCGGTTTCTGACGACCGCCTCCCCGCCCATTACGACGTCAGTAGACATTTGATCCTCCCTAGTGTGCCTCGAGGCATGTTCCGACGCGGCGTACGGCACAGAACAAGCACAAAAGATCTTTTACATACGCAAACAAACACAAACCATCATAAAATGGTATTAGACGATCCAAACGTTAGGAACGTGGTTCAGCAACGGCGCGAGGCGCGGGCTAAGGACTTGCGGCACTCGACGGCGGGCGGGCAGGGGAGGCGTCACGGCTCCGCTCAAGGCACGCTGGCAAAGCGCTGCTTTTACAATTGCTTGGGAGGAGCTCGCGGCAGTCGTTGCGCCGGCTTGCTGCAATGCGTTAGGGACAGGCAGAGACCGTTACGAGCATCGGCTATCGCAGAAGAACATCGACATGCTTTCCCGCCCGCTTCTCACGCTGCACGAGGTTTCCGAACTCCTGAAGGTCAAGGAGGCGACGGTGCGAACGTGGATCAATCAGGGCGCGCTGCGGGCCATCAAGTTCGGCCGCGAATGGCGCGTCGCCTTCAAGGATCTCGAATATTTCGTCGAGATGCGCGCGACGTCCGCCGGCCAGAACGAACCCGCCGTTTCGGATAAGGCAGCACGCGACGCCGCGAAGAAGAAGACGGGCGCGTAGGCTGCCGCGAGGTGAACCACAGGTGTCGGCGTTCCCTCTCCCCTCGCGGGAGAGGGACAGGGTGAGGGGGCTTTCGATCAGCGTTCCGCGGCGCGAGGGCGGTATCAATTCAGATCTATACGGGCTCACGTTTCGCCCCCTCGCAAGCGTCGCGCGCGACAGCCATCCGCTTCTGCACATTGACGCAGGAAATTCCTGTCGAGAGACTTGAGGCCTCTTTCGTTGGCTTCACGGAGAGCACTGCGCATGGCGCCTCGGCATCATCATCTTCCCTCCACGCCCGGCAACGTCAGCCTCGGCTTCTGGGACGGATCGCTGCCGCCGGTCCTCACGATCCAATCCGGCGATCGCGTCACCATCGACACGCTGTCGGGCGAAGGGCCGGACCTTCCCGATCCGTCATCCGGTTTCGCCGTTCTCCCTGAGCACCGCGCGGTGCTGGAAAAGGGCCCGCAGGGACCGGGGCCCCATCTCCTCACCGGACCGATCGCCATCGACGGCGCGCGGTCCGGCCACGTCCTCGAAGTGCGCATCGAGGAGATCGTGCTGCGTCAGGACTGGGGCTGGAACCTGCAGGTGCCGCTGCTCGGGACGCTGCCGGAGGATTTCCCCGAGTTGCGCCGCATGCATGTGCCCTTGGATCGCACGCGCCGCACGGCGCGCATGCCGTGGGGCCAGGACATTCCGCTCGCGCCGTTCTTCGGCAACTTCGGCGTCGCCCCGCCACCCGCGTGGGGCCGCCTCTCTTCGAAGGAACCGCGTGCGTTCGGCGGCAATATGGACAACAAGGAACTGGTCGCCGGAACGACCGTCCATTTTCCGATCTTCTGCGACGGCGCGCTGTTCTCGGCGGGTGACGGCCACGCCGTGCAGGGCGACGGCGAAGTGTGCCTCACGGCCATCGAGACGTCCCTGCAGGGCACCTTCACGTTCCATCTGCGCACGGACATGACGCTCACGCTGCCGCGCGCAGAGACGCCGTCGGCCTTCATCACCATGGGCTTCGACGAGGATTTGGATGACGCCGTGAAGATCGCACTCCGTGATATGATCCGCCTGATCGGCGAGCGCAGCGGCCTGTCCGCGCAGGATGCCTATACGCTCTGCTCCATCGCGGCCGATCTCCGGGTGACGCAGACCGTCGACGGCAACAAGGGCATCCACTGCGTCCTGCCCAAGGCCTTGATGCCTGCATCGGCAAGGGCGTGAGCCTGATCGATGCGGCGTGCCCGTAGTGATGGCCTCCGCTGCCGCCAAAGCGTGCAGTCGCGCGAGGTTTTCCCAAATGCGGCGGCGCCCGCTGCCGCACGTTGCCGCGCCTCGCAGCGGACCTCTGGAAGCAGACGGCCGCTTCTGGCACGAACCTTGTAGACCACGAACATCTTCCCGCGCGCGCAGCAATGTCCGACTGACCGAGACGGGACGCTGGCTACGCGCACAAACACTCGCAAATCCTGGAGAACCGCATGGACGGAGCTGCGCTGACTTGGTCGGGACGCGTCGAGGATGATCCGCTCCTCAAGGGGCAGGGCCGCTTCGGCGATGACGTGAAGCCCCAGGGCACGCTCGCGGCCATCTTCGTGCGCTCGCCCCACGCGCATGCGCGCATCCTGTCGATCGACGTGGCCGCTGCGCAGCAGGCGCCAGGTGTCGTGGCCGTGCTGACCGGCAAGGACTTTGCCGGCCTCGACCTCGACACCGTAACGGGAAGCAATCCGATCCCCGGCTGGGAAGGCGCGCCGCCCAAGGTCCCCTTCCGCCCCGTGCTCGCGACCGAGCGTGTGATGCACGTCGGCGAGCTCGTCGCGCTCGTGCTGGCCGACACCGAACTCCACGCGCAGGATGCGGCCGAACTCGTGGCCGTCGATTATGAAACCCTCGCGCCGGCCGTCGATCCGGAAGCCGCGGTCACCGCCGGCGCGCCGCAGCTCTGGCCAGAAGCTGCCGGCAACGTTGCGCTCGACTGGCACGGGCCCCGCATCGATGCGGTCGAGGCGGGCTTCGCCAAGGCCGCGCACGTGACGCGCCTGAAGCTGACGAACCAGCGCATCGCCGCCGTGTCCCTCGAACCACGCGTCGCGACCGCGAGCTATGATCCTTCGGCCGACAAGTACACCCTGCGCACCGGCACCCAGGGCGTCTGGGCGATCCAGATGCAGACGTGCGCCGCCATGAAGCTCGCCCCGCAGAAGCTGCGCGTGCTCACCGACGACGTCGGCGGCGGCTTCGGCATGAAGGCCTCGGGCTACCCCGAATACGTGGCGCTCCTGCTCGCGACGAAGAAGATCGGCAAGCCGCTGCACTGGTCCTCGACGCGCTCCGAAGCCTTCATGAGCGACACGCAGGCGCGCGACATGATCTTCGACGCGCAGATCGCCTTCGACGACCAGGGCAAGGTGACGGCACTGCGCATCGATGTCCTTGCCGATATCGGCGCCTACCTCACCGGCGTCGCGCTCTACTGCTGCACGGTGCACATGACGGGCTGCCTACCGACCGTCTACGACATCCCCAACATCGACATCCGCGCCCGCGGCGTCTTCACCAACAAGGTGCCGATCGGTCCCTACCGCGGCGCCGGCCGCCCGGAGATCAACTTTATTCTCGAGCGCCTGATGGACAAGGCGGCGCGCGAGATGCAGCGCGATCCGGCCGACCTGCGGCGCCGCAATCTGATCACGCCGGCTCAGCTCCCCTACAAGACGTTCGTCGGCGCCACCTTCGATACGGGTGATTTTCCCGCGGTGCTCGACAAGGCGCTGGCCGCCTCGGACTACGCCAGCTTTGCCGCGCGCAAGGCGGACTCGGCATCAAAGGGGCGCCTGCGTGGCATCGGCCTCGGCACCTTCCTGGAGATTTCGGGCGGCCTCCTCGAAGAGGGCGCCGCCATGAAGTTTGCCAAGCCCGACCGCATCACGGTGAGCATCGCGCCGTCCGCGCAGGGGCAGGGGCACAAGACGGTATTCGGCAAGGTGGCGGCCGATAGGCTTGGCCTGCCGTTCGAGGCCGTCGAAGTCGAGTACGGCGATTCCGATCGTGACGTGCCGGGCCTCGGCGCCGTCGCCTCGCGTTCGGCCATGCTCGTCGGCAGCGCCGTCGCCGTCACCGCCGATCTCGTCATCGAGAAGGGCAAGAAGGCCGCGGCCGTGCTGCTGCAGTCGGATGTGGGCGCCGTCACCTACGACAAGGGTGTCTATAGCGTGCCGGGAAGTGGGCGACAGGTGACCCTGTTCGAAGTCGCCGCCCGTGCGCCGGAACTCGTCGCGCAAGGGGCGATCCCCGAGAGCATGGATACGCGCGGGCACGTCACGACGGCGCCGTCCTACCCCAACGGCTGCCACGTCGCGGAGGTCGAGGTCGATCCCGACACGGGCGGCGTCGAGATCGTGCGATACACGGCGGTGGGCGACTGCGGCAACATCCTGGAGCGCACCGTGCTCGAGGGGCAGGTGCACGGCGGTGTCGCCCAGGGGCTCGGCCAGGCGCTGCTGGAGCACATGCTCTACGACAACGACAGCGGCCAGATCCTGTCGGGCAGCTTCATGGACTACGGCATGCCGCGCGCGGCGGACGTGCCGCCGATCACCGTCATGCATCACTCCATCCCCTGCCAGACCAACACGGTCGGCGCCAAGGGCGTGGGCGAAAGCGGCACGACGGCTGCGCCCTGCGCCATCGTCAATGCGGTGCTCGATGCCGTCGGCAAGATCGACGATCCGGGGCTGCAGATGCCGTTGACACCGCAAAAGGTGTGGCGCGCGCTGCACGGCTGATCGCACGAGAGTGACGGCGCGCGGGTTTATTTCCCGCGCGTCGTCGCGACGAAGATGCCGTTGATGATGAACGACGCGACCATGCTGCAGATGGCCATGATCACGTAGTGGTGGCCGGAAAATCCTTGCCGCGCCGCATTCGCAAGCTTGCGCGCGCCGGGAATGCTGTCGCCCGACGCACTGATCGCATCGAGCGACCCCTGCCAGACCCAGTCGGCGAAGCGCAGGAACGACGAGTAGGTTTCCGGGAAGAACACGTTGAAGGTGAACAGCGCGACCGCGAGCACCACGGTAGCCGGCACGCTGACGATGGCCATCGCGATCCGCTGCAGGGCCGTGCGCGTGCCGCCCAGCGCCGCGTTGAGCGGAATGCCGACGATGAACGTCGCGATCAGGATCGCCGGCACCGACAGCACGACGTGCGTCATGTTCACCCGTTCGCGCAGGTGGTTGGCCGCGACCTGTCCCCAGTGGCTGCCCGACACCAAGCTGTCGACCAGCCCGACGATGCCGTGTCCCACGTTGTAGGCAAACGTGATCACGGGCTCCATCTGCTTATCGAAGAGCACCGACAGCACCATGATGCCGAGCATCAGGATGTAGCTCGTCACGCCGATGCCGAGGGAGACGACGAGGCGCCGGAGCCACGCGAGCACGGACATGAACAGCTCCCCCTCTGCGCCGCGCCTGTTGGGCCGCGCCACCCATCCCTCGTTGCCGATAGCACAAAAAGGACGGCGCTTGAAGCCGGGCGCCTATGCATCTTTTCTCAACGAGATGCTGCGGCAAGCTGAGTGCAGGTGTGCAAAATACGACCTAACTTAAAGGGATTATTCACCTAACCAGGATGAAGTGTCCTCCAAGGCTTAGCGTGCGTTCGAGGACGCGTAGTGTCATGCAGTCGGAAGTAACGGGTCTCCAAAGCGGTCTGGGCGGCGTCGTGCCGGCCCTGCGCTACAAGGACGTGCGCGCCGCATCCGCCTGGCTGTGCAACGCCTTCGGCTTCGAAGAGCACCGCCTGATCGAGGACACGGACGGCTCCATCCGCTACGCCCAGCTCGCCTGCGGCAACAGCATGATCATGCTGTGCCCTGTCGGCGGCTCGGCCTTCGACGCGTACATGGTCCAACCCTCCGAGACCGACAACCGCGAGACCCAGGCCTGCTACGTATTCGTGCCGGACGCGCTCGCCCACAAGTCGCGCGCGCTCGAAGCCGGCGCCGAACTCGTGCTCGACATCGATGCCGGCGACGGGCGCGGCCAGGGCTATTCCTGCCGCGACCTCGAAGGCCATATCTGGAGCTTCGGCACCTTCAATCCCTGGCGCACGGTCGAGGAAGATCGCCAGCCCGACGCAGTCCCGCGCCATCGCCGCACCGCGCTCGCGGCCGCCGCCGTCATCACCGTCGCCATCGGCCTCATGAGCGCCTACAGCTGGCTGCGGACCGAGCGCACCTATTCCGCCTCCCTCGCCAAGATCGAAGGCGTGCTCGAAAAGCCTGCCGACCTCGAGACGGCAGACCGCCTGCTGCGCCAGGCGCGCGAGGATCTCGTGCGCGAGCGCGCGCTGCGCATGCAGGCCGAGAGAGACGGCCGTGACGCGGCCGAGGCCGCCCGCCGCGAGACGGCTGTTGTCCGCCTGGCGCAACGCCTCACGGGATCCGACGTCCGCTCCGACGCCGACAAGCCGATCCGCGAGGCACGTGCCGACATCTCCATCAAGGCGGTGCCGTCGGCCAAGACCGATACGGGTTCGCTGCCCGCCGACGCGCCGACACCGTGCAAGGTGGAAGCGAGCGTGACGCCCGTGCGTCTTGCCAGCAGCAATGCGCCCAACGACGAACTCGCCGCCCTGCGCCGCGCGGTCGAACTCGCCCAGGCGCAGCTGAAGGAAGAGCGCGAGCAGCGCAACTTCGGCGGCGCCACCCTGCGCGAGCAGCTCGAGCGCGAACGCGCCGCGCGTGAGGCCGCCGAGCGGACGGCGCGCGAGGCCCGCGCACGCGTCGCCCGCATCGAGGCCCTGCGCCGCGCCGAGTACGAGAAGAACGGCGGCATCATGGGATACCGCGATATCAGCCGCGAAGTGTTTCCGTCGCGCTAGACCGGTTCGAGGTGCTGAGCCAGCCGCAGCACGATCTCGTTGAGCACGAAGCGGCCGTCCGCGGTCGCGCGAACGCGGCCCGGTCCGAGCCGCTCGACGAGTCCGAGGCTTGCAAGATCGTCGATTGCCGCCGGCGACGGAGCAAGGCCGCCCAACTCCGAGAGGCGCGCGAGGTCGAGCCCCTCCGTCAAACGCAGCCCCATCAACAGCGCTTCGTCCACCTGCTCGTCGGGCGCAAGCGCAGTCCGCTCGATGGTGCCGAGGCCGTCGCGCTCCACGCGGTCGACCCACGCCTCGGGCTTGCGCTCCGTACTGGTCGCGACACGCTGCCCGTCGAGCAGCACGCGACCGTGCGCGCCCGCACCGACGCCGACGTATTCTCCGTAGCGCCAGTAGAGCAGATTGTGCCGGCTCTCCTGTCCGGGCCGGGCATGGTTCGAGATCTCGTAGGCCGGCAGCCCCGCCTCGCCGCACATCTCCTGCGTCACGGCGAAGAGCGCGTGCGCCGTATCGGGATCGGGCACGACGAGCTTGCCGCGCCGATGCAACTCCGCGAAGGGCGTCTCCGGCTCGATTGTGAGCTGGTAGAGGGAGAGATGCGACGGCCCGAGCGCCAGCGCCGCGCCGAGTTCGCCGCGCCACTGCGCGACCGTCTGCCCGGGCCGCGCATAGATCAAGTCGAACGACGTCCGCTCGAAAGTCTCGGCGGCCGTGGCGATGGCCGTGCGCGCCTGGGTGACGTCGTGCAGCCGGCCGAGGCGCCGCAACTCGCCATCGTCGAAGGATTGCACGCCGAGCGACACGCGATTGACCCCCGCGGCCCGGTAGCCCTTGAAGCGCGCCGCTTCCACGCTCGACGGATTGGCTTCGAGCGTGATCTCCGCATCCGGCGCAATCGACCAGCGAGCCGCGATGGCTTCGAGAACCGCACCGACCGTTTCGGGCGCCATCAGCGACGGCGTGCCACCGCCGAAGAAGATGCTGGTCACCGTGCGTCCGGGCAGGAGCTCACCCCACGTCGCGATCTCGCGCACGAGCCCGTCGCGGAAGCGGGCTTCGTCGAGCCCCTGCCGCACGTGACTGTTGAAGTCGCAATAGGGGCATTTCGCGGCGCAGAACGGCCAGTGCACGTAGACGCCGAAGCCGACGGCATCGGGATTGCCCGCGTGCGCAAGGTCAGCCAAGGCACTGCGCCTTGAACAGCGCGAAGGCGCGCGCGCGATGCGAGATCGCGTGCTTGGCCTGCGGGTCCATCTCGCCGAACGACAACGTGCCGCCCTCGGGAATGAACATCGGATCGTAGCCGAAGCCACGGCTGCCGCGCGGCGGCCATACGAGATCGCCCGCGATCACGCCTTCGAACACGTGGTGCGTCCCGTCCGGGAAGGCGAGGCAGAGTGCGCAGATGAACTGCGCGGCAGGCCCCGGGTTCTCGGTCCAGGCGCCCTTTGCGCTCACCGCGTCGTGGACGCGGCGCATGGCGATGGCGAAATCTTTGCTCGGGCCGGCCCAGCGCGCCGAATAGATGCCGGGCGCGCCATCGAGCGCATCGACCGCCATGCCGCTGTCGTCCGACAGCGCCGGCAGCCCGCTCGCCGTCGCAGCCGCCACCGCCTTGAGGATCGCGTTGGCGGCGAACGTCGTGCCCGTTTCCTCGGGCTCCGGCAGCCCCAATTCACCGGCCGAGACGGCGGCGAGCCCGAACGGTTCCACGAGATCCCGGATCTCGCGCAGCTTGCCGGGGTTGTGCGTCGCCACCACGAGCTTGGTGCCGCGGGTGAGAGGCAGGCGGGCGTCGGTCGTCATGTCAGCTTCCAGATGCGCGGCTCGGCGAGTTCCAGGCAGTTGCCGGCCGGATCCCGGAAATATAGGGAGCGCCCGCCGCCAGGCCACGTGAAATCGGCTTCGATGGCGACGCCCTTGGCCGTCAGCGCCCCTTTCCATTGATCGAGTTCATCGGCGGAGGCCCGGAAGCAGACGTGGCCCTCTCCGACGGCGCCGTGCGGCGGCACGGGCAGCGCGCCCGGCTTCGGCGCCTCGACGGTGGCCTTCGGATTGAAGAGGAGGAAAACCTGGTCGCCGCAGCGGTAGAACACATGCCGCCCGTGCGCCTTCGTGAACGGCGTCAGCCCCAGCACATCCCGATAGAACGCCTCCGCCGCATCGAGATCCTCGGCGTAGAGCACCGTTTCGAGGATCCCGGAAGGTGTCAGCGGCTCACTCAACCTGCTTGCTCCTTGCCGACGCGCTGGAGAGCGATGCCTACGCCGACGCGTCTAAGAAAGCGCATAAGCAAGCGATGGCGAAGGCACTCCGAACTCTCCCCTCGTGCCTTCCCGGCCGAGCGCAGCGAGAGCCGGGATCTTTCCCCTTCGGGAATAATCATCAAGGGGAAAGATACCGGATAGCCGTCCTGCGGCCGGCTTCCGGGAACGCAGACGAGAAGCCTGAGGTTTGTCCTTGTACCGTGTGACGTCGCTCAGGCCACTGTAAGCTTCTGTAGGTTCACGAGTTCCGCGATGCCCTTCTTCGCCAGCAGCATGAGCTGGTCGAAGCTCTCCTGCGAGAAGGGCTTCGTCTCGGCCGTGCCCTGCACTTCGACGATGCCGCCATTTCCGGTCATGACGAAATTGGCATCCGCATCTGCCTCGCTGTCTTCCGGGTAGTCGAGGTCGAGCACCGGCGTGCCCCGGTAGATCCCGCACGAGACGGCCGCCACGTGGTCGCGCAGCACGCCGTCCTTCACCATCTCCCGCGACTGCATCCACTTGATGCAATCGTGCAGCGCCACCCAGGCCCCCGTGATTGAGGCCGTCCGCGTGCCGCCGTCCGCCTGGATCACGTCGCAGTCGATCGAGATCTGCCGCTCGCCCAGCTTCTGCAGGTCGACGATCGCGCGCAGTGAGCGGCCGATCAGCCGCTGGATCTCCTGCGTGCGGCCCGAGGCGTGTCCGACCGTCACTTCGCGGCGCGTGCGTTCGCCGGTGGCGCGCGGCAGCATGCCGTACTCGGCCGTCACCCAGCCGCGCCCCTGGCCCTTGAGCCACGGCGGCAGGCGTTCTTCGAGGCTCGCGGTGCACAGCACCTGGGTGTTGCCGAACTTGATCAGGCACGAGCCTTCGGCGTGCATCGACACGGCCCGCTCGATGCTGACACGGCGAAGCTCGTCGGAATTGCGTTTGGAGGGGCGCATCGGGGCCTTTCGGCGTTATGGGCCGTTGTTGTCGTTGGGGTCAGGGCGCCGCTCCCAGAGGGGGCGCCGCAGGCAGGCGACAGCGTTAATCGGCAGGCCGGCCCGGCGTCAACAGCTAAAGCTTGCCCCCCTTTGACGAAGGCCCGGGCAAACCCTAGATTTTTGCGCATGCCCGCAGACCAGATCCTCAAACGACCGACCACGCTTGAGAGCCGCACGGAGCTGCAGAAGCTCAACGAGCGCACACGCACTATTTTCCGCCAGATCGTCGAGACCTATCTCGCGACGGGTGAGCCCGTGGGATCGCGCAACCTGGCGCGCACCCTGCCCATGTCGCTGTCACCGGCCTCGATCCGCAATGTCATGTCGGACCTCGAGCACCTGGGCTACATCTTCGCGCCGCATACGTCCGCCGGCCGCCTGCCGACCGAGATGGGCCTGCGCCTCTTCGTCGATGGCCTGCTCGAGGTCGGCAACCTGACCGAGGACGAGAGGAAGCGCATCGAGGCGCAGATCAGCGTCCGCCGCACGACCAACCTCGACAAGGTCCTGAGCGATGCCGGCGAGATGATCTCGGGCCTGTCCCATTGCGCCGGCGTCGTGCTCGCCGACAAGCAGGTCTCGCGCATCAAGCACGTCGAGTTCCTGCAACTGGAGCCCGGCAAGGCCCTCGTGGTGCTGGTGGGCGACGACCAGTCGGTCGAGAACCGGGTGATCGATCTGCCCGCAGGCCTGACGATGTCGGCGCTGGTCGAGGCCGGCAATTATCTCAACGCGCGCATGCGCGGGCTGACGCTCGGCGAGGCCAAGGCGAAGATCGAGGCCGAGCTCGTCACCGCCAAGGCGGAGCTCGACGCCCTGACGCAGAAGGTGGTCGAAGCCGGGCTTGCCACATGGTCGGGCGGCACCGACGACCACAAGAGCCTGATCGTGCGCGGCCAGTCGAACCTGCTGAAGGACGTCGACGGTCTCGAGAATTTGGAGCGCATCCGCCAGCTCTTCGACGACCTTGAAACCAAGCAGGAGATGGCCCAGCTCCTCGGCCTCGCCGACAAGGGGGAGGGCGTCCACATCTTCATCGGCTCGGAGAACAAGCTGTTCTCGCTGTCGGGCTCCTCGCTGATCGTGTCGCCGTTCCACGACCAGCGCCGCAATATCGTGGGCGTCTTGGGCGTGATCGGCCCCACCCGCCTCAACTACGCCCGTATCATCCCGATGGTGGACTATACAGCGCGCCTCGTGAGCCGCCTCCTGACTTGATTTTTCAGCCCCGGTGCATGATATCGGGCACGAATTTACCTCAACCGGCTCGGCGCGCGTTCAGCCCCGATCGCCGAGCGCCAAGAAGCGGAAAAGCTCGAGATGTCTGAGAACGGTACGCAAGGCCAGCCGGCCGACGGAAATCCCGCGGCTCAGCCTGAAGCGGCGCCCGGCGCTGCCCCTGCAGCGGGCGCCGCAGCCACGCCTCCCCCGTCCCAGCCCGAGGGCGAGCGCAGCGTGCACGACGTGATCGCGGCCCTCCAGGCGGAATCGTCGGACTTCAAGGACAAGTGGCTGCGCGCCCACGCCGAGATCGACAACGTCAGGAAGCGGCTGGAGAAAGAGAAGGAGGAGACG
>RXJK01000023.1 GCA_003963125.1 Hyphomicrobiales bacterium
CTCCCAGATCTTGACGTTGATCGGCTCGAAGAGATCGGCGGGCGGCCCGTCGAGCCCGCGCGCGGCGATGAGCGTGTCGCTCACGTAGGCGAAATTGCTGATGTAGCAGGTGGTCTGCGCGCGGAAGGCGGCGCGGAAGTCGACGTCGGGCAAGGCCCACGCGACGCGATGTCCGAGCCCTTCGAGAAAGCGCCCGGCGCGCTCCAGTTCGGCGACGATCTCGGGCGCGGCACGATAGTCGCCCCACTCGTGCGACAGCGCGATCTTCAAGGGCTTCGGATCGCGCGCGATGAGCTGGCTATAGGGTTCGGGCGGCATCCAGTAGGGCATGAATTCGCCGGGCGCCCCGCCGCGGCAGGAATCGACGAACAGTGCGGTGTCGCGCACACTGCGCGACTGGCAGCCTTGCGTCGAGACGAGCGAGGAGATGTCGGAGAGGTTCGGCGCGATGGAGAACACGCCGCGGGACGCCTTGAGACCGATGTTGCCGTTGACGCCGGCCGGCAACCGGATCGAGCCGCCACCATCTGTGGAATGCGCGATCGGCACGGCGCCCGCCGCCACCATCGCGCCGGCTCCCGCCGACGACCCACATGTCGTGTAATCCGTGTTCCACGGATTGCGCGTGATGTAGACGGCGGGGTTCTCCGCCGAACTGCAGACGCCGAATTCCGGGGTCGTGGTGCGTCCTATGAGATTGAGGCCCGCGGCGCGCAGCTTCCCGGTCAGGAAGGCGTCGGAGGTCGGCCTATTGCCGCGCATGAAGAGCGAGCCAAATTCCTGCAGGCGTCCCTTCACCGTCGGCCCGAGGTCCTTCATCAGGAACGGAAGGCCCGCGAACGGACCCGCGAGATTGGTGCCGGCCGTGCCGGGCGCGGCCACGGCGTCGGCGAAGATTTCGATGACGCCATTGAGCGCCGGATTGACCTTCTCGATCGCAGTCGCCGCCTGCGCCGCGAGTTCCGCGGGCGTCACCTGGCCCTTGCGCACCAACTCCGCGAGGCCGACGCCATCGTGGTTCGCCCATTCCTGCCAGTTCAGCGCCAGTGCCATGTGACCTCAGCTTGTCTTTGCCAGGGGCTGAAGTGCCTCGGAGGCCGCCCGAAGATCAAGGCGCGTCACTGGCGCATCCGCCCGCTCACAACCGATGTAGCTGCACGGCGAGATGCGGGCTCGACCAAAGTCGAGCCGGTACAGTGAGTGCCGGGCCACTGCGGCCATGGCGAATTTCGAAGCGTTGCCATTGGCTTAGTGCCGAGAACCGACCGCCCCTCGTTTGCTCCCGGTCACCCTCTTGAACCGCCAGCGGCGCCTCCTACATCTGGGTCAGCGCATGCCCATGGTGGGGTGCGCACCAGCGCTGCCTGGCCCCTCGGGGCGGGTGAGACCCTCGCGGTTCCCGACCCGGGTATCGGCGCAGGCACACATGTCGCTTCAAGGAGGACCTGTGATGAGACAGATCGATTTTGCCCCTCTCTACCGTTCCACCGTCGGTTTCGACCGGCTGTTCGATCTCCTGGACTCCGTGTCCGGCTTCGACGGCGAGGCGGTGGCCTACCCGCCCTACAACATCGAGCGCCTCGGCGAGAACGAGTACCGCATTACGATGGCCGTGGCGGGCTTCACCAGTGACGACATCAAGATCGACGTGAAGGAGCAGAGCCTCACGGTACGCGGCGACAAGAAGGCCGAGCCGAAGGAGCGCCAGTTCCTTTATCGCGGCATCGCTTCTCGCGCGTTCGAGCGCCGCTTCCAGCTCGCCGATCATGTCGAGGTGAAGGGTGCCGACCTGAAGGACGGCCTTCTGCACATCGAACTCGTCCGCAACGTGCCCGAGCGGCTGAAGCCGCGCACGATCCCCATCGGGGCGAGCGAGAGCGTCAAGCAGGTGGAGGCCAAGGCCGAAGCCGTGAACTGACGTCGGATCAGACGAGAGCGGGCGGGCGTCGCGATTGCGGCGCCCGCTTTGTTTCAGAAGCCGAAGAACTTCTCGCGCAAAGCGTCCTCGTATCGGCGCTTGGCGTCCTTCACGCGGCGCCGGACGTCATCCTCCTTGAAGTGCGCCGCCTCCCATTTGTCGACCTCGGCGACGGAATGGTTGGCCGAAGCGAGCTTCGCCTCCTCCCGGATCGCCCCGAGCCATTCGTCCACGGCCGCCAGATACGCCTTCTGCATTGCATCGAGTTCGTCTGTCGCGTCCTGCATCGCTCATTCTCCTCGAGAGATTGAAACGGGTGCATCCGCCCTGATGCGCACTACCCCACGCCACCTCCGCCGACATCCACCACCTGCCGGCTGAGCAGTACCGTGACGCCGAGATCGATGACGACGTCGAGCAGCATCGTATAGGCCGTCGCCCAGGCAGTCTTTGCCTGGAAGGGCGACAGGACGACATAGCCCGTCAGGTGCTGCAGCACGACGTAGAGCACGATGAACAGCGGCACGATCGACGTCAGCGCGTCGATCCACATCTGGTTCTTGGTTCCCGCACCGACCAGGATCAGCGTGCCCATCTGGATCCAGATGTAGGTGAGCAGGATCCACGTCACGCTGAAATCGGCGATCTCCTGCCAGGCCTCGTCGGGCTTCCATCCCGCGCCCGCGATGAAGAACACGCCGATGACGACGGCGACGAGCAGCGAGGACGCAATGCTGATGGCGGACCCGCTCGCGCGGCGCCGAGGCCCCGGCCCGTGCTGCGCCGCGATGCTCGCAACGCCCCCTGCGGAAAGCGACGGCATGGGACACACTCCGCTTTCGACCGATCGGCGCGCACGTGGTGCCTGAACCACGCGCGCGTTTTGGCGCATCAGACACTGCACGTAGCCGCAGGCCTTGATTCCGATCAACCCGCGTGTTGCGGCGCGTCCGTGCTATGCAGCGGCACGACAAGGCAGGAGACCGGGCACCATGGTCATCGAATACATTCGCTATCGCCTGAAGCAGAGCACGCCCGAGGCGCTGGTCGCCGCCTACGGTGCCGCAGGCGCCCATCTGCAGGCCTCGCCCGAGTGCCTGGGCTATGAACTCACGGCGTGCGAGGAGGAGGCCGGCGTGTTCGTGCTGCGCATCGAATGGACCTCGACCGAGGCGCACAAGAAAGCCTTCCGGCGCGGGCCGAACTTTCCACCGTTCTTCGCCCTGATCCGTCCTTTCCTCGCCGAGATCGAGGAAATGCGCCACTACGCGGCGACGGATGTCGCCTGGACGCGTCCCGCGCAACAATAGGTTGAACTCGCCGCCCCTCCTCCTTTGCGTCCCCGGCCGAGCGCAGCGAGAGCCGGGGCCTTTCCCGTTCAAGAATAATTCCATCCGGCATTCCGGAAACGTGGTGGGAAAGGTATCGAGCGGAGTGGGACAGCCCACTCGTGCACTTCATTCTTCCTGTCATCCCGGACGGTGCGCAGCACCGATCCGGGACCCAGGGCGCCGGATGGAGAGCTTTGCCCCTGGGTCCCGGCGCTGCGCGCTGACGCGCTCCGGCCGGGATGACAACGGGGGGCTGGGGCTTACACGGCCGAGAGTACTTCGGCGCGGCAGGGTCCCGGACAGCCGTGCCGGCGCCCGGCTTCCGGAAAGGCGGTGGGAGGAGGTGTGCCAACCCGGAAGGCGCTACACCCAGCCCATCAGCTCGCGGCGGACGACGGCTTCGATCACGGCGACGCCCGCGTCGCTTTCGTTGAGGCAAGGGATGTAGGCGAACTTCTCGCCGCCGTTCTCCATGAAGACGCTGCGGTTCTCCATGTCGAGTTCTTCCAGCGTCTCGAGGCAGTCGGCCGAGAAGCCCGGCGCCACCATCGCCATTGTCTTCACGCCCTGCTTGGCCAGCCGCTCGACCTCCTCGATGGTGTAGGGCTGCAGCCAGGGATCGTTGCCGAAGCGCGACTGGAACGTCGTCAGCCACGTCTCGGCGGGCCAGCCCAGCGACGCACGCACGAGCCGCGACGTCTTCATGCACTGGCAGTAGTAGGGATCGCCCTGCTCCAGATACTTCTGCGGCATGCCGTGGAACGTGGCGATCAGCACGTCCGGCTTGAAGTCGAGCTTGGCGAGGCCGTCGCGGATCGAACCGGCGATTGCCGCGATATAGGCGGGATCCTCGTAGTAGGCCGGCGCGATGCGAACCGCCGGCTGCCAGCGCATCTTCATCAGCGCACGGAAGACATCGTCGCACGCCGTCGCTGTCGTCGCCGCAGCGTACTGCGGATAGAGCGGCACGAGCAGGATGCGGTCGCAACCTTCGGCCTGCAGGGCCTTGATGCGCTCTTCTGCCGATGGGTTGGCATAGCGCATGGCCCAGTCGACCACGACACGTCCGTCGTTCAGCGACGCGCTAAGCTTCTCCGCCTGCGAGCGCGTGATGGTCTTGAGAGGGCCCTCGTCGCGCTCCTTGTTCCAGATCTTCTCGTAGTCCTTGCCCTTCCGCCCCGGCCGCGTCGTGAGGATGATGAGGTTGAGCAGCGGCCACCAGAGGAGGCGCGGCACCTCGATCACCCGGCGGTCGGAGAGAAACTGCTTCAGGTAGCGCCGCATCGACCAATAGTCCGTCGCATCGGGCGTGCCGAGGTTCAGGAGCAGCACGCCGACGCGGCCGTGGCGGACACTGGGGTGTCCGGCCGGCTTGGCGGAGAGGCTGGAGGCGGCAAGTGGAGGGCTCATGAAGGGCTCGGCGGAATTTCCATCGGGTTGGCTGCCTCTGCCTCACATGACACGGGGCGCAGGGCAAGCCCCCGGGCCACGGGCAGCACGGGAGGCCATGCGGGGCGCGTGCGTGCACGCGAACGTCGGCCGCACCGATTTGGACCACGGCCCAGCCCCCGTCCGTGGCTTATGGCCGCTCCGCTTTGGCCCGGGCCGCCGGCACGGCGATGCCGAGCGGAAGCTCCGTCGTGAACTTGATCTCCTCCATGACGAAGGAGGACGACACGTCGGCGAGCGTGACCTTGTTGATGAGGCGCTTGTAGAGCCGGTCGTAGGCGCCCACGTCCGGCACGACGGCGTGGAGGAGGTAATCCATGTCGCCGGTCATGCGGTACACGGCGAGGATCTCGGGGAAGCCCCGCACGGCGCGGGCGAACTGCTCGAGCCACTTCGGGCTGTGCTCGGTGGTGCGGACGACGATAAAGACGGTGAGGCCGAGCCCGAGCCGTTCACGGTCGAGCAGGGCGACGCGCTTGCGCAGGTAGCCGTCCTCCTCCAGGCGCTTCACCCGGCGCCAGCAGGCATTGCGCGAGAGGCCGGCCGCCGCGCTCAAGTCCTCCAGGGATTGCCCCGAATCGTGCTGCAAAAGGGCAAGCAGCTTGCGGTCCTGCTGGTCGATCATCCCACCAAAACGCCATTCTTGTGGAAATTCGTCTCAGCCTTCGTAGCAGATGCAGGACGTTTTGGGAAAAAATCCAGCCGTCGCCGCCTTATCGTCCGGATCCTGCAACCACGACCCGGAGAGAGGCATGCGCCCATCGCTCGACCGTCTGTTCCTCGCCCATCCCCGCTCGGTGGACGAGAGCTACTTCGAGCACATGCGGTTCGCGCTGTCCTTCAGCGTGCGGCTGCTGGGGGCGGGGCTCGCGGCCCTCGTGCATGCCTTCGTCCCGTGCCTGTTCGAGACCACGGCGAGCCGCATGATCAAGTCCATGCATGCGCGCATCGTCAACCGCGGTGCGGCGGCGCCCGTCGTGCGCACGCAGGGCGAGCGGGGCGAAGCCGCGCGCGCCACCGCCTAGGGATTTCAGAGTTAGGCGAAACAGTGCCGCTTCGCGTACCGCCGCGGGCACTTCTAGCTTGCGTTCCCGGAAATCGCGCGCGAGCGCGATTGTCCGGGATCCTGCCCGGTTGCGATTCTGCTGCACGCTTCAAGATCCCGGACAGCCGTGCTTGCGCACGCCTTCCGGGAATGCATTCCAGTGGGGAGCGCCCTGGGCCGTTCCACGCCAGAAGGGTCTACTTCTTGTTCGACCCGTCCGCGCAGGCCGTGACGGCGACGCGGCAATAGCCGAAGTTGCGTTCGCAGTCGGTCGTGGCCGAGGTGCTCGCGTCTTTGAACGACGGACCCACGGCGGCGCGCCAGTTGGTCGGCTTGTTGGGCACCTCCGCCAGCACCCAGCACTCGTTCTTCGAGATGGTCGCGATCATGCGGCAGCCGCTGGCGCCGGACTGGCGCTCGCACAGGAGGCGCGCGTTGCTCTCGGCTTCCTCTTTGCGGCTTTCCTCGACGCGCGCGAAAATGCTGCCCTGCTTCTCGACGACCGCGCCCCAGCAGCCGTTCGAATTGAAGATGCTGCTGCAGTGCTCGCGGGCGGCGCTGCCGATGATGGGCAGGTTACGCCCGGCGGCTTTCACGTACGTATAGGGATTGGCGGCAGCGTTCGGTGCCGCGGCATCGACGCCAGCGAGCAGGATCAGCAGGCCGACGAGACCCCCGGCCGCAACGCCGGCTTTCTTCGACAGGGGCCAGCCGGAGGCCGGCGTTGCCGCACCTACGCCCGCAAGCTCGCGCACGTCGATGACGCGCGTCTTGTCCGAATTGGCGTCGCGCAGGATGCGCGTGGGATTGACGGTCGCGGCCCCCGTGCCGCCGAGCAGCATCTGTCGCCACTCGGCAATCGTCTGCGGGCGCGACTGCGGCTGCAGCTTCAGCGACGCGTCGATCGCCTTGAGGAACTGCGGCCGATAGCGGCCCGTCGCCGCCTCGCTCGTGCTCTTGAGGTCGTCGCTCATCTGCCGCGACGTCGCTTCCGTCGGGCGATGGCCGCAGATGGCGCGATAGAAGGTCGCCCCCGTCGCGTAGATGTCGGTCCAGGGGCCGTAGCGGTCGGCATTCGAGGTGTACTGCTCGGGCGCCGAATAGCCGCTCTTGAAGACCAGCGCGGAGACGAGCTGGGAGTGCTGCTTGATCTCGAAGCGTGAGGCGCCGAAGTCGAGCAGGATCGGCTGCCCGTCGGAGGCGCGGATCATGATGTTCTCGGGCGACACGTCGAGGTGCCAGCTCCGGTTCGCGTGCACGAGTTCGAGCGCGTTGAGGAGCGGACCGGCGATCAGGTCGAGCTCTTCCTGCGTCGGCGGGCTGTCGAGCCCCTGCAGCCACTTCTCGAGCGTGGAGCCCTTGATGAAGTCGAGCAGCATGTAGGCGGTGCCGTTCGCTTCGAACACGCGCCTGACGCTGACGATGTTGGGATGATTGAACTGGGCGAGCAGGCGCGCCTCTTCGAAGAACTTGCGCAGGCCCCAGCGGTAGTCGTTCTCGCTGTTCGTCTTGTTGGCGAAGCGGATCGAGGCGCCGTCGCGCCGGACGAGATCCTCGGGAAAGAATTCCTTTAGCGCGAATTCTTTCTGCAGCGCGTCATCGCGCACGAGGTAGGTGATGCCGAACCCACCGCGGCCCAGAAGCCCGATGATCTCGTACTGATCGATCCGCGTGCCAACCGGCAGCACTGAATCGTCCTGGCTCATGTCACCCTGTTCCCTTCGTGCGCCGCAGCACAGACGTGGCACGCCGGCATTGCATCGACAACCGCCGCGCAGCACGCCGGACCGCCTTGGGCGGCGCCGCAAACCAAACGCCCGGCGCCGTTGCCCAGCCTCTCGCGCAGGCGTCGCAGAATTGACCGGCTTACCGTGATTTACAAGCCTTACCGAACAAACTTGCGATTAGGTTGAACGCATATCACCCTCGTCATAGAATGCGCGGCGGATTACGGACTATCGAGGCTTGATCATGCGCGCGGTCAACTGCCGATGGATGTTGACGTTCGCGCCGTTTCTCGCGCTTGCGTTGCTGTCCGCATATCCAGTTATGGCGCAGGAAGCGCGGGTTTTCGCCAATTGCGCGACGCCCGTGGCCGAGACGCCACCTCCCGCTGATGGCAGTGACGCCCGCCCGCAGCTTGGCGACCCGCACTATGTGACCACATGTGACGTTCGCGTGACGGATGCCGTCACGGTGCAGAGCGTGACGGCGATGGCACGCGGCCAGCCGGCGCCGCTCGACACCACGTTCACCGCCTTCGACGCCAAGCGGCAGGTCGTCTCGACGATGTTCCTGATCCAGGTCGTCGACCCGCAGCGGCTTCGCATGGCGCAGTGGATGGCGGAAGCCGTGACGAAAATCGCGGAAGCGCGCGACGGCAAGGAACGCTACGCCGCGTACTCGATCGCCAACGATCTGACGCTGCTCGCCGGCTTCGATGCCTCCAAGGCCGATTTCGAGAAGGCCGTGCGGGGCCTCAAGCCGCAGACGCTGCCGACGCAGCTCTATCAGACCGCACTCGAAGCCATCGCCGCCCTTGCCAAGGAGCCGGGCGATCGCAAATCGATCATCATCGTCGGCGACGGCAATACCGATGATACCGGCTATACGCACGAGCAGGTGGTCGCCGCCGCGCGGGCCGCCGGCATCGTCATCCACGCGCTGGGGTTCATCGAGCAGGCGACGGAACTGCCGCGCTTCCAGATCCTGCGCCGCCTCGCGGAAGATACGGGCGGCTTCCGGCGCGAGGTGCGCATTGCCCGCGATCAGCCCCGCTACACCATTTCCTCCCGCTTTTCCGCCGAGGTGCTGGAGAATGGCGGCACCCTCAAGGTTAATTTCAAGGATCTGAAAGGCCCCGTCGTCGTCGCCATCGACGCGAACCTCGCCGGCAACAAGCGCGAAAGCGTCGAAAAGAGCTTCGACATTCCGCTTCCCGTGCAGCCGCCGAAGCCCGTCGTCGACACCAGGCCCGAGCCCCCCGCCCCCAGCACCAACGTCGACCGGCTGTCCGCGTGGGTAAAGGACAATCCCCTGATTTCATACGCCATCGGCCTCGGTTTCGGGCTCGCGGCGCTGGGCTTCCTGCTGTTTGCCTTCGGCCGCCGCCCGCAGGCCCTGCCGCCGATCACGTCCGTCTCAAAGGTCGAGGCGCCGGAGGCCCCGGGGACGGTCTACGGCTGGCTCGAGATGCTCGACGGCAACGCCAGCCGCCACCCGCTCAAAACGACCAACGTCCGCATCGGCCGGCACCGGGATAACGATGTCTGTCTCCAGAACGATACCATTTCGCGCCGGCATGCCATTTTGCACTACAACCCCGATACCAAACGCTTCGTCATTACTGATCTCGGCGGGGACAATGGGGTGGTCGTTAACAAGCTCCGCCAGAAGAGCCACGAACTGAATGATGGCGATCTGATCGAGCTTGGTGAAGTTCGCTTGCGCTTCCGGCCCAACTTGGAGTTTGTTGGCTGAAAGCGCCTGCCGGACGGGTGGAGGAAGCCGTGAGCGAGGTTGAGACATGACGACCGACCCTGCCGGTGGCGGCGACGATCTCGAAAGTCGCAAGACGCGCTTCGTGCCGCGGCCGGATGTGGTCGAGGGCGGCGCAGCACCCGCGCCTGCTGCCAATCGTCTGGCGCCCGAGGGGCAGGAAGCCTCTGCGGAGGCGCCGGCTGCTTCTCCCCCGCCGGGGCTGGGCGCAACCCAGAGCGTGCACGGTTTCGCGCCCGCGCCCGACGAACCTCAGTCCTCGCCCGTGGCGGGCGGCACCGTCATCGGCCGCACGCGGCTCGTGGGCAATCATGGCGGCTCGCCCATCGCAGCAGGAACGCCCGCCGCCGCAGCCGCGCCCGCCGGGCAGGCCACGATGAAGATGGGAGGCGCCGCCGTGACAGCCAAAACCGAGTACCTGCGCGCTGAGAACGTCCAGGCCGACCCCGTGGCGGGGTGGGTCGTCGTCGTCAAGGGGCCGGGCCGCGGCAGCTTTCGCCCGGTGTACGTCGGCATGAACTCGGTCGGCCGCGACAGCGGCCAGCGCGTCTGCCTCAACTTCGGCGACGATGCCATTTCGCGCGAGGAACACGCCTTCATCACCTACGACGACGAGCAACGCGTCTTCTATTTGCAGCATGGCGGCAAATCGAACCTCGTCCGCCTCGCCGATCAGCCGGTGCTGATGCCCGTCGAATTGAAGTCGGGCGACCTTATTCGCATCGGCAAGACGGCCCTCAAATTCTTCCCCTGCTGCGGCCCGGGCTTTTCCTGGTCTGACGAGGTCCCTGACGCATGAGCTATCTCCTGGCCAGTGCCGCCCGAGCGACCATCGGCGCGCGCTCGGGCCAGGAGGATGCCTATCGTGTATGGCCCGGCGAAGGGGCCCTGCAGCCGGTGGGGGATGCGGGGCTGCTCGCCGTCCTCGCCGACGGCATGGGCGGACACCGCGGCGGCGCCGTGGCCGGCCAGACGGCCTGCGCCTCCTTCGCCGAGAATTTCACCGCGGGCGCCCTGCCCTTCGACCAGCGCTTCTCGGTGGCCCTCGAGGCCTGCAACGACGCGCTCGCCGAAGGCGTCGAGCGCAATCCGGCCCTCAAGGGCATGGGCTGCACGCTGATCGGGGCCTGGTTCGACGACACCGGCATCCGCTGGACCAGCGTCGGCGACAGCCTGCTGCTGCTCTACCGTTTCCCCGACGTCATCCGCCTCAACGAAGACCATTCGCTCGGCTCCTATCTCGACGAGCAGGCGCGGCGCAATGAGATCACGCTGGAGGAGGCGCGTGGCAACCGGCACCGCAACGCGCTGCGCTCCGCGCTGACCGGCTCCAAGATCGACCTGATCGACCTGCGCACGGACTCCCTGCCGCTCATCGCCGGTGACTGGATCATTCTCGCCAGCGACGGCCTCAGCTCTCTCGATGGCGACGAACTTGCCGACATCATGTACCGCTTTCGCGAAGGCACGCCCGAGCAGATGGCCGAGGGCCTGATCGCGGCGGTCGAAGCCAAGGGCGTACCCGAGCAGGACAATACGACCGTCGTGGCCGTGCGCGTGGAAGGCGCCAGCGAGACGGTCCGCGTGCGGCCGCAGGCGGACACCGACGGCGAGGACGTCACGCTGCGCACGCGCCGCATCGGCGTCGTCTCGGGCCGCAAGATGGTGACGCAGGGGGGCAAGAAATCCGCGCCGCCGCCGCGTCCCCGATCCACCCTCGAGACCTTGCTGACCAAGGGTCCCATCGCGCTGCTGCTGGCGGCCGGCGCGGCCTTCGTTCTGGCCGCCGCGATCTTCCTGTTCAAGGCCTCGCGCAATCTCGGGCCGGAACCGCAGGTGGCCCCGCCCGGGCCGACCCGGACGGAGCCTGCACGCCCCGAGCCGATGCGGCAGATTCAGTCGCCCGAACAGCGCGAGCCGCCCACGCGAATTGTCGATCCGGACCCGCCGCCGCCTCCGCCGCCACAGGCGGCCCCGCCCCTGCAGCCGCCGGCCGCTGCGACGCCCGCGCCTGTTCCCAAGACAGGCCCGGGGCCGTCGACCGGGCCCGACGCGCCCCCGGCCACCCGTTCGTCGCCGCCCCGCCCGACCAAGTCTCAGACCCAGACGCAGACCCCGGGTGAAACGGGCGATCCCGATCTCGAGCCGCAGCGGGACCCGGGTCCGCCGCTGCCGCAGGAAGGCGGATCACCGCCGCGCGGGGCCAAGAAGGTCGAGCGCACCAACCCGGCGCCGCCGCCGAACGGGCGCAAGGACAAGAAGGACACACGGCCTTCGCAGTAGCGGCCGCCTGTTTCCCAGGAAACTGCTTCGGGATCTTCGAGTGCGTTGGATGTGGCAGCCCATGCGTACCCGTGTTGCAAAGATGGATCAGCATTTTCGAGAGGGCAGGCCGCCCATGTCTTCGCCCATGTCTTCGCCGATGTCGCCCCCCGTCCCGAGGTCGTCGCGTGCCGTCATGGCGCTGGGGCTCGCGCTTGCTGTAATCAGCCACGCCGCGCCTGCCTTCGCCGGCGGCTCCGATATCGTGCGCATCCTGCGGCCCGACGGCGTGCCCGTGCGCAACGATCCGATCCCGGCGCGGGAGGACGTGCCGATCGGTCCGAAGCCGGGCCCCGGCAAGACCGAGCCCTCGAAGCCACCGGCCGTTGCCGGCAAGTTCGTCAAGGTCCCCGTCACACTGGGGACCCTCGCCAGCGACAATTCGAAGGCCTGGCTAGGGGTCAATCTCGACAACGACGCGATCGACCGCACTTTCGCGATTTCCGTTGGCCTGATGAGCCCGATGGGCGCCATGATCACCGACACGACACCGGGCGGCCCGGCATCCCAGGCCGGCCTTCGGGCGGGCGACATCGTCGTGTCGATGAACGGCGTGTCGATGGCGAACGGAACGCAGCTCCGCCAGTACATCGCGCAGAATTCACCCGGCAGCCAGGCGATGGTCGAGGTGTGGCGCTTCGTCCCCGACCAGAGCGACTACGTGACGACGCTGCGGCGCATGGGCGAGCAGGGCAACGCGGCCATCATGGCCATGCTCGGCTCCATGTATGCCAATGCCAAGGGCGTCCCGCGGGACGAGCAGGAGGCCGCCCGCTGGTATCGCGCCGGCGCCAACGCCGGGCACGCGGTCTCCATGATCGAGCTGGCGGCGATGACGCTGGAAGGCCGCGGCACCGAGCGCAACGCGCAGGAGGCCGTGCGGCTCTATCGCAGCGCCGCCGACACCGGCAACTACTATGCGATGTGGCGCTACGGGCTGATCCTGCTCGAAGGCAAGATCGTCGCGCGCGACGCGGCCCAGGCCGCCCAGCTGTTCCAGCGCGGCGTCGATGGCGGCTTCTCGCCGGCGATGTACGAACTCGCCGTCATGCACGCCAACGGCAACGGCATGCCGCGCAATTATCAGGAAGCTGCCCGCCTCTATCAGAAGGCCGTCGACCTCGGGAATTCGGCCGCGATGGTCAACCTCGGCCTTCTCTACAGCGAGGGCAAGGGCGTCGAACTCAACGAGTACAAGGCGGTCGAGCTCTATCGCCGTTCGGTCGACTTGAACCAGCCGTCGGGCATGCAGAACCTCGCCGCCATGCTGGACAACGGCCGCGGCGTGCAAAAGGACCCCCAGCAGGCGGCCGATCTGGTGCTGCGCGCCATGCGCTTCGGCAACGAGTTCTCCTACCGCCAGATGATGCAGAACCATGCGGCCTATACGCGCGAGTTCCGCATGACCGTTCAGCAGCGGTTGAAGGACGAGGGCTACTATACCGGCTACATCGACGGCGAGTTCGGCCAGTCCACGCAAGGCGCGGTGACGGCCTACTACAAGCGCTACCAGGAGAGCCGGCAGTAGCCGCCAGGGAGAAGTGGGCGACGCGCAACGATGCGTCGTCCTTGGAGAGAAACATGCGGTACGTGGTCTTGAGCGCCTTGGCCTTGATGACGGTGGTCACGCCCGGCATTGCGCGCGCGCAGGCAGAGTTCGGATCGCGGGGCAACATCGTCCTCGCGGGCGGCACGGACATCGTGCGCATTCTCCCGCCCGAGGCGAGCCCCACCCCGCCGCCGGCACCTGAGACCAAGCCCGAGCCCAAGATTGCGCTGCCCTCGCCGCCGCCGGCACCGCCGCCGACGCCCCCGACGGTCGAGAAGCGCCCCGAGGCCCCGGCACAGCAGGGCCGCTTCGTCACTGTCCAGGCCAAGCGGGGCTTCACGCAGACCGACCAGTCGCGGCCGTGGATCGGCATCAACGCCGATTCCGTCGATCGGCCGCTGGCGATCTCGTTCGGCCTGCGGGATGCGGGCGGCATCATGGTCCTCGAAGCCTACCCCGGCAGCCCCGCGGCGCAGGCGGGCATCAGGCCGGGCGACATCATCGTCAACATGAACGGCATCGCGGTGGGTGATACCGCCACGTTCCGCCAGCGGCTTCTTGCCGTCGCCACCGGCAACGAGGCGACCTTCGAGATCTGGCGCTACCTGCCGGAGGGAGCCGACTTCATCACGACGCTGCGCAGCCTTGCCGAACAGGGCAACGCGTCCGTCACCTACCGGCTCGGCCACATGTACAACCGCGGCTCCGGCGTGCCGCGCGACGAGGCGGAGGCCGCCCGCTGGTTCCGTCTCGCTGCCAATGCGGGCAACACCGCGGCCATGGCCGAACTCGCGCTCATGCTCCTCGACGGCCGCGGCGTCGAGCGCAACACGGCCGAGGGCTTGAGCCTGCTGAAGACTGCCGCCGACAGCGGCAGCCCGTCCGCGCTGTGGCAGTACGGCCAGGTGATGCAGGCGGGCAAATACGTCACGCGGGATTTCGCGGCCGCTGCCCAGGTCTACCAGCGCGCGGCCGATGCGGGCTACGCGCCCGCCATGGTGAGCCTCGCCATCATGCACGCCAATGGCATGGGCATGCCGCGCAACTATCAGCAGGCGGCGCGGCTCTACGAGAAGGCGGCAGTGCAGAACAACTCGGCGGCGCTGGTCAATCTGGGCGTGCTCTACCAGTACGGCAACGGCGTCGAGAAGAACGACGCCAAGGCCTACGACCTCTACCGCCGCGCAGCCGACCTGAACCATCCGACGGGCATGCACAATATGGCGGTGCTGCTCGACAAAGGGCAGGGCGTACGCCGCGATTCCGAGCAGGCGGCCGATCTCGTCATGCGCGCGATGCGCCTCAAGTACGAGTTCAGCTACAAGCAGATGACGACGAACAGCGGCACCTATTCGCGCGAGTTCCGCGCCGGCATCCAGCGCCGTCTCAAGGATGCGGGCGTCTACAACGGACCCCTCGACGGCGAGTTCGGCCAGACCACCCAAGCCGCCATCACCGCCTACTACAACATGAAGCACTGAGCGGCGCGCCGAGGACGCCCACCATAGTCAGTCGGGTGTTCGTCACCGTGACTTCCATTTTCTACCGGTGGCGCAAGGCGCACACTGGACCCCGGCAACGAGTGCCGGGGTAACATCGGAGAATGGCTGATCAGCCTTCGAGAAGCCAGCGGCCATCGCCGTCGCGGCAGGCGACGCCCTCGATGCGGTTGCTCTGGACGCCGGCCGACATGATCAGCACGATGTGACGGCAGACGCGGCCCTTGGCATCTTTGAAAGAGGACGTCGGGTTGACGAGGCCGTTGAGGCGTCCGTGCTCGCGGTACCAGACGTAGCTGCCGCCGTCGCCCACCTCGGTGAGGGCATAGCGGATGGCTTCGAGGGTCGCGATCTCGTCCGCCTCGTCGAGCTTGAAGGGGGCGCGGGCAGTGGTGCCGGGGATGATGCCGAATTGCGGGCCGGGCGTGGATGCTCCGGGGCTGGCGTCGATGGGCCGGGGCCCTTGCGCCGAGATCGCCGTCGGGAAGAAAGCCGTCAGGCCGGCCGCTATAACGGCGGCGCCGACGATACGTAGGGTACGCATGCGCAACGAACTCGACTGGACACGGCGACAATAGGCACAGGTGGCGAGTTTGGGCCAGCAGGGTTAAGACGGAGTGAACCCGGCGGCACGAGACATCGTCCCGCGCCGGAATGGCATGATCGAGGCGGAGAAATTCAATGGCCGAGCAGAAGCCGGATTACTACAAGGGCCCGCAGGCCGGCGACTTCGCCGAGGCCGACGAGCCGTTCGACCTCTTTAGCCGCTGGTTCGCCGACGCCAAGGCGCACGAGATCAACGATCCCAATGCCATGGCACTCGCGACCGTCGATGCCGACGGCATGCCCAACGTGCGCATGGTGCTGCTCAACGGCTTCGATCCGGCCGAGCATCCAGCCCGCGGCTTCATCTTCTATACGAACTTCGAGAGCGCGAAGGGGCGCGAGGTACTGGGCGCCGGCAAGGCCGCGCTCGCCTTCCACTGGAAGTCGCTGCGCCGACAGGTGCGCGTGCGCGGTCCCGCCGTGCGCGTGAAGGACGAGGAGGCCGATGCCTACTTCGCGACGCGGCCGCGCGGCAGCCAGGTCGGCGCCTGGGCCTCGCAGCAGTCGCGTCCGCTGGAAAGCCGGTTCGCGTTGGAAAAATCCGTCGCATCCTGGGGCGCTCGCTACGCCATCGGCACGGTGCCGCGTCCCCCGCACTGGTCCGGCTTTCGCGTCACGCCGCTCGAGATCGAGTTCTGGCACGACCGCCCATTCCGGCTGCACGAGCGCATCGTCTTCCGCCGCACGACGATCGACGGCCCCTGGGAAAAAACGCGGCTCTATCCCTAGGTGATTGCACCAAACAAGGTCTCACCCCTTCCACTGCATCCCCGGAAAGCGCGCAGCGCTTGTCCGGGGTGCTGCCGGGTTGCGGACCATCTCACCCGGCAAGTTCCCGGACAGCCGGGCCTGTGGCTCGCCTTCCGGGAGTGCTTTGGCTGGCGCGCTCGGCTAGCGGAAGAGATAGATCGGGCTCGACCAGGCGCGATGGCCGTCTTCCTGCTGCACGCGCACGTAGAGCGCGTTGTCGCCGGTATCGCGCAGGGAGACCGGCCGGGAGAGCCTGACGCGATCCTGCACCATCGTCTCGGGCAGGCGCTGCACGCAGACCGCGCGATCGAGGCCGCCGGCCGCAAATCGCTTCGGCTCCGTGCCGAGGCTCGCGA
Organism: Hyphomicrobiales bacterium; assembly: GCA_003963125.1. Taxonomy (GTDB): domain Bacteria; phylum Pseudomonadota; class Alphaproteobacteria; order Rhizobiales; family Hyphomicrobiaceae; genus AWTP1-13. Next base: position 16,324 of record RXJK01000023.1, read on the forward strand.
GGTCGACCGAACCCTCGACATGCGCGGTCTTGAAGGCCAGCGCGCCGCTGCTGCCGTCCTCTAGCCACAGGTCGATACCGCCGTAGTTGCCCGTCGTCACGGCCTTCCAGGCAAGCCGCGTCGCCTCCTGCTCCTTGAGCCCGCGGTCGAGGTTCCAGTTGTTGAAGATGGACGCCGTCTTGATGCGATTGCCGGTGAGGGAAAGCGTGCCATCCCACGTCGTGGTGCGCGCGCGGCCGCGATATTCCGCACCTTCGTAGGTGAGACGCACGCGTGCGCCGAGATCGGCCTGCGCGTAGGGACGATACGTCTCGAGATGCTCGAGGCCGTTGAAGATGTCGATGCGCTCGATGGGCGCTGAGCCGACGACGTCGATCGTAAGTTCGATCGCGGCGCCGCGCGGCACCTGCGCGATATCCCCCATCAACATGGCGCGCGCGGCGTAGCTCTCGGCGGCCCCGTGCGCCGGATCGCTCAGATAGACCAGCGCATCGTCACTCGTCCGCGCCGTGACGTCGAGCAGAAGGCGATTGCCGGTGGTGCCGTAGTGCCGCCGGCGGCGCATCGCGGTGAAGATCGCATCGCGGTCGAGGCGCTCGGCCAGGAAGCACGTGAGCCCGCCGTAGCTGCCGAAAAAGGACGCACCCGGATAGCAGGCGCCGGGCCGGCCTTTGTGGCCATCGGAATTCGCGACCACGCCGACGCGGTATCCCTTCTCCAGCGCGTCGTGCAGGATCCACTCGAATGTGCCCCATGCCGAATGCACCTCCACGGCCGTCTCCATGGGGTCGTGCGCGTACTTGATGTCAGCGTATCGCCCGCCCACGTGCGCCATCACCACGCAATCGCGGCCTTTCAGCTTCTGGAACAGCTCGTGCGCATCGTGTGCGTCCGTGCCTTCGTCCGCGAAATCGGCGGGCTCGGTGAGCTGCGCGTGCGATGAGCGATGGATGGTTTCGCCCTCGTGCCGGAAATGCACGTTGCGATCGCCGCCGACAGCCGTGTTCGCCGACCACTCGTAGCCCGGGATGCAGACGAATTGGCCCGCCACGTCGAACTCGCGCGACAGCACATTCAGCTCTTCCCAGAACGCCTTGCTGATCTGGAAGTCGTTGCCCTGGTGGCCCATCACGTCGAGGAAGGCCTTGTCGCGGCCGAACTCGAAATATTCGCGCGCGGAGTTGGTACCGAGCGTCTCGTTGGATTGCCCGTGCGTGTCGCCCCAAAAGTGCACGAGTTCGGCTGCGTCGGACACCGCCTGCAGCGGATTGGAGCGGCAGAGTTCCTGGCGGTTCACATCGCGCACGACGACGATTACGTCCCCCACCTCGCGGCAGACGAGCCCCTCGACGAAGGCCGCGAAGGCGCCGGGCCTGAAGGGCACGCGCGCGGGCAAGCTGGTGACCGCGCCCTGGGCTTCGAGGAAGAGCGCCGCATCGATCTTGTCCGAGGGGTTGCCCCATTTGTCGTCCGCCTTGATCGCGAGGCGGAAGGGCCGCCCCGTGCGCACCTTCGTCGGCAAAACGGCACGCCACTTGACGCCCGGCCCCGGCACGATGGCGATCTGCGGGCTTTCCGGCAGGGCCACGTAATCGTAGGTCGCGATCGGATCGGCGAAGACGCGGAACTCGAACGCGCTCTCGCAATAGGTCTGCAGCCGGATGCCCGGAGAGCCCCAGCGACGGTCGCCGAACCTGATGGTGATGGTGTCGCCGGGCTTCAGGAAATCCTTCACCACCCCGATGTAGAGCGAGCGGCTCCAGGGCCTGATGTTGCGCTTGAACTCCCACTTCGCTTCGAGCACGGCGCCGTTGGAGGCTTCGACCGTCGTGTAGCCGGCGCCCTTCGGGTCCGTGAATTGCACGGGCCCGAAGTCCGTCGCGAAGCGGAAGCCGATTTTGATCGAGCCCGTGTCGTCAACGCCGAAGGCGCCAGCCGTGTAGGTGAGCGTGAAGCTCTGCATCGAGCCGGCTTCGAACGCACCGGAAGGCTCCAGCACTGCGCTGCCCATCAGATCGGGGCGATAGGGCGAGTAGGGCATTGCAGGCTCCGTTGCGGCATTGGGGTATCGGCAGACACGAGCATCTGTCTCGGGTGACGCACTTCCCCTGTCCGTCTGCTAACGCGCACGAGCGGCGCATGGCAACGGGCAAGGACCCGAGGACAATCAGCGTTGCCGGTCCGGATAAAGGGCTATATAGCTCTTTCTGGACGGCGCGGACGTGCGGCATGCTGCACCGCTCGAATATCAGCGGAGAACGTATGGTTGCGCCGGTGAGCAGCAAGAGGCAGAAGGCCCTGGCCCTGGCGGCCATCGCCGCCGCCTACCGCCGCGATCCGGCATCAAGCGCACCGAAGGGCGCGCGGCTGCGCGCTGCCATCGCCGGACTTATTTCCGCCGGCGAACTTGCCGACGGCGCGCGCCTGCCCGGCGAACGCGACCTCTGTGCGGCGCTCGACATCAGCCTCGGCACCGTGCAGAAAGCCCTCGACCTGCTCGTGCGCGACGGCGACCTCGTGCGCGAGCACGGGCGCGGCACCTTCGTCCGGCGCCATCGGCAGGAAATGCAGGCCCTGTGGCACTACCGGTTCATCGATCCTGCGACTGGCGAGCGCCTGCCGGTCTACGCCCGCCTCGTCGATCGCGATCTCGTTCCCGCCGATGCCGAGACGGCGCGTCACCTCGGCGCCGATGCGCGCGGCTTCGTGCGCGTGCGTCGCCTCATCGACATCGGCGGGCAATTCGATTGCTGGAGCGAGATGGACCTTCCCGCTTCGCGCTTCCGGCGCCTGCTGAGCCTCAAGGCTAGCCGGCTCGAGCGGGTCAATCTCAAGCAGCTTCTCGGCGACGAGTTCGGCGCGCCGACGGTTTCGATCAGCCAGACGGCGCGTCTGGTGCGGCCGCCCGCGCCCGTTGCAGCTTCATTGGGGTTGAAGGGCGCCGCGCACTGCCTGCGCCTGCAGATCGTGGCCTTCGACCGGGCCGGCGTCCCCATCAGCTTCCAGAAGATCTTCGTGCCGCCCAACGCCTGCGACCTCGAGCTGTCGGAAACAGCACAGTTGCGCAAGGAAGCGCTGGCCGCCTGATCGTCGAGTTTGTATGGGATCTGGAGTGCGCCGCGCGCGGCCGGACCAAGCTGGAGACCGATCATGAAGGCAGTTTTCGTCAACCAATACGGTGGGCTCGATGCGCTGCGCTATGGCGACGTGCCGGACCCCGTTGCGCAGCCGGGCGAGGTGCTGGTCGATATCCATGCCGCGAGCGTCAACGCCGCCGACGTGAAGGTGCGCGAAGGCGCCACGAAGAACACGTCGACCCCGCGCGCCGATACTTTCCCCTGCATCCTCGGCCGTGACTTTTCGGGCGTCGTCGCCGCCAAAGGCGACAGCAGCGTGGACCTGGAGATCGGCCAGCCCGTCTTCGGGGTGCTCGCACCGGGCCGGGACGCAACCTACGCGGAGAAGGTGGCCGAGAAGGCCGGCATCGTCTGCCCCAAGCCCGACAGCCTGTCGCACATCGAGGCCGCCGCCATCGCACTCACGGGCCTGACGGCCATCGTCTCGCTCGAAGACACGCTGAAGCTGCGGGCGGGCGAGACGATCCTGATCCAGGGCGGTGCCGGCGGCGTGGCGAGCTACGCGATCCAGCTTGCCAAGCACATCGGGGCCACCGTGATCACAACGGCGAGCGCGGCGAACCATGCCTATGTGAAAGGCCTCGGGGCCGATCAGGTCATCGACTACAACGCGGTCGATTTCACGCAGGCTGTGAAAGACGTGGACGCGGTGTTCGACACGGTCGGCGGGGATGTGGCTGCGCGTTCGTTCGCGGTTCTCAAGTCCGGTGGACGCGCGGCCTTCATCGGCTCGGGTCCCTCCGCGCCGCCGTCGCCGCGCGCGGACGTGCAAGCGTTGCGGCCCAACGTCGGCCGCGATCGCCGTCATCTGCAGCGCATCGTCGATCTGCACGAGAAGAAGATCGTGCGCCTTCCCGAAATCCAGGTCTTCGACCTGAAGAACGCGGTCGAAGCTCAGCGCATCAGTGAAAGCCGCCACTTCCGCGGCAAGCTCGTCCTCCGCGTCCGCGCCTGAGTCGCGAGACCGCCGCGCGGCATCGCGGATCGAACAACAGTCACAAGATAACTCTTCCTGCGAGGTCGCTTCGGCGGTCTCGCAACCATCACGTGTGACCGGTTGCGCAAATCATGCGCAATCTGGCTCGTGCACGTTGATCATTTTTGTGCACGAACCCGAATAATCCACAGCGTCTGTTTTGCATGAGGAGATCTCGCACACGGCGCTTCTCAAATACGACCTTGGTCGCCACTATGCCTCGAGTTGTCCGTGCACATTTGTATTCTCACGCTGAGACGAAATGTCATGTGCGCGGCGCGCGCAGCAGGAAACCGGCAACGTCCGTCGGCCGCGCGCGAGCGAAGCCGCCGTGACGTTCGGCGCGTGCGCGGTGGCGGGATTTTGGGGCCGAGGGCTTTCACCTTCGGTGCGGTAGCCGTGGAGGGGCATCGGATGCAGCGGGAAAACAGACACGCCGCGGACTTTTTCCAGGCGTGTGACGTCATCTGTCGCGAGATGGATACCTCGAAGATCGAACGCCTGGCCGAAGGCCTGAAGCACGTGCGCGATGCGGGCGGACGCCTATTCCTGCTCGGCGTCGGCGGAAGTGCCGGCAATTGCGGACACGCCGTGAACGATTTCCGCAAGCTGTGCGGGATCCAGGCGTACGCGCCGACGGATAACGTCTCCGAACTCACGGCACGCGCCAACGACGAGGGCTGGGACACGATCTTCTCGGCGTGGCTCGAAGTGAGCTGCCTCAAGGAGAACGACGCCATCCTGATCTTCTCGGTGGGCGGCGGTGACCTCGAGCGCAACATATCGCCCAACATCGTGAAGGCGATCGACCTAGCCAAATCGCGGAATGCGAAGGTCTTCGGGATCGTCGGCAAGGATACCGGATACACCGCGCGCAAAGGCGACGTCGTCGTCGTCGTCCCGCAGGTCAAGGCCGAGTGGGTCACGCCCTTGTCCGAGGCTTTCCAGGCCGTGGTCTGGCATTGCCTCGTCAGCCACCCGTCCCTGCAGGTGCGCAAGACCAAGTGGTGAGCCATGCGCGCTTGCGGCCGGCCGTGTTCCTGGATCGGGACGGCGTGCTCGTCGTTCCGGAATTCCGCGACGGCCGCAGCTATGCGCCGCGCACTCTGGCGAGCTTCGCGATCTATCCCGAAGCGCGCGCCGCGCTGTCCGCATTGAAGGACAAAGGATTCCTGATCGTGGTCGTGACGAACCAGCCCGACATCGGCAACGGCAAGATCCTGTCCACTGTTGTCGAAAAGATGCACGCCCTGATGCTGGACGAGTTGCCGATCGACAAGATAGAGATCTGCCCCCATCGGCAGGATGAAGACTGCACGTGCCGCAAGCCGCGCGCCGGCATGCTGCTGCGGGCTGCGCAGGAGTGCGGCATAGATCTCAGCAAGAGCTACATGGTCGGAGACCGCGCCAGCGATGTCGAGGCTGGCGCAACGGCGGGCTGCTCCACCATTTTCATCGATTTGGGATACACGGCTGAGAAGAGGCCGAGCCAGCCGGATCACGTTGTGCGCGACGTCTCGGATGCAGCGCGGATTATTCTCGCAAATTGCGAATTAAGGGGGCAGGCATGAAGCGTGTTGGTGACCTGAAGATCAAGATCTTCGCCGATGGCGCGGATCTCAAGGGCATTCTGGAGATGGCGAAGCTGCCCTACATCAAGGGCTTCACGACCAACCCGACGCTGATGCGCAAGGCCGGCATCTCCAACTACGAGGCCTTCGCGCGCGAACTCCTGGAGGAAGTGACCGATTATCCGGTGTCCTTCGAGGTTTTCGCGGACGATTTCCCGACCATGATCGCGCAGGGCCTGAAGATCAAATCCTGGGGCCCGAACGTCAACGTGAAGGTGCCCGTCACCAACACGAAGGGCGAGTTCACCGGCCCCGTTTTGCGCGCGCTGGTGAAAGAGGGCGCCATTCTCAACGTCACGGCCATCATGACGACCCAGCAGGTCGAGGAAGTCGCATCGTCGCTCGATCCGAAAGTGCCAGCCATCGTCTCCGTCTTCGCGGGCCGCATCGCCGACACCGGCGTCGATCCCATTCCGCACATGGCCAAGTGCCGGGACATTCTGGCGCCGCTGAAGAAAGCCGAACTCCTCTGGGCGAGCCCGCGCGAAGTCCTCAACGTCTTCCAGGCGAACGACATCGGGTGCCACATCATCACGTGCACCAACGACATGATCGCGAAGCTCAACCTCGTGGGCAAGAACCTCACCGAGTATTCGCGTGAGACGGTACAGATGTTTTATCGCGACGCGGCCGCTTCCGCGTTCTCGATCTGATCTTGCGGAAGGGCGCGGGGAACATGGCACGACTTTACAATCACGCATTCGTCACGGGCGGGGCAGGATATTGCGGCAGCCTCCTCGTGCCGCAGCTTCTCGACGAGGGCTACAAGGTCACCGTTTACGACACCATGTTCTTCGGTGACGACTTCCTGCCCAAGTCGAATCCGAACCTGCGCATCGTGAAAGGCGATATCCGCGATACCGCGCACATCGCCGAGGTGGTGAAGGGCTGCGATGCCTTCGTCAGCCTCGCATGCATTTCCAACGACGCGAGCTTCGAACTCGACGAGAAGCTGTCGACGTCCGTGAACCTCGATGCCTTCGAGCCGATGGTGGTCACCGCCAAGCGGGGCGGCATCAAGCGCTTCATCTACGCGTCGTCGAGTTCCGTCTACGGCGTCTCCGACAAGCCCGACGTCACCGAGGACCACCCCCTCGTGCCGCTGACCCTCTACAACAAGTACAAGGGTATGTGCGAGCCGCTGTTGCGCAAGCATACCGACGACAGCTTCGTCGGCGTGACGTTCCGCCCTGCCACCGTTTGCGGCTATGCCCCCCGCCAGCGTTTCGACCTGTCTGTGAACATCCTGACGAACCATGCCGTGAACGCCAACAAGATCACGGTATTCGGCGGCGAGCAGCAGCGCCCGAACCTGCACGTGCAGGATTACTGCGATGCCGTGAAGCTGTTTCTTACGGCGCCGGCCGAAAAGATCCAGAACGAGATCTTCAACGTCGGCACGCAGAACTTGACGATCATGCAGATCGCCAAGCTCGTGCAGGAGGTCGTGTCTCACGAGTTCCCTGAGAAGGGGAAGGTCGAGATCGTGACGACGCCGAGCGACGACCTGCGCTCCTATCACATCAACTCGGACAAGATTAAGCGCGTGCTGGGCTTTGTGCCGAAGCGCTCGGTCGAGGACGCGGTGCGCGACCTGTGCGCGGCGTTCCGCGAGGGCCGCTTCACGGACAGCATGACCGATGATCGCTACTTCAACGTGCGTCGCCTGAAGCGCCAGAAGACGGCATGAGCAGCCGAAAGGACATTGCCGTCGTCACCGGCGGCGCCGGCTTCATCGGCAGCCACATGGTGGACGTTCTGCTGGAGCGCGGCTACGTCGTACGCGTCGTCGACAACCTGACGGGTGGGCGCAAGAGCAATCTCGCCCATCTGGAAACGTGCGACGAACTCACCTGCCACTGGCAGGACATCCGCGAGTTGGATCCGGCTTCCGCGATCTTTTCCGGCGCGAAGTTCGTGTTCCACTTCGCCGGCATCGGCGACATCGTGCCCTCGATCGAGAAGCCGATCGAGTACATGGACGTCAATGTGCAGGGGACCGTCCGCGTGCTCGAGTGCGCACGCGCGGCCGGCGTCGCGAAGTTCGTCTACGCGGCTTCGTCCTCGTGCTACGGCCTTGCCGCAACGCCCACGGCGGAGGATCACCCGATCTCTCCGCAATATCCGTATGCCTTGTCGAAGTATCAGGGTGAGCAGACCGCTTTCCACTGGCACAAGGTCTATGGCCTGCCGGTGAACTCGATCTGCATCTTCAATGCCTACGGGCCCCGCGTCCGGACCACCGGCGTCTACGGCGCCGTCTTCGGCGTCTTCTTCAAGCAGAAATTGGCGGGAAAGCCCTTCACCATCGTCGGGGACGGAACGCAGTCGCGCGACTTCATCTACGTGACGGACATTGCGCGCGCGTTTCTGGCGGCGGCAGAAACGCCGATCGTCGGGGAACGCTTCAACGTCGGCGCGGGCAACCCGCAAGCCATCAATCACCTCGCAAAACTTCTCGGAGGAGACACCGTCTACGTACCCAAGCGGCCGGGCGAACCTGATTGCACCTGGGCGAACATCGAGAAGATTACATCGCAGCTCGCCTGGAAGCCGACCGTGAGCTTCGAGGAGGGTGTCGCCATCATGCTCAAGGACATCCGCCTCTGGAATGATGCTCCCCTTTGGGATCCGGCAAGCATCGAGAAGGCAACCCAGACGTGGTTCCGATATCTCGGCACGCGTTCAGACTGACAGGTGGGTAGGTAATGTTGGTTTCTTTGACAGATCGGTACAAGCATAAGATCAAGACGCCCGCCGAGGTTCGCGCCCTCATCGGCGAGCGGCCCCGGCGGAAGAAAGTGATCATGTGCCACGGCGTGTTCGACGTCGTGCATCCGGGCCACGTCCGGCATCTGCTCTATGCCAAGAGCAAGGCGGACATCCTCGTCACGACCCTGACGGCCGATCGCCACATCACGAAGGGCGTCTATCGGCCCCACATCCAGCAGGATCTGCGGGCCATCAATCTCGCCGCCTTCGAGATGGTCGACTACGTCGTCATCGACGCCAACGACAAGCCGCTCGAAAACATCTCCATCATCCAGCCCGACTACTTCGCCAAGGGCTTCGAGTACAGCGGCACCGGCGGCGCCAGCATCGCTGCGAAGACCGCCGAGGAGCAGGAGGTTCTACGCGCCTACGGCGGCGAGCTGATCTTCACCCCGGGCGACGTGGTCTATTCGTCGAGCGCCTTCATCCGGCAGGAGGTGCCCGACGTCCGCCACGCCAACCTCCAGATCGTCATGGAGCGCCATGGCGTGACCTTCGACCGCCTGCGCGAGACGCTGGACAATCTGAAAGGTCTGCGTGTGCACCTGGTCGGCGATACCATCGTCGACAGCTACACGTATTGCGCCATGATCGGTGGCCAGACCAAGACGCCGACGATGAGCGTGGCTTTTGAGAAGAAGGTCGACTTCGTCGGCGGAGCCGGCATCGTCGCGAAGCATCTGGTCGCCGCCGGCGCCGACGTCACCTTCTCGACGGTGCTGGGCAAGGACCCGCTCCGGGATTTCGTCAAGAACGACCTCGAGGCTGCAGGCATCAAGCTCAACGAGATCGTCGACGAGACGCGGCCGACGGTGAACAAGAATGCGATCGTGGTCGGGGGCTACCGGCTGCTGAAAGTCGATACGCTCGACAACCGCTCCATATCGGATTCGATCCTGAACCGGCTCTGCAGCCACGTGCGCGCGGTGCCGGCAGACGCGGTGGTCTACTCGGATTTCCGCCACGGCATGTTCAACAAGCGCACCATCCCGCCGCTCATAGACGCCATTCCGGCGGGCGTCTATCGCGTCGCGGACAGCCAGGTCGCGAGCCGTTGGGGCAACATCACCGAGTTCAAGAACTTCGACCTGATCACGCCCAACGAGCGTGAGGCGCGCTTCGCCGTCGGCGATCAGGACTCCGGTATCCGGCCGCTGGCTTCGATGGTCTATGACGTCGCCCGCTGCAAGCTTCTCATCCTCAAGCTCGGCGAGCGCGGCGTGCTCGTCTGCCGGGACGAGGCGCACGATAGCCTCGACAGCTACTTCGTCATCGACAGCTTCGTGGAGAACCTCGTGGACGCGGTCGGCGCAGGCGATGCGCTCCTCGCCTACTCGACGCTCGCCATGATGGCGTCGAAGAACGACGCGATCGCCTCGATCCTCGGCTGCATCGCCGCCTCGTGCGAATGCGAGTACGACGGCAACATTCCGGTTACGCTCGATAACGTGCGCGGCAAGATCGACGAGGTCGAGCGCCGCGTGAACATGGCCTGAGCCCATGCGCGTGATCGTGGCTGGCCTTGGCGTCCAGGGCCACAAGCGCCGGAAGTTTGCGGGGGGCGACTATGTCGCGTCCGTCGACCCGGTGAACCCGGACGCCGACTTCAAGCGCCTCCAGGAGGTCCCGCTTGCGGACTACGACGCCGTGCTCGCGTGCATCCCGGACGCGCCGAAGTTCGAGCTGTTGTCCTATTGCATCGACAATGCCAAGCACGTGCTGGTCGAGAAGCCGTTGTGGGTCGAGAGCGCCCGGCAGATCCAGGACCTCGAAGAGCGCGCCCGCGCCAGGAACGTGTTCTGCTACACGGCCTACAATCATCGCTTCGAGCCGCATTTCGTGCGCATGCGCGACCTGATCGCCTCGGGGCAGCTCGGCCGCATCTACAGCTGCCGCATGTTCTACGGCAACGGCACGGCGCGGCTCGTGCGGGATTCGGCCTGGCGCGATCAGGGCGCCGGCGTGGTGCCCGACCTCGCGTCGCATCTCCTCGATACCTGCCGTTTCTGGTTCTCCGACGTCGCGGATAATTTTGCGGTGAGCAGCGCGCGCGGCTTCGAGAATCGCGCGCCCGATCACGCCGTGATCCTCAGTGACAACGCGCGCATGCGCATCGAGCTCGAGATGACGCTCCTGATGTGGCGCAACCATTTCACCTGCGACATCCTTGCCGAGAAAGGCAGCGCGCACATCCGGTCCCTGTGCAAGTGGGGCCCGTCGACGTTCACGCATCGCACGCGCGTGCTCCCGAGCGGCCGTCCGCCTGAACACGAGGTCACGCTCGTGCAGGACGATCCGACCTGGGAGCTCGAATACGCTTACTTCAAGCACGCTTGCGAGAGCGGCGCGCGGACGAACCTTTCCGACGACCTTTGGCTGCACACCGCCCTCGCCCGCCTGGGCAAGGACGCGATCTCGAAGATGGGAGCATTCGCGTGAGCGCGGTCACGGTCGGACTTGCGGGCATGACCCACCTCGGCCTCGTCTCGGCCATGGGGATGGCGACCAAGTTCGACGTCGTCTGCTACGACGGCGATAGCGATCTCGTTGGGCGCCTGCAGGCGGGGCAACTGCCGGTCTCCGAACCCGATCTCGACGATCTCGTTCGGTCGAATGCGGCGCGACACCGGTTCACGTCGCGGCTCGAGGATCTGGCGCGTTGCGATGTGATCTATGTCGCGCCCGATATCCCAACCGACGACGAGGGACGCAGCGACAGCCGCGGATTGCTGGCGCTCATCGAGCAGGTGACGACGGTACTCGGACCGAACGCGTCGCTGATCGTGCTTTCGCAGGTTGATCCGGGCTTCACGCGGCGGCTTTCATCACCACCGCTTGCGCGCCGCTTCTACCAGGTCGAAACGCTGATTTTCGGACGCGCGGTCGAGCGCGCGATGAAGCCCGAGCGCTACATCGTCGGATGCGCGGACCCATCGGTGCCCCTGCCGCAGGCTTATCGAACGGTGCTCGAAGCCTTCAGCCCCAATATCCTGCCGATGCGTTACGAGAGCGCGGAACTGGCGAAGATCTCGATCAACTTCTGCCTCGTCGCCTCGGTGACGGTCGCGAACACCCTCGCCGAAGTCTGCGAAAACATCGGCGCGGACTGGAGCGAGATCGCGCCCGCGCTGAAGCTCGACCGGCGCATCGGTCCATATGCCTATCTGAGCCCGGGCCTCGGCATCTCGGGCGGCAATCTCGAACGCGACTTGCAGACCGTGCTGAAGATCGGCGGCGCCCACGGCACGGATACGGGCGTGGTGCAGGCCTGGCTGCACAATTCCCGCCACCGCAAGGACTGGACGTGGCGCACGCTGAAAGGTGCGCTCGGATCGCAGAAGGATCCGCGCATCGCTGTCCTCGGTCTCGCCTATAAGGAGAACACGCACTCCACGAAGAACTCGCCGTCGCTCCAACTGCTGGCGCAATTGCGCAACTTCGCCGTGGCCGTCCACGATCCGGTGGTTCCGGCCGCCGTCGCCCCCTTCGCGCGGCCGGCGGGCTCCGCCATGGACTGCGTCCAGGATGCAGACGTCGTCGTTTTGGCGACGCCCTGGCCCGAATATCGGCAGTTGGACTTGGCGCGCCTCGGCGCCGCGATGCGCGGGCGCATCATGATCGATCCCTACCGCCTTCTCGACGGCGCGCAGGCCGCACGTCTCGGCTTCACGTACCACACACTGGGCCACCCGCCCCTGAAACCGGCTTGAAGCACCATGCTCGTTCACACCCTTGATGCGCCGAAGCAGCCCCAGCGCGTCGTCGTCATCGGCGCCGGCGGGTTCGTCGGCGCGGCGATCGCGGACCGGATGTCGAAGGCGGGCGTGCCGACGCTGCGGATTACGCGGAAGGACGTCGATCTCCTCGCGCCCGACGCCTCTGAGCGCCTCGCCGCGCTCCTGGCCGATGGCGACAGCGTGGTCGCCGCCGCCGCGATCGCGCCCTGCAAGACGCCGGACATGCTGCGCGACAATGTGATCCTCGCCTCCTCGCTGGTGCGCGCCTTCGCGGCGGTGCGCCTCTCGCACGTGGTGAACGTCGGGTCCGATGCGGTGTTCGCCGACAGCATGCAGCCGCTGGTCGAAAGTTCCGCACGCGCGCCGGAGAGCTACCACGGTGTGATGCACCTAGCGCGCGAGATCATGTTCGAAACGGAAGTGAAAGCGCCACTCGCCACCCTGCGTCCGACGTTGATCTACGGCGCGGGCGACCCGCATAACGGCTACGGCCCCAATCAATTCCGCCGAAAGGCCAACAAGGGCGAGCCGATCGTGCTGTTCGGTGAAGGCGAGGAGCGTCGCGATCACGTCGCCGTCGCGGACGTCGCCGAATTGGCCGCGCGCGTGCTCCTGCACCGCTCGACGGGAACACTCAACATCGCGACGGGGACGGTGACGAGCTTCCGCGACGTCGCCACCCTGGCCGTCGAGCTCTCGCGCAAAGGCGTGAAGATCAGCGGCAGCCCGCGCAAGGGGCCTATGCCGCACAACGGCTATCGCGCGTTCGACCCGAGTGCCACGCACCAGGCGTTCCCCGACTTCGCCTACATGTCGCTGCCCGAGGGCATGCGCCGCGCGCAGGCGGCAGAGTTTGCCAATGGCTGAGATCGATCTCCTCCGCTCGCTGCCCAAGGCCAAGCGGAACATCCAGAAGCGCGCCGCGGGCAAGGATCCCGCCGTAGTCGCCATCGCCAAGCAGTTCGGCGAGATGTACTGGGATGGCCCGCGCGAATACGGCTACGGCGGCTATCGCTACGATGGACGCTGGAGAGCGGTCGCGCGTGATATCATCGCCCACTATGGCCTGCAGCCGGGCATGCGCGTGCTCGACATCGGCTGCGGCAAGGGATTTCTCGTCAAGGACCTGATGCTCGAATGCAGCGGGCTGGAGGTTTTTGGCCTGGACATCTCGCTCTACGCGATCATGCAGGCGCCGCCCGAAGTGATCGGTCGCCTGCACCTCGGCACGGCGGAACGGTTGCCGTTTCCCGACAAGTCCTTCGATTGCGTGCTGTCACTCAATACGATCCACAACTTCCCGCGCCCGCGTGCCGTGAAGGCCATGTCGGAACTCGAACGCGTGTCCAAGGGCAAGTCGTACGTTGTGGTGGACAGCTATCATACAGCCGAGCAGCGCGACGTCTTCGAAAGCTGGGTATTGACCGCAGAATTCCACGACTATCCGGAGGAGTGGATCAAGCTCTTCGAAGAAGCGGGATATACTGGCGACTGGAGCTGGACCATCATCGAATGATGCACGCCCCCAAATCCATAGATTGCACCCGCAAACCCTGAGCGGAGAACGATAAAAATGGGCAAGACATACTGCGTCCTGGGAGGCGGTGGAAGCTTCGGCATCCACACGGCGCTGTATCTGCTGGATCACGCGGCCCCGAAGAAGGTCATCGGCGTCGGCCGCAATCTGCTGCGCGCGGAGCCCTTCTCGCTCGGCATCGAGCGGCGCCGCGGCTTCGAATATCATGCGCGGCACGTGACCTACGAACTCGACCTCCTGCTGAAGCTGCTCGACGAGGAGCGGCCGCAGGTCATCATCAACTACGCCGCCCAGGGAGAAGGCGCCGCGAGCTGGGAGAATTCCTGGCGCTATTTCGAGACCAACGCAGTCGGGCTCACGCGTCTTTGCGAAGAGCTGATGAAGCGGGATTGGCTCGAGCGCTTCATCCACATCGGCACCTCGGAGATCTACGGCTCGGTCAGCGAGCCCGCCCGCGAG
>RXJK01000077.1:0-4788 GCA_003963125.1 Hyphomicrobiales bacterium
GGCGAGCCGCAGCACCGGCAGCGCGAACTGGATCACGCGCGCCGTCTCCGTCGATGCGTTCCAGTGGATCAGAACCGTCTCGCCGATCTTTGCCGGCGGCCGCGGCGGCGCCATCAGCAGCGGCCGGCCGCCGTCAAACAGCGCTGCTTCGAGCGTTGTCATGCGCGCGCCGTGGCTGCCTGGCCGCGACACGACGGTCGCATCGTAGACCCGCGCAAGGCTGCCCAGCGCTGAATCATCGATGGCCGGCCCGCCGCGCCAGCGGAACCGCGCGCCACCTTCGGCGCTGCCATGCGCCGAGGCGAAGGCATCGAACGAGGCCCGGACGCTCCGGCAGAATTCCGTCTCGTTCCAGTCCTGCGGGGGAATAGTGACGGCGACGATCGGGTCCGGCGCCACGATCTCGGCAAAGGCGGGTCTCAGCGCCACGCCCTCCACAGTGCCGCCGAACAGGCTGGCAAATCGCCACCCGGTCTCGAGCGCGGAAGGGATCGTCTCGCCTTGGTCGACGGGAACGAGGATGCTTTTCATGGCCAGGGTCCAGCTTTAGACGGCGTTGCTGATCTTTTCTGCCAACGCACAAGTGTAGCATGGACCCGGTGCCTTGCGTGAGGCCCTCGCAGTGAACCCGGTGCGCCCTCTCTTGGATAAGAATCCGGCTTTGCTCTTCCTGGGTCAGCCCATGCTGGCGAGCCACGCCGGATCGGCCTGCAGGGAGAAGGGTTTGGCCGCATAGGCAGGCCGGGCCGGCCCCATGGCTTCGACCGCGCGGATCATGCGGCCCTGGCGTGCGAGCAGATCGTCGGCGAGCTTGACGATCAGCCGGTTCGGCTGCGCCGTCGGGGAGGCCGCCCGCAACGCCCGCGCGATCACGGCCTCGGGCAGATCCGGATTGACGAAGCACAGCGAGGTGAAGGCCGCGGCCGTGGACCGGCTGATGCCGGCCCAGCAATGCACGACCATGGTCCCCTCGCCGCCCCACTCCTCCGCGAACTGGATGAGCCGCTTCACGTGGGTTGCATCCGGAGCGACCTGTTCGAACAGCGGTTCCGCGATATCGTGCACCTCGAGCCGCAGGTGGAAGCCGTCGGCGATGCCGGGCGGCGTGGCGACGGGGATGTCGGACTGCAGCAATGTCACCAGGTGCTTGGCCTGGGCTCGTTCCACCACGTTCGGCACTTCGCTCAAGGGGCAGACGAAGATCGCGCCGGATTTCGCGGCGGAGGGGCCGGCCGTTTGGCTGGAAGCAATGGTGTCTGCCATGTCGTGTCTCGGGTTGGTTTCGATGTGAGCAGGGCGCTTACGCCCCCGATCAAAAATTCGCCTAGCGCCCTCCGAGTTCAGCGAAACGCCGGAGGAAAAGCGCCTGTGCGCGTCCCGTGGGCATGGGCACGAGGCTTTCGAGCCGCGACCGCAGCGCGCCCGGAAGTCCGTCAGGCTTGCCAAAATAGCGCTCGCCCTCCTCCGCCCCGAACCCGGCGAGCAGCGTCGCCTCGTAGTAGGCCGCCACGTGATCGGCGGCCTTGATCGCCGCGCTCACCTCCGGCTCCAGAGGCCCGATGCCGAAGCGGCGATGGATGGCGTCGAGCAGCCGTATCTCGAACGCTTTGTAGTTGAGCCCGACGGCTGCCTTGAACGGACTGATCAGGTCGCCGACGACGTATTCCGGCGCATCGTGCAGCAGCGCCGCGAGCTGCATGCTCGGCCCGAAGGCCGGCTGGCAGGCGGAGAAGATCTCTTCCACCACGAGTGCATGCTGCGCCACCGAGAACGCGTGCTCGCCCGTCGTCTGCCCGTTCCAGCGCGCCACGCGCGCGAGCCCATGCGCGATGTCGCCGATCTCGATGTCCTGAGGCCGTGGATCGAGCAGGTCGAGCCGGCGTCCGGACAGCATGCGCTGCCAGGCCCGCGGCGATGCCCCTGATGTGCTCTCCTTGCCCATGGCCGTCAGCCCTTCGGCATCTTGAACTTCGCCTGCAGCGCTGCACACGGCGCGTGGCGGTGACAGCCGACGAGGTGATCGTTGACCATCCCCGACGCCTGCATGAAGGCATAGACCGTGGTCGGCCCCACGAAGCGGAAGCCTTCCGCCTTCAACGCCTTCGAGATGGCCTTCGACACGGGTGTTTCCGGCGGCACGGACTTGAAGCTCTCGTGCCGGTTGATCTGCGGCTTGCCGCCGGCAAGCTCCCACAGGAACGGAGCGAGGCGCCGCCGCTCCGACAGCTTCAGGTACGCCCGCGCGTTGTCGATCGTCGCCTCGATCTTGGATTTGTTGCGCACGATGCCCGCGTCCTGCATCAGCCGCGCGATGTCCTTCTCGCCGTAGCGGGCGATCTTTACCGCGTCGAAATCGTGAAACGCCTTCCGGAAGGCGTCGCGCTTGCGCAGGATGGTGAGCCACGACAGCCCGGCCTGGAAGCCCTCCAGCACCAGCTTCTCGAACAGCTGCCGGTCGTCCGTCTTCGGCACGCCCCACTCGGTGTCGTGGTAGCGCGCATAAAGCGGATCGGCGATGCCGATCCACGGGCAGCGCTGCGGCTCGACGTTGGCAGGCGCGCTCACAGGTCGTCCCCCGCGGGCTTGCGCGGCACCAGGTCGAAGTGCGCCCACGACGGCTTCATGATGGCTACCGGCACATCGCCCGCAAAGAGCGTCTCGCCCTTGCCCGTCGCCTCCGCCGCGCGATCGAGCCGCAGGAGCGCCAACGCGGTTTGCCCGGCGGAACCGCCGACGCTGCCGATCGGCGCACCACCGGCGCTGATGGCGGCCCCACCTGCTATCTCGCGGTCGCCCGTGACGATGACGACGCGCTTGCGCGCGGTGCCGCGGTGCTGCATGCGGCTCACCACTTCCTGGCCGACGTAGCAGCCTTTCTCGAACGACACGCCATTGAGCTGATCCATGTCCGCTTCGTGCGGAAAGGCATCGCCGTAGGCGAAATCCTTGCCGCCTTCCGGCACGCCGAGGGCGATGCGATGCGCATGCCAATCCTGCGCGCTCACTGCACCGCTCTTCAGAAGACCCTCCGCATCCTGCGCGGAAACGAGCATGCGCACACCGAGTTCGTGCAGGCGCGGGTCGGCGAACGCGACGGCACTGCGGGCAGACGGATGCACGTCCGTTCCCGCGCCCCACGCGACCAGCACACGCATATCGCCCGTCCGGTCTGTGAAGGTCACCTTCGCCCTGAGACGGTACATGGTAAGCCGCTTGATGAGGTCCGCCGCCTTGTCTGCCGCCACCTCGATCAGCAACCCGTCCGGGGTCCGCACGACGAAGAAATCGAACAGGATCTTACCCTGCGGGCTCAACAGGCCCGCGTAGATCGCCGCCCCTTCGCCCAGCCGCGCCATGTCCTGCGTGACGAGCCCCTGCAGCAATTGCTCCGCATCCGGCCCCGTCACGCCCACCACGCCGCGATCGGGCAGATGCGCAATCGACGTGCGCCCTGGCCGCGACTTATCCACAGCGCTGGCTGTCCCCTGCATTCTGTTGTACCTGCTCGCTCAGCGAAACCGGCGGGGAGCCCGCCACGACAGTGAGAAGATGAGCACGCGGGAGCCGAGGTCAAGCCCTCGTCATCCGGGCTCTCTTGTGCCGTCAACGCGAGTGAGGATCCAATGGCCGCCACCTACGACCTGATCATCAAAGGCGCCACCGTCGTCAATCATGACGGCGAAGGCGTGCGCGATATCGGCGTCCGCGGCGGCCGTATCGCGGCGCTGGGCTCGCTCGGCGCAGCCAGCGCCGGCGAGGTGATCGAGGCGACGGGCCTGCACGTCCTGCCGGGTGTCATCGACAGCCAGGTGCATTTCCGCGAGCCGGGACTCACCCACAAGGAAGATCTGGAAACCGGCAGCCGCGCGGCGGTCGCCGGCGGCGTCACGGCCGTGTTCGAGATGCCGAACACGGTGCCGCTCACGACCTCGGCCGAAACGCTTGCCGCCAAGGTCGCGGCCGCGCGCAACCGCATGTTCTGCGACTTCGCCTTCTGGGTCGGCGGCACGCGCGAGAACATCGAGGAGATCCCGGAACTGGAGCGTCTGGAAGCGAGCGCCGGCATCAAGGTTTTCATGGGCTCCTCGACCGGCAACCTGCTCGTCGACGACGAGCCATCCCTCAGCCGGATCATCGCCCGCATATCCCGCCGCGCCGCTTTCCACTCCGAGGACGAAGCCCGTCTCAAGGCCCGCATGGATCTGCGCAAGCCCGGCGATCCCTCGAGCCACCCCGTCTGGCGTGATCCTGAAGCCGCGCTGATCTCGACGCAGCGTCTCGTCCGCCTCGCCGAGACGCATCGCAAGCGCGTGCACGTGCTGCACATCTCGACGGCCGAGGAAATGGATTTCCTCTCCCGCCACCGCGACTGGGCGAGCGTGGAAGTCACGCCGCATCACCTGACGCTGGTCGCACCCGACTGTTATCAGCGCCTTGGAACGTATGCGCAGATGAACCCGCCGGTGCGCGATCGCAGCCATCAGGAGCGCATCTGGACCGGCCTCGCCGACGGCACCGTCGACGTGCTGGGCTCCGACCACGCCCCGCACACGCGCGAGGAGAAGGACCACGCCTATCCCGCGAGCCATTCCGGCATGACGGGCGTGCAGACGCTGGTGCCGATCATGCTCGATCACGTCAACGCAGGCAGGCTCACGCTGCAGCGCCTCGTCGACCTGACGAGCCACGGCCCGAACCGCCTGTTCGGCCTGCGCGGCAAGGGCCGCATCGCCATGGGCTACGATGCCGACTTCACTGTGGTCGATCTTCGCAAGCGGCACACGATCC
>RXJK01000077.1:4838-12803 GCA_003963125.1 Hyphomicrobiales bacterium
GACGTGCAGTCCCGCGCGGGCTGGACGCCCTACGACGGCGTCGAGGTCACCGGCTGGCCCATCGGCACCATCATCCGCGGTGCGCGCGTGATGTGGGACGGCGAGATCATCGGCCCCGCCCACGGCCAGCCCGTCCGCTTCTTCTGAGATACTTCAGAAAGCAACTGACAACGACCATCCTTGCAGGGTCGATGATCAACTTCGATGGGAAAGATCTCGGCTCTCGCTGCGCACGGCCGGGAACGCATAACGAGAGGGGCCTTCCTACTCCCGCGACGAGGACTGCCGCGGCGACACCTGCGCGGCGACGCGCCGCTCGAGTTCTGCCGGCAGACGGCTGACGACCGTCACCGGCGTGCCGACGCTCACGCGACCCGCGAGATCGATGGCGTGCCCGTTGAGCATCCGGAAGCAGCCCGACGATGCGGCCCGGCCGATCGAGTTCGGATCGTTGGTGCCGTGGATCCGGTACAGCGTATTGCCGAGATAGATCGCGACCGCGCCGAGCGGATTGTTGATGCCGCCCGTCATCTTCACAGGCAGGCGCGGATCACGCTCGCGCATTTCCTCCGGCGGATGCCAGTCCGGCCACTCGGCCTTGCGGCTCACCGTTTCCGTGCCGGTCCAGCTGAACCCTTCCCGACCCACCGAGATCGGATAGTAGAGCGCGGTGTCCGGGCTCTCGACGAAGAACAGTTGCCGCCCGCGGCTGTCGATCACGATCGATCCCGGCTTGAAGGACGACGGGAACGAGATCCGCCGCGGCTGGATCGGTGCGATGTACGGCCGCTCGCCGCCCGAACGCACCTCGTCGCCGTAGCTGTCCCGATCGCGGTCGCGGCGAGGCCGGTCGTCGTCCTCGTCGTCATCGTCCCAGTTGGACGAACGCGGACGGCGGTAATCGGGACGGCCGTAGGGAGAGCCGTTGTCCCAGTACGGGCGGCCGCCACCATAATAGGGGTCGTAGGACGGACGGCCCCAGAACTGCGCCTGCGCGCCTGAGAGGGACAGCACGAGAAGCCCGAAGGCCAGCATCACCTGCGCCCCACGCGCAGGCAGAGCCGACAACGCATTCCACATAGTTCTCAACCCCTTGTGTTTGCGGCCTTACTCAGCCTGCGAGGATGGCAGCATTGTGGTCTATATCCAATGCGTTGTCGCGCCGGGATCAATTGCGTGTGAGAGCGAGCCAGTTGCCCTCCGCCCCGATCACGAGCCGCCAGTGGCTGTAAACGCCCCGCGCCTTCATTTCCTTCGCCGTGCTGGCCGGCACGAGGCGCAACAGGTCCACCTCCTGGGCCGGCGTCAGCATCGCCAACGGCATCTCCGCGAAGTAGGGCCAAACATAGACTTTGCTGTTCTCGATGTCCCGCCCGAGCGGCGCCACCGCCACCGGCAAAGCCAGAACGTTGGCGAGCGCCGCGAGGATCTCCCGGCCCTCGCCATCGCCGGAAATGCGCCGCCAGTAGGCAACGGGATCGGTCTCCTTTCCCGGGCCGAAGTCGGGACCGAGATCAGGACGGATCTCGTTGAGTTCGAAGGCCTCCCTCAGGTCCTCGATGCGGCCCGACTGGACGGCGGCGAGGATCGCCTCGCGCATCTCGTCGACCGGCCGCGGCAGCGCCTCCCCGGGACGCAGGATCGCCGTCGGAACGGTGAGGCGCCGCGCGTTCTCGAGCTTGGGCGCAGCCTGGTCTTGGGCCTGGGCCACGGCTCTCTGCATCCCTGCAAGCCCAATGCAATGGACAAGGGAAAGAGCCACCACTAGGAATGGCCTCGTCAAGATCATAAGGGAATCCAACGCGGCACGCGTCGCAGACATGGGAAGGCCCTCGAGTTGTCCGGCCGTCGGCACGATAGCGGAACTCTGCTAAGCCCGTCGCCAGCCGACGGGAACCGGCTCAGCTGGCCGGGAGGCCGCGCCGAGCCGCATGCGATGCCTCTAGAGCCGATGTAGGGCACCTTCGTGTTTTCCTACATCCCCAATCCCCTCATCATTCCGGTGGGCATGGTCATGGGCCTGCTGCTCGCCATGCCGTTCGGGCCGGTGAACCTGCTTGCCATGCAGCGCGCCGTGGAACGCGGTTTCCTCGGTGGCATGGCTGCCGGCATCGGCGTGATGCTGGGCGACGGCCTCATCGCCATGTGCGCAGCGCTCGGCGTGAACGCTGTATCCGGCGCCATCAAGGACTACCGCACGCCGATCCAGCTCATCGGCGGCTTCGCCTTGATCCTCGCGGGCACGAAGCTGTGCTTCACCAAGGCCGTCATTCAGATCGAAAAGCCGGATCGGCGCGCCACGCTGTGGGATCACATCGGCGAAGTGCCGCAGATGTTCCTGCTCACCATCACCAACCCGGCCGCCGTGCTGGGGCTCGTTGCCATTTTCGGCGGCGTGAGTTCCTTCGTCGAGATCGATACCTACATCGACGCGTTCACGATGGTGGCGGCCATCATGGGCGGCAGCTTCGTCTACTGGTTCCTGGTGTCCCAGTTCATCGCCACCATCCGCCACCGCTTCAACGCGGTGCGCCTCGAGCAGATCAATCGCATCGCCGGCCTGATCCTGATCGGCTTCGGGTGCGTGCTGATCGGCGAGATGGTGGTGAAGCGACTGCGCTTCTGGTGAGCGCGCTTACTGGCGGGTGCGGTAGAGCGTGAATTCGCCGGCGCGAACCCGCGCGGCGAGACCGTTGACGAGCGTAATCACGGCGTCCTCGCCGAACTTCGTCACGAGATCGGTCAGCGCGGTGTAGATCGCGGCATAGGCCATCAGCTCCGGCGCGATCCCGCAGTCCGTCCCCTCTTCCCAGGCTTCGAGGATGAAATGCAGCGCTTCGACGCTGTCTTCTGCCGGCTTGCGGGTCGGCTCCAGGCCTTGCATTCACCCCTCCAGCGGGCGTTGCCCGCGAATTGAACGTGTTCGCGTTGCTAGCACACGGGGGAGAGAAGCGAAGAATGGGATGAGTTTAAGATTAATCAAGCGCTTCAAAGATGTAGGACTCGCAGCGAATTCCCGCGCTGAGCCCGCTCATGGCATCGATTTGAGCATGGCGTCCGCGAGTTCGGCCCCTTCCGTCAGGAAGCGCGTGACGGCGGTCTGCGCAGGCCCCGTGCAACTCGCATAGGTGCGCGAATAGCTGCGATAGCCGTTGTTGAAGCTGCGCGTCAGCCGGGCTCGCCGCAGGGCCGACGACCCTTCCGCGTCCATCAACTCGCGCATCCGGTCCCGCCAGAGCATACCGTCGTTGCCCCCGCAGAGTTCGCGCAGGTAGTGCACGGCGCCGAGGATCTCGGACAGCCGCATGAGCCGGTCGTCGTAGGGCTTGCCGTCCTGCGTCGGGGCTTGCGCAAGGGTCGCAGTTGGCCCCCCGGCGAGCACGAGGCCGGCGAGTACGAGGGCAGCGCAAGATCGGAAGACGAGGGATCGAGTCATCGCCGGCATTCTAGTTGCGCCCCCCTCCTGGGCAACCCTTGCCTACGCGCCACGCACCACTGCGAACGCGCGCCGCACGAAATCGGCGGCGCCCGGCGTCGTCGTCAGGCCATCGACCTCGTCGACCGCAAAGAAACGAGCATCCGCAGCATCGCCACCCGCGAGAGGTTCGCCTGCCCGCCACACACCCGCAAAGACCGTGATCAGGTAGTGCCCGCGCAGACGCCCCTCCGTATCCCGCGGAAATACTTCGTGAATATCGAGGAACCGCAAAAGCTCCGCCTCGACCCCGGTCTCCTCCAGCACCTCCCGGCGGGCGGCCTCCATCGCCCTCTCGCCCGCTTCGATGTGCCCGCCCGGCAGGCTCCACAGGCCCTGCATGGCGCCCCCGCCCCGGCGGATCAGGAGCACGCTGTCGCCGCGGAAGACGGCAGCGCTAGCGGCTGCCTTCGGCACGATCGCCGCCTGCTGTGGCCCATCGGCCTGCACCATCGGAAGATCCTCTCGCTCCACCAAAGAGATGGCTGCAAAATTAAGCTTATCGGTTGATGATCGCACCGCCCGCGCGCCGGACCCTCCCCCATATCGTCAAAACAGGGCAAGTTCGGTCGTGTTGCAACAAAACCTTGCCCCTTTTCCTGTGGCCTATAGGACGAGAACGGCGAGTGAGGCATAGGGGCACCCGTCTCGGCACAGCGGGAGCGCATTGCGATGGCAGGGGAGCGGGACGGCCGTCCGCTCCATGGGGAGACTTCGATGGCTTACAGGGGACAGGATCTCGATCTCAGGGTGGGGCGTGCGCCGGCGTTCCGCAGTCCGCCCCTCAGCGAGCCGCCTGCCCCCCTCGACGCCGCCCGCCCGGTCTCGGTCGATGAGACGCTGATGGCCACGTGCAATCATGCGTATGAAGCCGCCGTTTTCCACGGCTCGCGCGAAGTTCGCCTTGAACACCTGATCTATGCCCTCGCCCGCGTCGGTGCCGCCGCGCAAATCCTCGACGATCTGGGCATCCGGCCCGAGGCCTTGCGGCGCGAGGCGGCTCTCGCCATCGCTGCGGAGACGCCCGCAACCTCCGCCGACGCCAAGGTCGATCCCGTCACGAGCGACGAGGTGAAAACCACGCTGCGCCGCGCGTCCGACCGCGCCCAGGACCGCGGCGCGCTGGCCGGCGTGCCGGATCTCCTGCGCACCATCCTCTACGCCGGCCGTGACAATCCCACGGTCGCGCTGCTCTCGCGCGCATCAAGCGATCCGCAGCGTCTCGAACGCTGGCGCGACGAGAGCCTGCGTCGCGAGACGGTCGCGGTCGAACTCGTGCGCACGCCGCAGATCCCGGATCACACGCCGACCCTGCTCGCCCGCCTCGATCAGCTCGAACTCGCCCTGCACCACGCAGTCGAGCACGCCGAAAGCGATCGCCGCACGCTGCAGGATCATCTGCGCCAGGTGCAGGAAGCGCTGCTTGCCGTCACCAGCGTCAAGCCGCTCCCGCCCTTGCCTGATCGCACCGACGAACTGAAGCAACTCGTCGAGGCCCGCCTGCACGACGTGTCGGAACTCGTGCTCTCCCTCGACGAGCGCCTGCATGGCCTCGCCCAGCAGAAGACCGCAACCGGCTCGCTCTCGGAAGAGGTGTCCCATCGCTTCGACCGTCTGGAGCAGCGCCTGCTCGACCAGAGCACGGAACTCTCCCGCTCCATGACCCCGGCACTGAGCGAGCGCCTGTCGCAGCTCGTCACCGAACGGATCGTGCAGCGCATCGGCCAGAGCGAGGCGAGCGTCGCCGAACTCCTGAGCCTTGCTTCGCAGACCCAGCCGCAGCAGGCCTTGCCCGACCTGTCGCCCAAGTTTGCCGCGCTCGAATCTGCCGTGCGCGACCTCTCCAAGTCCGGCAACGGCGACATCGCCGCCAAGTTCACCGAGCTCAACACGGCGCTGCGCAATCACCTGAGCGGCGCAGAAGAGCTGTCCAAGGCCCACGAGCGCGATCTCTCCGAGATTTACGAGGCCCTCGTGAAGCTCGGCGCCAACCAGCAGACGCTCGCCAACAACCTGAACACCTGGCGCCTCGATACCAGCGGCGACGTCTCCATCGTCAGCAACCGCCTCGAAGCGCTGGAAACGACGGTGCTCGAAAGCCTCGGCCGCATCAGTGCGGAGTTGCAGATGCTGCGCGGTTCGGGCCTCCTCGACGACCACGAACCGCAGGGCGGCCGCTGGAGCTTCAAGCGCTGGCTGTTCGGAACAACGCGCGTATTGACGCCGGCGCTGCATCGCGAAGGTGAGCCCGGCCCCGTGCGCCACGCCCTCACGCGCCTGCGCCTCGTGAAGAAATAGCGATCGCGTTAGCGCCGTGTTTACCAGACCGGACGACGTGCGCCGCCATTAAGCGGCGTGCAAGGCGTCCGTGACATCGTGCACGAGACTCCAACCGTGCCGTTCACGATGACCCTGTCTCGCGTTTCTCCAGATAGCTCGAATATCGCTGCACCGCGCATCGTGGTGCTGGCGACCGGCAGCCCGCTGTCGCGCATTTTCGTCACGGGCCTGCGCAAGCGCTTCCCCGACCTTGTCGTGCTGCGCGAAGAGCCCGAAGGCAAATGGGCGATCACCCGCCGGCGGGCACGGCTCCTCGGCTGGCCGCAGGCGCTGGGCCAGGCCGCTTTCGGCGTCGCCTCCCGCCTCATCGCCAAGCAAAGCGCCGCGCGGTTCGACGCGATCCTGAAATCGCACGGCCTCGATCCGGCGGCGGAAGACGTGCGCGCCTGGCAGGACGTCGGCTCGGTCAATTCGCTCGCCTGCCGCGCGGCGCTGAAAGCCCTCGCCCCCGATGTCGTGCTCGTCTACGGCACGCGCATCATCCGGCGCGAGACGCTGCGCGCGGTGGATGTGCCCTTCATCAATTATCACGCTGGCTTCAATCCGCTCTATCGCGGCCAGCACGGCGCCTACTGGGCCCGCACCGTCGGCGACGATGCGCACGCGGGCCTTACCGTGCATCTCGTCGATGAGGGCGTCGACACCGGCGACGTGCTCTATCAGGCCGTCTCCGCCTTCGACCCCGCCGACAACATCACCACCTACCAGTATCGCCAGATGGCCGACGCCATTCCCCTCGTGATCCGCGCGGCCGAAGACGCTCTCGCCGGCCGCTTGGCGCCGAAGCGCGTCGCCCTGCCGTCGAAACAATGGTTTCTTCCAACGCTCTGGGGCTACTGCTTCACAGGTCTTGCCAAGGGCGTGTGGTGACGCGACCACACCGGCGCGCCCCACACGCAATCGTGTAGGATCGGAACGCGCCGTCTGGTGTTGAAATGTCTGGCTTGCAAAGGTGCATGGGTTCAACAGCAGCCCGCCGCCTTGCGACCACAATTGCCCGCTTCCTGAGGGACCCACGAAGGGGAGATATGGCTCAGGCGAAGCACATGGTCTCGACACGCACCCTTGTCGTGGTGTTTGCGCTGTTGGTCGGTGTTCCACTCGTCGGGTTGGCCGCGCGCGCGGCCACGCGCACGTCGGACGCGCCCTTCAGTGCCAGCGTGCCCTCCCGCCAGATCGCCCTCGGCGCGAACCGCTTCACGCTCTTCTACGACCCCGCCAACTTCAAGATCCCCGAGCAGGATATCGAGGAGTGGGTGTTGCGCTCCGCGCGCGCCGCGGCCGCCTTCTACGGACGCTTCCCAGCACAAGACGTCGCCATCGCCATCCAGCCTGGCAAGGGGCGCGATATCATGGAGGGCGAGGCGACCTACGATCCCAAGCCCCGCATCCGCATCGTCCTCGGCCACGAGATGACGGCCGAGCGCTTGAAGCGCGACAGCACGATGGTGCACGAGATGGCGCACCTGGGCTTCCCCGACATGGACGACGCGCATCTGTGGCTGCACGAGGGGCTCGCGACCTACGTGGAGTACGTGGCCCGCGCCCAGGCTCGCGAGATCAAGCCCGCCGAGATGTGGGGGCGTCTCACCCGCATCATGCAGCAGGGCCTGCCGGCCGAGAACGAGAGCCGCGGCCTCGACCGCACGCGCGACGAGGATCGCCGCTACTACGGCGGCGCCCTGTTCTGGCTGACGGCCGACATCGAGATCCGCAAGCGGACCAACAACGCGCGCGGCGTGCAGGACGCCATTCGCGGCATCTTCGATGCGGGCGGCTCCCTCGCGGTGGAATCGACGCCCGAGGACATCATGCGCCTCGGCGACGAGGCGGTCGGCGTGACCGTACTGAGCGAGCTTTTCCCCACCTGGCGCAAGACGGCTGTGTCGCCCGATCTGGACAGCCTGTGGCAGGCGCTCGGCATCGCGCCCGACGGTTTGCGGACGAAGCTCGCCGATGATGCGCCCTTGTCCGGCATCCGCAAGGCCATCACCGCGCAGCCGGAGCGGCCAATCCTGCTGAAGCCGCCGGCACTTTTGTACGAAGCCAAGAGCCGCTGAGCACGGCCTGCTGCCGCGCGGCGCGACTTGGCCTGGCCAGCCCTCCAGACGCTATGGCGTCGCGACTCGAAGCGTATAAGCTTGGCGCAT
>RXJK01000077.1:12853-24221 GCA_003963125.1 Hyphomicrobiales bacterium
GAGAGCGAGCGCCGATGTCGCAACGAACGCCGAAGTCCACCAAAACCGCCGAGGCTGCCGTCGAGCGCCTCGAACGCCTCTACACGAGCGCCTCGGAAGCCCTCGTCGCCGCACTCGATCGCTTTCTCGAAACCGGAAATCCCCCCACCGCCGCCGAGCGCCGCCAGTTCCGCTACCCGCTCTTGCGCGTGATCCATCGCACCGGCGTGCGCCCCGAACCCATGCACCGCCGCGCCTTCGGCCGGCTTCATCGCGAAGGCGTCTACGAGACGACGGTCGCGCATCCCAGGGCCTTCCGCCACTACCTCCTCGAACAGTTGCAGGCCCTGCAGGAGGACTACGGCGTCACCTTCGAGGTGCAGGAGAGTGATCAGGAAATTCCCTACCCCTACGTGCTCGAGCGCGCCGAGGAACTGCACAAGGCCAACGTCACCTCCTCGGACCTCGCCCGGCATTTCCCCGTGCCGCGTCTCTCGCTCGTCGGCGACGAGATCGCCGACGGCCTGTGGCACTACGCGGCCGGCGCCCCGCGCCCGCTGGCGCTGTTCGATGCCGTCCGCGTCGACTATTCGCTCCGCCGCATCGTCCACTACACGGGCTGCGACTGGCGCCACGTGCAGAACTGGATCCTGCTCACCAACTACCACCGCTACATCGATCAGTTCCTGCGCTGGGGCCGCGCGCAGCTTGGCCAGGACACGCCCTATACGCACCTCGTCCTGCCCGGCGACCTGAAACTCACGCGTGACCAGTCGCCGGAAGAAGCCGACCGCATCGTCGCCTCCTGCCAGTGGCAGCGCTATCAGATGCCGGCCTATCACCTCGCCGCGCCCAACGGCGAAGGCGTCACGCTCGTCAACATCGGCGTCGGCCCGTCCAACGCCAAGAACATCACGGATCACCTGGCCGTCATCCGCCCGAACTGCTGGCTGATGGTCGGCCACTGCGGCGGCCTGCGCGACACCCAGCGCATCGGCGACTACGTGCTCGCCCACGGCTATCTGCGCCAGGATCGCATTCTCGATGCCCTCGTGCCGCCGGACGTGCCGATCCCGGCGCTGGCCGAAATCCAGGTGGCGCTGCAGGATGCAGCGGCCGCCGTCACAAGCGCCACGGGCGAAGCTCTGAAGGCGATCCTGCGCACGGGCACGGTCGTCACCAACGACGATCGAAATTGGGAGCTGCGCTTCACGCAGGAGCGCCGGCGCATCAACCTCTCGCGCGCCATCGCCGTCGACATGGAGAGCGGCACCATCGCGGCGCAGGGCTTCCGCCTCCGCGTGCCCTATGGCACGTTGCTGTGCGTGTCCGACAAGCCGCTGCACGGCGAGATCAAGCTGCCCGGCGCCGCCAACGCCTTCTACGAGCGCGCCGTCGCCCAGCATCTCGAGATCGGCCTCAAGGCCCTCGACCTCCTCCGCAGCCGCCGCGACACGCTCCACTCCCGCAAGCTCCGCAGCTTCGACGAACCGCCCTTCCGTTAGACCTTCGGCCGCGCAGACCGTGTTTCTTTGTCCGAGCACAACAGTCGGAGGCTCGCTGCCCCCTCTCCTCATGCGTTCCCGGAAACCGCGCGTAAGCGCGGTTATCCGGGATCTTTCCCCTTTGTGACGATCGCCAACGGGAAAGATCCCGGCTCGGCGCTGCGCGCCGTCCGGGAATGCACATCGTGGGGGTTACGAACGGATTTCCAAAGGCGACAAAGCCCACCCTCAGCGCTTGGCGCGTGTGCTGCCGGTCGCATCCGCCACCGGCTTACGCCCGCCGCGCGAGAGGTCCTTCAACTCTTCGAGCAGCACCTCCGCCAGCGGCACGCCGACCTGCGCCGCATGCAGGCTGCGCGCCCACGACTTCGACGGGCTGCCCGTGCCGACGAGCACCACGTATGAGTAGGCCGCGCCGTTCGAGAACTGCACGCCGCCTGCGATCCAGGTATCGACGGTCGCATTGATGTCTGCGCCCACCGACGTGCCCGTCTTCGCGAAATGCAGCTTCACATCGCTGCGCCGCTCGGCACACCATTGCGACAGCCCCTTGAGCGTTCCGGCCGCCGTCCCGCCGACCGTGTGGCACAGGGGCGCCTGCAGCAGCGCGCGGATCGTGGGCCGCGCCCGGTCCGCGATGATGCGGTTGGGCACGAGCGGCTGCATCGCCGCGTCCGGCAGCGGCGGCGTGCTGTCGGCCTGCGGGAAATCGTAGCGCCGGATCAGGCTCGGCATCGGCACGGCGCGATGCCCCTCGCCCGTGAGCGAGGCGAGCACCACCCCCGCCATCTGGTGCACGCGCCGCGGCGATCCCGCGATCAGCCCGCGCGCGGTGGCCGTCGAGGCCGGCGTCGCCTCTTCCGCGCTCGCCGCGGGCGGCATGTTGAACCCGAAGCGCTCGATAAGCCGCGCCACACGCGCTTGACCGAGTTGCGCGAGCCGCCACTCGATCGGCGCGTTGAGCGAGCACGCGAAGGCGACGATGGCCTTGCGCCCGCGCGTGACGTCCCCGCCCCCCTTCTCGCAGCCCTCGAGATTTCCCGACGCCGGCGCCGCGCGATCGAGATAGAGCGAGCCCGGTTGATCCTTGCCGGCATTGCCGATGGCGATGGCCGCCAGGATCTTGCCTGTCGAGGCGATCATGCGCGGCTCCCGCTGCGGCACGTAGCTGCCGCTCGCCGCCTCGCGCGCGAAGGGTGAGCCGAAGTAGGACGCCGTCTCGCTCGCCTCGAAGTAGCGCACGATCTCGCCGCGGGCGTTGGCCGCCACCACGATCACGTCCGGCATGCGACGTTCGCCGCCGGGCACGACCTTTGCGGGATCGAGCGTGTAGCCGGGCTCGATCTTGGCGGCATTCTTGGCATCGATCTCGGCCAGCACATGCCGCACGCGCTCGTGAAACGCGAGGTTCTCCACCGCATCGATCGTCGTCGTCACGCCGCGCACGTGCTCGCGCCAACCGAGCCCGTAAGCCTGCTTCATCTCCTCCCGGAGACCGAAGCGCGCGGCCGGCAGGAGCGCGTTGGCCCGGATCATGGGGTTGGCCGCAGCGCGCTTGGCGAGCGCCGGAGCGTACTGTTCGAGCGCTTCCTGCAGTTTCGGCTTCACGCGCGGGTCAGGCGGCCCGGCGCCGAGGTTCACGAGATCGAACAGCACCTGCTTCTGCGTGTCGGGATCCTTGATCAGCTTCTCGGCGCAGATGCGCGCGCGCACTTCCGCGATGTAGCGCCAGCGGTCGAGCCGCACCTCGTTGAGCTTGTCGTTGCCCGTCAGCAGGATGATTGGCTTGTTCACGGCGGAGGCGAGAATGAACTGCTGCGCGATCGAGAGGTCCTTGGCTTCCTTGCCGAACACCACCCGCGCCGTCGTCTCGACGCCGTGCAGCGGCGCGCCCCCGGTCCGCTGCGCGAGCCAGATGTGGTTCGCCGCCCACTGCTTCAACGGCGTGATGTCGCCGCCGTGCGTGAGTTCGCGGTAGATCACCGGCGCCAGCCACCACTCGCGGAATTTGCGTGCGAGCTTGGTTGCGCCACTCTCGGCCGTGCTCGGCGGCGTGTTGTAGATCACGCGCACGAACTGCATCGGCAGCGTCGAGCCGCCGATGCCGAGCGTCGGCCGCCGGAGCGCGATCGAGCGCACCACCGTCGTGTACGGGATCTTGAGCACCCCCAGCAGATCGATGCCGTAGGGATTGAGCGCCGTACCGAGGTAGCGATCCTCGTGAAACAGCAGGCACTGCCAGTAGTGCTCGGGCATCTCGCGAACGGGGATCGACTTGTGGTCCGGATTGGCGACGTAGTCGCCGAGCGCGATCTCGCTCTCCGTGTAGTTGACGTCGCGCTGGCTATCGAGGCGCGGATCGAACGTGCCGACGAAACTGCCGCTGCGGTCGTAGATGGCCGTCGCCAGCCACCGCTCCGCGTCGTAGCGCAGCTTGTCGGCGAGGAAGTAGTGCCCGACGATGCCGCGCACCGGCGCCACCACGTACACCAGCGCGCAGGCGAACAGAGCGTACAGCAGCGCAAACCCGGCGAGGTGCCGCAAGGGCGCGAGGTTCGGCAGCGCCGCAATCGCGAACACGAGGGACCGCGCTGCCACGAAGGGGAGCCACACCAGCAGTTCCAGCGCACGCGTGAGGTATCTCACCGCCGATGACATCGAGGCCCCGATCGCGCGAGAGCGCGCCGCTCACGTTATGCTCGATCGCTACGCGGCGAGCGTGGCCGGCTTGGGGAGGAAGCATGGCGCCGCCGCGGCAGACGGCGTGCCGCCGCACGAAGTCGCGACAGCGGGCGCCCCGCGCGGCGAACTTCTATGCAGGTTTGCGACATCCCGCTTCGCCTGTGGAGACCATACCCGCTGTCATAGGCATGCCGTGCGGAGCGGGATATGCTCAGCACACGCGCGATGGTTCTGTCTCACCCGCAAACGAGGGGGAATGGCATGTACACGCTCATGGCGATCGGCGGTGGTCTCGCGACATTGGTGGTTTTGCTTCTGCTCACGCGCCTGATCTGGGGGGCGGCAGCGGTGGCCAAGGCAGCCCTCGTCTTCATCCCCATCTGGGCCGTCATTGCGGCCATCTATGTGGGCCTCGGCGTGACCCAATACGGCTACAGCGTCGCGCAGGAATGGCCGATGTTCGTCCTTGACTTCGGCGTCCCGGCCCTCGTCGCGCTCCTGCTGTGGCGCTGGCTGCGCCCCGCTGCTCCCGTCGCGGCTTGAAGACGACATTCGCAAGGCTGGAGATCGTGTTCGAGGCGGAGCGCGCGCGCCGCTGTCGCCTTGCGCCAATTTTCCGTTCCGTTCCCCCAGAGCCTGTGCTAAGCGCCTGATCCTCTTGGGAAGGATGGGTGGCCGAGTGGTTTAAGGCAGCGGTCTTGAAAACCGCCGTGGGTTCACGCTCACCGGGGGTTCGAATCCCTCCCCATCCGCCACGTCACGGCAACAGGCCGTCACGGGTCCGTCTCGCGCTGCTCGGTGTTCGCGAGCAGGCCGCTCTTCACGCTGATGACGTGCTCGCGCATCAAGAGTTCGGCGCGAACGGCCTCGCCGCTGCGCACGAGATCGTAGAGGCGGTGATGATCGTCGTGGCGCCGCCGCATGATCCGGGGCGAGGCTGGCACGATGTTGCGCGTGTTGACGCCCGGCATGTTGATCGTCATGCGGATCGCTTCGGACAGCATTCGGTTCTGCGCCGCCGCGAGCAACATGCCGTGGATCGTAACGTTGACCATGCCATACGCCGCAAGCTCCGCCGGCCCGATGCGATCGACATCGAGGGCGCGGTCGCCGTCGCGTAGAGCGGTTTCGATGCGCTGCTTCTGCTCGGCCGTCAGCCCGCGCTCGGCCGCGAGCCGGCAGGCGACACCTTCGAGGCTCGCCCGGATCTCGTAGGCATCGAGCACCGCCTGTAGCGCGAATTCGCGCACGATGAAGCCGCGGTTGCGCTCGTAGTCGATGAGGCCTTCGGCGGCGAGCGTGTGCAGGGCCGCGCGGATCGGCGTGCGCGACATGCCGAGGTCGCGGGAGAGATGCACCTCGTTGATGCGGCTACCGGGGGTGAGCACCCCGGCAAGGATCGCATCGCGCACCCGATCGGCAGCCGAAAGCGAGCGCGACGGTGCGTCCGGCCCGGCGTCGTCGGTGGCGCACGCCGCGTCGTCGCGCAGGTCGTCGTGCTTTTCGGATTGCCTCATCCAGTCCTCCACCCGGTCACGCGTAGTGCACACAATCTGCTCGTGCCGCGGCACCAAATGCACAAAAGCCAGCCGCTTTTTCGTTATCAGGAGTACCAAGCACAACATTAGTGTATACAATTGCCCTTGACAATCGAGTTGCCCTCACCTGACGATGTGGCCCGCAATCGGAGTGCCGTCGCGGCTTCGAATGACGGACGAGGGGCGCATGGCAGGGCTCGACGACGACAACGCCATCGAGGCGATCAGCAGCAATCGCCACGCACATTACGAGCCGATGGGATGGCACCATTGGCCCGAGCACCCCTGGCTCTCCTACCAGTTCCGGCGCGGTCTCGGCGAAACCCAGGAAGGCGGCGGCGCCGTCAGCGAGGTGTTCCTGGCGGCTTCGCGGATGACACCCGGCTCGCTCGAGAGTTGGCACATCGAATGGAAGCGCATCGGCGATGCCAATTGGGAGCGCGGCCTCGCGGAAGAGAAGGCCGGCCACATCCGCACGGCGATGAACTGCTTCTTGCGCGCCGCGGACTACTACCGCCAGGCCGAGTTCCATCTCGAGCCCCACGACCCACGCCGCCTGCCGACCTTCGAGCGCATGGAGGCGTGCAGCCACAAGTTCCTCAGGTACCTCAACCCGCCGGGCGAGATCGTCGACATCCCGTACGAGAACGGCGTGTCGTTGTGCGGCTACTTCGTGCGGGCGCCGTTTCCGGGAAAGCGCCTGCCGGTGCTCATCTGCATGGGCGGGCTCGACAGCATCAAGGACGAGATGTGGTTCATGCAGGCGCACGGCTGCCTGCAGCGCGGCATCTCCGTGCTGATGGTCGATCTTCCGGGCCAGGGCGGAACGCTGCGCCGTCACAAAGTCACCAACCGGGTCGACACCGAGGTCCCGGTGGGGTGCTGTATCGACTGGCTGCTGCAGCGCGCGGACGTCGATCCCGGTAAGATTGCCGTGTGCGGCTCGAGCCTCGGCGGCTACTACGCGGCACGCGCTGGCTGCTACGAGCACCGGCTCGCGGCGTGCATCTCACACGGGGCCATCTGGTCCATCACCGACATCTGGGGCGGCAAGGGCGAGGATTTCGGTCTCGCCATGCACATCAAGTGGGTG
The DNA here is from genome assembly GCA_003963125.1 of Hyphomicrobiales bacterium. Taxonomy (GTDB): domain Bacteria; phylum Pseudomonadota; class Alphaproteobacteria; order Rhizobiales; family Hyphomicrobiaceae; genus AWTP1-13. The sequence goes on from RXJK01000077.1 coordinate 19,651, forward strand.
TTCGGCGCCCCGACGATGGCCGCTGCGATGGAGAAGGCGAAGCCGTTCACGCTCGAAGGCCACCTCGACAACATGCGGTGCCCGTATCTCGTGCTGCACGGCGGCCACGACGTGCTGACGGTCTCGGCCTCGCGCAAGGTCTATGACTACGCCAAGTCGAAGGGCAAGGACGTCACGCTGCGCCTGACCACACCGGAAGAGACCGGCGCCGAGCACTGCCAGCACGACAATCCGACGATCGGACAGGAAATCCTCTGCGACTGGCTCGCCGATGTATTCAAAATCGACCAGCGCGAACTGCTCAAGACGGGCTGGAACCCGCTGATCTAGGAGAGGTACACGTGAACATCGGCGTCGACACGATCAAGGCGGCCATCGTCGCGATCGACTGCCACCGCGGGCATCTCGATCCGGTGGTCGCCACCATGCCCGCTGCGCCGGAGACCGCCGCGCGCCTGACCGCCGCCAACAAGCGCTTCTTCGATCGCGCCCGCGCAGGCGGCGTGCCCGTCTATCATGTCGTGACGACCTATCGGGACGTGGCCGAGATCCGGGCGAACCCATTCTGGCGCACGCGCGCGGAGGACCCCAAGGCCACGCGCAAGAACGTGCTGCGGCACAATCTGATGGGCTCGCCCGGCTGCACAATCATGCCGGGCCTGCAGGTCGATGGCGACGTCGTCGTCAACACCAAGAAGCGTTACGACTGCTTTCAGGGGACCGACCTCGACATCACCCTGCGCACGCACGGGATCAACACCGTGATGCTGACGGGCATCAACACCAACAGCTGCGTGCTGGCCACCGCGTGCGCTGCCAACGTGCGCGACTACGCCGTGATCGTGGTCTCGGACTGCGTCGATACCATGGACAGCCCAGCGCACCACGCGGCCGCACTCTTGTGCCTCGAGACCGCCTTTGCGCACGTGATGACCTCGGACGCAGCGCTGGCATTGCTGGCGTCTCGACCAAACACCTGAAAAAGGACGACGGATATGAGCGAACCCATGCCGCCCGGCAAGCGCCACGCGTACTCGGCCATCGTCGACCGCCCGGTGCTCAAGCTGCCCAACGACGGGCGCATCATCGTCTGGACCATCGTCAATCTGGAGGTCTGGGACATCTCCCGCCCCATGGCGCGCCAGGTCATCCCGGCCCCGACGGGGCAGGTGTTGCTTCCCGACGTCCCCAACTGGAGCTGGCACGAGTACGGCATGCGCGTGGGCGTGTGGCGCTTCTTCGATCTCTACAAGCGCCTCGGCATCAAGCCGACGCTCTCGATCAATGCCCGCGTCTGCCTCGACTACGAACGCGTGGCGGCCGAGGCGCGCGATGCCGGCTGGGAATTCATGGGCCACGCCTACGAGCAGATGCCGATCCACAAGATCGAGGACCAAGCGGGCATGATCAACAAATCGATGGACGTGCTCGAGACGTTTACCGGCACGCGTCCCGTCGGCTGGCTGGGACCAGGCCTCACGCAGACCTTCGAGACGCCGGAGTTGCTGGCTGCCGCCGGCGTCAAGTACATCGGCGATTGGGTCTATGACGACGAACCGACCGTGATCTCGACGGAAAAAGGCCCGCTCGTCACGCTGCCCTACAGCGTGGAGCTCAACGACATCCCCATGATGATCGTGCAGCACCACGAGAGCGGCTACTGGGCGCAGCGCTGCAAGGACCAGTTCGACCGGCTCTGGCAGGAAGGCGCGGAACGGCCGCGCATCATGGCGATGGCGATCCATCCCTACATCTCCGGACAGCCCCACCGCATCAAGTACCTCGAAGATATCTACGCGCACATCAACAAGCACGCCGGCGTCATCCACTGGAACGGCGCCGAGATCTATAACTGGTACAACGGCATCAAGAAGGTGCACGCATGACGTCGTTCGTCATTGCGCCGCCGCCTCAGGCATCGCTGCCGGTCGTCGGCACCGACGCCCGCTTTCCCGTGCGCCGCATCTACTGCGTGGGGCGCAACTACCTGGCCCACGTGCGCGAAATGAACGAGGGCGCGGACGAGCGCGATCCTCCCTTCTTCTTCCAGAAGCCGCTCGATGCCATCGTGCATGACGGGTGCAAGGTCCCCTACCCGGCGCTGACGCAATCCCTTCACTACGAGGGCGAGATGGTGGCCGCCATCGGCGTCGGCGGCGCCCGCATCCGTCGGGACGCGGCCCACGCGCACGTGTTCGGCTACGGCGTCGGGCTCGACATGACGCGGCGAGACCTGCAGACCGTCGCCAAGGACAAGGGCTGGCCCTGGGAGATGGGCAAAGCCTTCGATCATTCCGCGCCGCTCGGCGCCCTCGCGCGGGCAGACGAAGTCGGCCACCGGACGGACCGCGTCATCGAGCTCAAGGTCAACGGCAAGGTGCGGCAATCCTCGACCATCGCCCATATGACCTGGTCGGTCTCCGAGATCATTTCCAAGCTGTCGGAGCAGTATCGGCTGGAGCCCGGAGATGTCATCATGACGGGCACGCCCGAGGGCGTGGGCAGCGTGACCGTCGGCGATGTGATTGCGCTCACCGTTACGGGCCTGCCACCCCTGAAGATCAGCATCGGCGAGGCGCTCAGCCCATGACACCCGCAGAACGGCTGCAGTATTCGGCGATCTCCGAGCGCCCCCGTCTCGTGCTGCCGGACGACGCGCGCGTGGTGTTCTGGATCATCGTCAACGTCGAGGAATGGGATATCCATTCCACCATGCCGCGCACGGTGCTGACTCCGCCCGCGGGCGGCGCGCCGATGCCCGACATCCCCAATTGGGCGTGGCACGAATACGGCAATCGCGTCGGCTTCTGGCGCATGCTCGAAGTCTTCGACGAGTTCGATGTGCCGGCCGTGCTCGCGATCAACGGCTCGGCGATCAAGACCTACGAGGCGATCTCCCGCGCGGCCCTCGAGCGCAAGTGGGAGTTCATGGGCCACGGGTACACGCAGAAGAACATGCAGAAGGTGGAGGACGAGGCGGCCGATATCGCCAAGACGACGGACGCCATCTCCGCCTACACCGGCAAGCGTCCGCGCGGCTGGCTGGGCCCCGGCCTCACCGAGACCTGGAACACGCCCGATCTCCTGCAGGAAGCCGGCTACGACTACGTGTGCGATTGGGTTCTCGACGACCAGCCGACCGTGCTCAAGACGAGGGCCGGCGAGATCGTCAATGTGCCCTACACGCAGGAGTGCAACGACGTGGCCATGATGCTGATCCAGCATCACAAGGCCTCCGAGTATCGCGACCGCGCGCTCGACCAGTTCGAGCAGATCTACCACGACGCCCGCCACGGCGCCCGTGTGATGGCGCTCGTGCTGCATCCCTACATCATGGGCGCTCCGCACCGGCTGAAATACTTCAAGCAGGTGCTCGAGGTGGTGCGGCACAAGCCGGGCGTAAAATTCTGGACCGGCGAACAGATCTTCGACTGGCATCGCGGCGAACGTCAGCGCCTCGCCAAAGCGCCCTGAGGGACGAGACCGCGCGCCATGATGGCCTTCCAGATCATGAACGGGTTGACCTTCGCGGCGCTGCTGTTCGTCGTCGCGTCCGGCTTCACGTTGATCTTCGGCCTCCTGCGCATCGTCAACCTCGCGCACGGAGCGTTGTATCTGCTGGGCGGCTACATCGGTTTCACTGTCGGCAAGCTCACTGATAGCTTCGCGTTGTCGGGCGTCGCGGCGATGGCCGCGATCGCCATCGCGGGGCTTTTGCTCGACAGAGGGCTCTTGCGTTTCGTACGCGGCTTCGAACTCAGGCAGGTGATGCTGACCCTGGGCGTGGCGCTCGTGCTCAACGATCTCGCGCTTCTGATCTGGGGCGGTGATACGTTCTCGGTCGCCACCCCGTCGTGGCTGCAGGGCGTGGTGCAGATCGGCTCGCTGTTCTATCCGAAATTCCGCCTGTTCGTGCTGGCCGTCGGCGTCCTGGTGTTCGCCGCCCTCTGGCTCATGCTGAACAAGACGCGCCTCGGCGCGCTGATCCGGGCGGGCGTCGACGATGCGGAAATGGTCGAGGCCTGCGGCATCGACATCCGCCGCGTCTTTCTCGTCACCTTCATGCTGGGCTCGGCACTCGCGGGCCTCGGCGGTTTTCTGGGCGGCGCGTTCCTCGCGTTGTATCCGAGCGCCGACAGTGAAATCCTGGTCTTCAGCCTCGCCGTCGTGATCATCGGAGGGCGCGGCAGCTTGGAGGGAGCCGCCATCGGCGCGCTCTTTATCGGGCTCCTGAACACCTTCGGGCAGGTCTGGTTTCCGCAGCTCGCCTACTTCGTGATCTTCGGGCCCATGGCCGTACTGCTCGCATTCCGTCCGCTCGGACTGTTCGGGAGGGCCACCTGATGCGCGCTCTCGGCGCCCTCCTCGTCATCGCGCTCGCCGCGCTGCCTTTGGCGTTGCCGACCTACTATGTCAGCGTGGCCACCGAGATCCTGATATTTGCCGTGCTCGCAATGTCGGTCGACATCCTGGCGGGCTTCACCGGCCGCACGCCCCTGTGCCATGGGGCTCTTTTCGGCACGTCCACCTACGTCACCATCTATTGCGTGACCGTGTTCGGCATGCCCTTG
>RXJK01000077.1:24271-30648 GCA_003963125.1 Hyphomicrobiales bacterium
CCTGGCGGGCACGCTGCTGTCACTGGTGTTCGGCCTGCTCGCGGTGCGGACGTCGGGCGTCTACTTCCTGCTGCTCACTCTAGCGCTCGGGTTGATTGTGTGGGGCGTCTGCCTCCGCTGGACCGAAGTCACCGGCGGTGAGAACGGCATCCGCGGCCAGATGCGCACCGGTCTCCTTCTGGACCCGCGCGTCCTCTATGCGGCCATCGCCGTCATCGTCGCTGCGCTCACGTATGTGATGTGGCGCTTCGTGAAATCGCCGTTTGGCCTGACCCTGCGCGGCATCAAGGACAGCGAGAGCCGGATGGCGAGCCTCGGCCACAGCGTTCCCCTGCATCTGACGCTGGCTTTCACCATCTCGGGTTTCTTCGCCTCCATAGCCGGCGCGCTATACGCGGTCTTCAACGACTTCGTCAGCCCGGCGACCGTGCAGCTGTCGCAGAGCGTCGAAGGGTTGCTGATGGCGATCGTGGGCGGCGTCGGCACGCTGTTCGGCGGCTTCATCGGCGCCTTCCTTATCATCGCCCTCGAGCAGGCCGTCAGCTCCGTCACCGAGCGCTGGCAGATGGTGCTGGGCCTCACCTTCATCTTCATCATGATCTTCGCGCCGGAGGGCGTGATCGGAAAGTCGCGCGCGCTGCTCCGCTCGAAGCGGCCGTCGTCACCGCAGATGCAAAAAACGCCTGGCTAAGGAGAACCGTGCATGCCGTATGAGTTCAGCTTTGATCGCCGCACCTTTCTCAAGACCACCGCTGCTGCCGCAGCCGCCTCGGTCAGCATGCCGGCCCTCCTCCGCGCGCAGGGGAGCGGGCCGATCAAGATCGGCCTCCTCGCGCCCCTCACCGGCGTCATAGCCGCCGGTGGCAAGGAGCTCGTCGAGGGCTTCGAGATGTACTGGGAGACCGTGAACAAGGAGGTCGCGGGCCGCAAGGTCGAGATCACCATCGAGGACGACGCCTCGAACCCCGATACGGCCCAGCAGAAAGCGCGGCGCCTCGTCGAGCAGGGCAACGTGCATTTCCTGTTCGGCAACATCCTCGCCAACACGGGGCTTGCGGTTGCCAACTACGTCAAGGGCACCGGCACGCCCTACTTCATCCCAGTGATCGCCGCCGACGACCTCACGCAGCGTGCCCGCATCCCCAACGTCATCCGCGTCGCCGGCTACACGGCGAGCCAGATGTCGCGCCCAATGGCGGACTGGGCCTACAAGCAGGGCTACAAGAACGTCGCCACCATCTCGCAGGACTACACCTTCGGGCACGAGCAGTGCGGCGGCTTCACGCAGATGCTGACCGAACTCGGCGGCAAGGTCACGAGCCAGTTCTGGCATCCGCTCAACACCGCGGATTTCAGCCCCTATCTCGGACAATTGGCCAACGCCGGCGTCGATGCCGTGTTCGCGATGGAAACGGGTGCCGATGCGACACGCCTCATCCAGCAGTGGGCGAGCTTCGGCCTGAAGGGCAAGATCCCGCTGATGGGCGCGATGAACGCGACGGACCAGTCCGTCATCCGCACCATGAAAGACGAGGCCGAGGGCATCGTGTCCTGCGCGCACTTCGCGGAAGGCTCCACTGAACCCGCGACGCAGAAGTTCGTTGCCGACTACGAGAAGCGCTACCAGAAGCTCCCTTCGATCTACGGCTTCTCGCACTACTCCGGCGCCATGTGGGTGGCCGAGGCGCTGAAGACGATCGGGGCCAAGGCGGAGGACCGCGAAGCGTTGTTGAAGGCCGTTCTTGCGACCGAGCTGAAGGACTCCCCGCTCGGCAAGACGGTCAAACTCGATAGCTACGGCAATCCGATCTACGACGCCTACATCCGCAAGGTCGAGAAGCGCGCCGACGGCAAGCTCTGGAACGTGCCGATCGCCAACTACCCGAACGTCTCGCAATTCTGGAAGTACGATCCCGAAACCTACCTGAAGCAGCCCTCCTACTCGCGCACCTTCCAGGGCGTGAAGAGCTGACCGCCGATGGACGCCCCGTGAGCGCGCCGATCCTCGAAGTCAGAAACGTCACCGTGCAGTTCGGCGCGCTCAAGGCGGTGGACAGCGTGACGCTGTCCCTCCGCGCGGGCGAGCGGCGTGCGCTCATCGGGCCCAATGGCGCCGGCAAGACGACGCTCTTCAATGCCATCACCGGCGGCGTGTCCGTGAGCGCGGGACGCGTGGTGTTCGCAGGCACGGACATGACGCGGAAATCGGCGGCGGCGCGCGCGCATCTGGGCATTGCGCGCACGTTCCAGATCACCAACCTGTTCGACCAGCTCGACGTGCGCGAGAACATGCGTCTCGCGGTGCGGGGGCTGTCGGCTGCCAAGTTCTCCCTGCTCGGGCGGGATGCGCTCGGGGCCGAGCACGAGGCGCGCGTCGTCCATGCACTGGCCGTATCGCATCTCGAAGACCGCGAGCATACGCTCGTGAAGGATCTGTCCTACGGCGAGCAGCGCCAGCTCGAGGTCGCCATGGCGCTGGCGGCCTCGCCACGCCTGCTCCTGCTCGACGAGCCGGCGGCCGGCCTCTCTCCGGCGGAGCGCACATTCCTCGCCGACATCATCCGCGGGCTGCCGCGCGATCTCACCATCGTGCTGATCGAGCACGACATGGATCTGGCGCTTGGCCTCGTCGACTATGTCACGGTGATGCAGAACGGGCGCGTGATCGCCGAAGACGCACCCGACGCCATCCGCACCAATCCGCTAGTGCAGGAAGTTTATCTCGGCAAGCCGCACACGGTGTCCATGGCAGGGGGGCCGGATGCTGCAGCTCACTGACGTCCACAGCTACTACGGCGAAGCGCATGTTCTGCAGGGCGTGACGCTGGATGTGGCGCCGGGCGAGATCGTGGCGCTGCTCGGCCGCAACGGCATGGGCAAGACGACGCTCATCCGCTCCATCATGGCGCTGCGGCCGCCGCTGGTGCGGCGCGGAGATATCGTCTGGCGTGGCGAGCGCATCAACGACCTGAGTTCCCACGCGATCGCAAAGCGCCGCATCGCCATCGTGCCGCAGGGGCGCCGGCTGTTTCCGTCTCTGACGGTGGTCGAACACCTGACGATGCTGAAGCCAGCCTCGGTGAAAACTGGCTGGACCGTGGAGCGGCTGCTCGACACCTTCCCGCGCCTTGCCGAGCGCCGCCAGCACCGCGGAAATCAGCTCTCCGGCGGCGAGCGGCAGATGCTTGCCGTGGCCCGCGCGCTCATCATCGATCCCGAACTCGTGCTGATGGACGAGCCCTCCGAAGGTCTCGCACCCGTCATGGTGCAGCATCTGGAAACGGTCATCGCGTCGCTGCGCAAGGAGGGCCTCGGCGTTCTCCTCGTTGAGCAGAACCTCTACAGCGCCCTGGCACTGGCCGACCGCGTGTTCCTGATCGAGACGGGGCGCATCGTGCACCAGGGCAGCGCGGAAGCGATCGAGAAGGACCAGGGCGTCCTGCAACGCTACCTGGGCGTACATTGAGGACGGCCTCTATGACCATCATCGACTGCCACACGCACACCTTGTGTCCGGCCGTGAACGACAAGGTCGGCCCGCTCATGCGCACGGATCTCGTGCCCTATCAGCGCGACATGACCGCCGAAAGCAAAGGCGTCGATCAGGCCCAGGCGCCCGTTCTCGGACCCAAGTTCAACGATATCGCGACGCGTCAGGCCCTCATGAAGCAGATGCGGGTCGATATGGCCGGCGTGCTGCCTGCGCCTGGCCAGCAGCACTATTGGGCGCCGGTGGATCTCCTGTGCGAGATTTCGCGCATGCAGAACGACCACGTCGCGAGGCTCGTCAGTAGTTTTCCGCAAGGGCTGTTCGGCATGGGCACTTTGCCGATGACCGACGTCGACGCGAGCATTGCCGAAGCCACGCGCAGCGTCGAGGAACTGGGGCTCAAGGGCTTTCAGATCGACAGCCGCGTGCTGGAACGCGAGCTATCCGATGCTACCTTCGACCCTCTCTATGCCCGGCTGGCGAAGCTCGATGCACCACTTGTCATCCATCCACTCGGATTTTCGCACGGCCAGCGGCTCGGCGCATTCTTCATGGTCAACACCGTCGGGCAGCCGTTGGAAGAAATCATCGCCGTCAACCACCTCGTCTTCGGCGGCGTCCTCGATCGCCACCCGGCGCTGAAGGTGCTGATCGTGCACGGGGGAGGTTACTTCCCGTTCTATCTCGGGCGCATGGATCATGCCTGGACGCACCGGCCGGAACTCAAGCGCCTCACCTCCAAGCGGCCCTCCGACTACCTGCGCTCCATGTGGTACGACACCTGCGTGTTCGCGCCCGAGCAGATCCGGCACCTGGTCGATGTGGCCGGTGCCGACCGCGTCATGCTCGGCTCCGATTATCCCTTCGACATGGGCGACCCCGATCCGCTCGCAACCGTCGATGCCGCCGGCCTGTCGGCCGAGGAACGTGCGCACGTGTGCAGCCGCACCGCGCAAGCCTTCTTCGGCCTCTGAGCCCTGCACGGCAAGCATCGGCCGGGATGCGATCTTGCTGATGCGGTATCAACTGACGCTTCCGCATCTCGCGGGCCGCCGCGGGCGCGACCCTTTCAGGCAAGACCGAGGAACGGCCCGACGGCCTTCAAGAACTCTTGCGGCCGCTCCAGCGGCGGGCAATGGCCGCAGTCAGGCAACTCGATCAGCGCGGCGCCCGGGATGCCGGCGGCAATGATCTTGTTCAGCGGCGGCGGCGTTGCCTGATCGAGAGCCCCATACATGACGAAGGTCGGCGCCGTGACGTTCGCGAGGCGCGGAACGAGATCGCAGCTCACGAGCGATTGGCACGCGGCCACGAAGGCGCCCGGGTCAATGGCGAGCAGCACCCTCTTGCGCTCTTCGATAGCGCCCGGGTTCTGGGCCACGTAGGCGGCATGGTAGACGCGGTTGGCCGCGATCGTGGCAATCTCGCCGAGGCCGCCGGCCGTCACCTTTTCGGCCATGACACGGAACGCCTGCTTGCCTTCCTCGGGGAAGGCCGCCGCGACATCGCACAGCAACAGCTTGCCGATGGCTGTAGGCGCCGTCTGAGCGTAGGCGAGCGCGACCGTCCCCCCAAAGCCGTTGCCAGCGAGAATCGCGTCATTTCCAATCTCGAAGGCTGCGAACGCGCGCCCGATGAAGGCCGCATAATTCTCGATACCGGCCGCGACGGGTCTGGAGCCATGGAATCCGGGGAGGTTGACCAGCGTCACGCGATATCGGGCCGCGAGCGCCGGCACCACGGCATCGAAGGCCGTCCGGTCGGCAAGAAGGGAATGCACGATGAACAGATCGCGCCCCTGCCCCGCACGCACCGCGGTGATGCTGCCATCCGCGCTGGTCATGGTGTGCATGGTTTTTTCCTCTCGGTCCCGGTCCCCGAGGCCAGGAGTGGCCCGCCCCCCGGAAGCATTCCTTCTTCCGATGGGCTTTTGCAGCTAGGATATCAGCGCATCCATTCTGGTCAACATATGGACCGATCAGAAAGCCCTCCAATCTGGCAAAAATCCAGTTCTGAAGCCTCCTCCTTGATGCTCTGTCGCTGACATGTTAGCCCTTTCAGGCTTCATCAAATATCTCAGCACAACCCGCTTCTCTCATGTCAGCTTCATCAGAACCGCGGCGCGAGGACGTCTACAAACGGCTCCGGGACGAGATTCTCTCCTGCACTCTGACGCCGGGGCAGCCTCTCTACGAACGCGAGATCGCCGAGCGCTTCAGCCTGAGCAAGTCGCCGGTGCGGGACGCGCTCGTACGGCTCCAGGCCGAACGCCTGGTGATCGTGCTGCCCCGCGTCGGCTACCGCGTCGCCCCGGTGTCGTTGTCGGATGCGGAGGATCTCTTCGACTACCGGGCCCTCATGGAAGAGGCAGCGGCGCGGCGCGCCGCGGAAGCCGCGAGCGATGCCGACCTCGAGGCCCTCGACCGCTTCCGGACTGCGAAAGGCTGGGAAAAGAAAGGCGGCTTCGTCGCCTACAACAGGAGCTTCCATCTGGCGTTGGCGGCACTGTGCCCCAACAAGCGCATCGCGCTCGCCGCGAGCGACCTCATCGAGCACTTCGACCGATTGGTCGTGATGAGCGTCTCGGTCATGGAAAAGCCGCGCGATTCGCAAGCGCTCGTGGAAGAGCACGGCGCCATCATCGATGCCATGCAAGGCCGCGACGCGCGCGCCGTCGGAAAGCTCCTCAGCCGCCATGTCGACCGGGCGCGCCGGCGCGTGATCGGCGCGCTGTCGCAAACGCCCATCATTCCTTGAGGAACGCGCCATGAAGATCGAGAACAGCTTTCGCGTCCCCATTCCCCCCGACGATGCGTGGCTGCTGCTGCTCGATGTCCCGAAGATCGCGCCCTGCCTTCCGGGCGCACGCCTCACGGAGACCCTGCCC
>RXJK01000399.1 GCA_003963125.1 Hyphomicrobiales bacterium
ATGCCGAGCATGCCGAGCCACTCCTTGGAGGAGCCCGGGAACGCGCCGAGCCCCATCAGCGTGGAGGTGATCGGGAAGCCCGTCAGGCGCACAAGGTCACGCAGCAGCTGGCTGGCCTTCGGGCCCGAATTGATCACGCCGCCGCCGGTATAGAGCACGGGCTTCTTGGCGTTGCTCATAAGCTCGACGGCGCGCGCGATCGCGGCCGCCTCGCCCTTGAGGCGCGGCTGGTAGGTCTTGTGCTTGACGTCCTTCGGGCCCGTGTAGGTGCCCGTGGCGAACTGCACGTCCTTCGGGATGTCGACGACGACCGGTCCCGGCCGCCCCGTGCGCGCGACGTAGAACGCCTCGTGCAGGATGCGGGAGAGGTCGTCGACGTTCTTCACCAGCCAGTTGTGCTTGGTGCAGGGCCGCGTGATGCCGACCGTGTCGCACTCCTGGAAGGCGTCGTTGCCGATGAGATGCGTCGGCACCTGGCCTGTGATGCAGACGACGGGGATGGAATCCATCAGCGCGTCGGCCAGACCCGTGACGGCATTGGTCGCTCCGGGTCCGGACGTGACGAGCACCACGCCGACCTTGCCTGTCGAGCGCGCGTAGCCCTCTGCCATGTGCACGGCACCACCCTCCTGGCGCACCAGGATGTGGCGGACTTTCTCCTGTTGGAAGATCTCGTCGTAGATCGGCAGCACGGCGCCACCGGGATACCCGAAGATGTGCTCGACGCCTTGGTCGGCGAGCGCCTTCAGCACCATTTCGGCGCCGGTCATCTTTTGTGCCATGGGCATGCTCCTTCGCCCGCGGATCGCGGGCCCTCATGTGGCGCGGACCATACGGGCGAAGGGATTGCCGGTCAATCAATGAAAGCAAAAATATCTGCGCTATAACTTTCCATTTGTTGCGTCGAAATATGGCGCCACGACATCATATTTCTCCGATGCCAAGTGACCTGCCGTTTGGCGTACTGCCGGGTCTCGGCCTTGGAGCCTTCCGCCGCCTCTTCAAGGCTCAGATCACCCCGCAGATGGGCGAGCAGGGGCCGCACGCCGTGCGCCCGCACGCTCGGCAGTTCTTCGGAGAGCCCCAGGCGCGCGAAGTCCCGCACCTCCTCGAGGACGCCGGCAGACAGCATGCCGTCGAAGCGCGCATCGATGTGTTGCATCAGCGCCTCGCGATCGGCCACGACGAGGAGGCGCACAGTCTCGGCCTCGTCGAGCACGGGTTGTCCCGGCTCCTTCTGCCACGCGCTCAGCGTCCGCCCCGTGCTCTCCGCCACCTCCAGCGCACGCACGAGACGCTGCTTGTCCGTCGGCATGAGGCGCTGGGCGGCTTCCGGATCGACATCGCGCAGGAGCGCGTGCAGAGCTTGGGGCCCTTCTTCGTCGCCACGCCGGCGCCAGCGCTCGCGTACGCCGGGGTCGATCGCCGGGATCGGCGACAGGCCTTCGAGCAGCGCCTTGAAATAGAGCCCCGTGCCGCCAACCACGATCGGCAGAAGCCCCTGCTTCCGCGCCGCGGCGATGGCACGCGCGGCGTCCAGCACGTAGCGCCCTACGGAGTAGGCTTCAGCCGCCGGCACGAAGCCGTAGAGCGCGTGCGGCACCTCGCGCTCCTCTTCCAGCGTCGGGCGCGCCGTGATGATGCGCAGTTCGCGGTAAACCTGCATGCTGTCGGCGTTGATGATCATGCCGCCGCGCCGGCGCGCAATCTCCAGTGCCATGCCGGACTTGCCGCTCGCCGTGGGCCCCGCGATCAGGACGACCTTGCCCGGTCCAGTCCCCGCCATTGGCTAGCCTGCGCGCTGGACGGCGTATGCCATCACGCAGCAGCCGGATGGAAGCGCTTCACGGCGCGGGTGCCGAGGAACAGGAAGACGACTAGCAGCGCCACCTGCGCGATGGCAAACGGCGGCTCGGATTGCGTCGGGGCGAGCGCATGCAGCGGCCCGACCTTCTGGAAGGCCTGGGCGATCAGGACGAACACATTGAAGTAAAGCCCCGCGACGGCGCCCACGGCGTAGATCCAGCGCCAGGCACCGGCCAGTCCGAACAGGTAAAGGCCGAGGAAGGCCAGGGCGAGCACGGCCAGCGAGATCCCCCCGACCACATGGGACGGCAGCAGGCCGTTGAAGGGAAACATGAAGCCCGTGATGCTCGTCAGCGCCGTCGTGACCAGGAACAGCAGGGTGAGCTGCCCGGGCCGCTGTCCTCCCAGGATGCCCGGAAGAACGGCAAGTCCCGCCACGATGCCCACGAGGCTGATGACGACGTGGAGTGTCGTAAAGGCCGACAGCGACAATCCGAGCATCTGCGAAGCCTCCCGTTGCGGTGCGGGCGATGCTAGTACACGGACGCAGCTTAGGCCATACGGCCGGGCAAGGCCCGCTGCATCGGTTGCAAGGAGCTTTCATGCGCATTGATGCCATTCCCGTCGGCAAGAACCCGCCCGAGGACGTCAACGTCATCATCGAGGTGCAGATCGGCGGCGAGCCCATCAAGTACGAGATGGACAAGGACGCCGGCACGCTGTTCGTCGACCGCTTCCTGCACACGCCCATGCGCTATCCCGGCAACTACGGGTTCGTGCCGCACACGCTGTCCGACGATGGCGACCCGATCGACGTGCTCGTCGCTAACACGCGCCCCATCGTGCCCGGCGCCTACATCAACGTGCGCCCCATCGGCGTGCTGATGATGGAGGACGACGGCGGCGGCGACGAGAAGATCATCGCGGTGCCGACGCCCAAGCTGACCAAGCGCTACGAGAAGGTGTTCAACTACACTGACATGCCGAAGATCACGATCGAGCAGATCCAGCACTTCTTCGAGCACTACAAGGACCTCGAGCCCGGCAAGTGGGTCCGCACCAAGGGCTGGGGCGACGCGGACGCCGCCAAGCGCCTGATCACGGAAGCGATCGCGCGCGCCAAGAAGGCATGACGCGCGGCGCGGAGATCCAATCGCCGATGACCGAGAGCGCACCGATCCTATCCCTTGTGGCGGCTCCGGGATCCGCAGGCCTTGTTGACGCCGCGATCCAGCGCGTCGCGGCTGTGCTGGGTGTCGCGCCAGATCAGGGGCAATGCCTGGCGCCAGCCGAGGCCTGGGAAATCGCGTTGCCCGCTGCCGCTGGGTTGCAGGAGCCGCTGCGTCCGAAATTGATGGCCGCGCTCGACAACATACCCGTGGACGTCAACCTGCTCGCGCCGCGCGGCCGCTCCCGGCGCAAGCGCCTGCTCGTGGCGGACATGGAATCCACCATCATCGAGCAGGAGTGTCTCGACGAATTGGCAGACTACGCCGGGCTACGCCCACGCATTGCCGCCATCACCGAGCGCGCCATGCGCGGCGAGCTCGATTTCGAGGCCGCCCTGAAGGAGCGCGTCGGCTTGCTCGCCGGGCTCGATGCCCGCGTGCTGCAGGAGATCTACGACGATCGCGTGACCCTGATGCCGGGTGCCGCCACCCTGATCGCGACGCTGCGCGCGAACGGCACCCACTGCGCGCTCGTGTCGGGCGGGTTCACGTTCTACACCGAGCGCATCGCGGCGCGCCTCGGCTTCAACGAGCAGCAGGCGAACACGCTCGACGTCGCCGGGGGCAAGATCACGGGCACGGTCGCGTCCCCCATTCTCGGCCGCGAGGCGAAGCTGCAGGCGCTGCAGCGTCTCGCGCGCCAGCTCGGCATCGACGAGACGGATGCCATGGCGACGGGCGACGGCGCTAACGACCTCGCCATGATCAAGGCAGCAGGCCTCGGCGTCGCCTACCGCGCCAAGCCCATCGTCGCGCAGGAAGCGCAAGCCGCCGTCCGCCACGGCGACCTCACCGCCCTCCTCTACCTCCAGGGCTACCGCAAGTCCGAGTTCGTGACCGCCTGACGCGTGCGCGTCTAATACCCTCGCATGTCATCCCGGACGGTGCGTAGCACCGATCCGGGACCCAGGGGCAGCGGGCGCATTCCTGCCCCCTGGATTTCGGCGCTGCGCGCTGACGCGCTCCGGCCGAGATGACAGTAGTGTTCCGTCCTCTCCGGAATGCGTTCCCGGAAGCCGTGCGCGAGCACGGCTTCCGGGATCTTTCAGCGAGCCGCCGATCTCTACGGGTAAAGATCCCGGCTCGGCGCTACGCGCCGTCCGGGAAGGCAAGAAGGGAAGGTTGCGGCACCTTAATCAGGCGTCTTCGCGTTCGACGCAGCGCGTTTCCGTGCGCCGCATGGGTGCGGGCAGCGTCACGAGCTTGCGCCGCGCGCGGGTCACGGCGCCGCGCGGCATCGCCCCCATCAGCTCCTTGCGCGCTTCCACGATCTGCACGCCCGAAAAGGCCGGCCACATGCGCCCGCCGACGCGCTCGAACGCAGTCGCCCAGCGCAACAGCCACTCCTGGTGCACCGGCGGCATGTGCAGCGCGCTCGCTTGGTCGACCGGCGTGAAGAGAGATTGCTTCAACAAAGTCTCGAGCTGCCCGAGGCTGTAGGGCCGGCCAAAGCCAAACGGCGTCGTGTCGAAGCGCGCCCAAATCCCCCGCCGGTTGGGTACGACAAGCAGGAGCCGCCCTTCCGGCGTCAGCACCCGCCAGATCTCGCGCAGCAGCGCGCCGGCGTTCTCCGACATTTCGAGACAGTGCACGCACAGGAGCCGGTCGACGCTCGCGTCCGGCAGCGGCAGCGAGGCTTCTTCGACCATCACCGTGCGGCAGGGCGCCTTCGAGGGCCACACGATGGCGCCCTGCACGGCGGGCATGAAGGCGCCGACGCGCGCGCCCTCGTCGCGGAAGCTGCCCAGATACGGCGAGGCATAGCCGAGCCCGATGACGGTCGAGCCCTTCACGTTGCGCCAGCGCGCGCGGATCCGGCCGCTGAGCATGCGGCGCACGATCCCGCCCAGCGGCCGCTGGTAGAAGTCCCTCAGGGTGTGGATATCAAGATGCATGCATCTGGCCTAGCCCAAGGATCGGCGGCGGCCGCTCCGCCCGCGCCGGTCGGGTGAAGGCCGAGGTTCGCCGCTTCCGCCCATCCATGCGCGAATGCGGCGCTTCCGGCAAGGCCGCGGCGCAGGCGCTCCCGTCCCGTGTCGGACGGTCCGGTTGAAATGTCGGAATTGATCTCGACCGCGCATCGGGCTACGGGATGCCGATACCACGTCACGAACGAGCAAGGCGGTCGAGCGATGTCCAAGCTGGAAATCCATCAGTTTCCCTGCCTGTCCGACAACTTCGGCGTCCTCATCCACGACGCCGCGAGCAACCTCACGGCGTCGATCGACGCGCCCGAAACTAAGGCCGTGAAGGCGGCGCTGGCCGAGACCGGCTGGAAGCTGACGCACATCCTCACGACCCATCATCACGCCGACCACACCGACGGCAACCTGCCGCTGAAGGCCGAGACGGGCTGCACCATCATCGGGCCGAAGGGTGAAGCCCAGCGCATCCCCGGCATCG
>RXJK01000040.1:0-8788 GCA_003963125.1 Hyphomicrobiales bacterium
GACTGCCGCAGACGGCGGCGTGAAGTCGAGGACGACGGCAGCAAGGCGGCGGACCTGGCGGTGCATCCGGGCCAGGAAGGCTACCTTGACATGCAGGATTTCCGCCGCGCGCTGAACGGCCTGCCGGCGGATCAGCGTGAAGCGCTGATCCTGGTCGGCGCGGCTGGCTTCTCCTACGAGGAAGCCGCCAAGATCTCGAACTGCGCCGTCGGGACCATCAAGAGCCGGGTCAACCGCGCTCGTGCCAAGCTGACCGAAATGCTCAACGTCTCGGCGTCGAGCGATTTCGGTCCGGACGCCGCGACGGAAGCCATCGTCGCGCGAGCCGGAGGATCGTCCCTCAGGCAGTCCTGAGGATTATCCGTTTGCGAGGGGTATGATCGGCTGGTCCAGCCAGTCGAAACAGGGGGTCATTCGATGCCACAGCGCGGTGAGGACAAGGCTGACGGGATGCGGCTGCAGAAGCCGCACCCGAACCTCGTGCCGGAGGCCTCGCGCGCCGTCCAAGCCCATATCG
This sequence comes from Hyphomicrobiales bacterium, assembly GCA_003963125.1. Taxonomy (GTDB): domain Bacteria; phylum Pseudomonadota; class Alphaproteobacteria; order Rhizobiales; family Hyphomicrobiaceae; genus AWTP1-13. The sequence goes on from RXJK01000040.1 coordinate 518, forward strand.
GCGACCGGCTGCGCCGCATGTTCGACGAGGTCGTCGAAGAGCCGATCCCCGACAAGCTCAAGCTTCTTCTCGATAACCTCGAGAAGACCGGCGAAAGCTGAGAGGTGCTAAAACGCACAACCGAAAGGCCGACGGGTGGCGACCCGCCGGCCTAGGCAGACCTACGACAGAAAAGACTACTTCTGCTCGTCCGACGTTGCGTCTTCGGCCGGCTGCGGCTGAGCGGCCTTGCTGCTATGCCGGCTTTGTGCTGACCGGCCACCCTTGCGACCGGCTTCCGCGGCCAGTTCCCGGTTCTGGGAAAAGCTGCGGTCCTGCGCGGCGACGGACTGCCCGCCTTTGCGCCCGGCCTCTGCAGCCAGCTGGCGATTTTGCGCGAAACTGCGCTTGTCGCGCGGAACATTGGCGCCGCCTTTGCGCGCAATTTCCCGCTGCTTGGCCTGGTCCATCGCCGCAAATCCGCGGCGCACATTGTTCGTCCCTTTCGGCTCGGCGGCCATGAGCCCTCTCCTGTTTTGTTTCTGGTCTAGCTAAACCTAGAGAGCGGGGCAGTAGTTCCGCTCGCCGCCCGGGTTTTTGCGCAAACGCGACTACGACCTTAGGCGAAGCTCGAGTTCGGCGGGACGGACGCCTCCGGCCGGAACAGTGCCCTTGCAGCCTGCGTTTGACCTCAAGTCAATTAATCCCCGAGAGGTCATCCCATGCAAAGCGTGAATTCGCCGGCTTCCGACCATCGTCTAGGTAACGAGGCGCACACTACGGACAGGCTTGTGGAAACCGGCAAGAACGTCGCCTCGCAGGTACGCAAGCAGACCGAAGGGATGATGGATCAGACCATCGAAACGGCGAAGCAATATCCCTACGCGACGCTTTTCATGACGGCTGCCGTCGCTTTCGCATTCGGTGCGCTGTGGAAGGCCGGCACCCAGCCGCGTCGCTTCACGATGGACGATTGGCTGAACCAGTTGCCGCGTCTCCCGGACGCCGCCGACAAGCTTCGGTCCTATTGGCGATAAGGCGCGCGTGTGCCTGAGGACGGCGAGCGCGAAAATGCTCGCTGTCCTTTTTTTCAGGAGCAGCAACCTCACGTCTGGGTTTGAGAAATGTATAATCTGACGGCTAGATCTATCCGCGATAATTGCGCGATATATATAAGATTTGCTGCACATAAACACCTTGTCGCGAATTCACATAGTCCGGATGCGGATTTTTATAGATCTAGTGCTTTATATCACCTAATTCGGCGCCGGTGATCGGTTCCGGACAAACCCAAAGGTCTCTTGGACAACTCCAGCAACATTCTGCACCTTAAGCTGGACGATGGCGCTTTAGCTGGGCCGGATATTTCTCGAGTTTCGACTTTCGAAGGGGTTACAGTCCAGCACGTCCTTATTCGAAATTCCTGCAACTTCTCCTTCGAGTGGAATGGCAACTCGATTTACGCATCGCTGCTCGATTTGCGCCAGCGCGACGGCGAGGTCAACGTCCAGGGACATAAGCAGCCGCGCATCCTCGATCTGCGCGACAAGCTCACGGTGCTGCCGCCGAACCACCGGCTCAATGGCTGGATGCAGCTCGCGAAACGGACCAACCAGTTCTCGGTCACCTATATCAATCCCGTAGTCGTGGAGGCGGAGCTCGACGACGAAATCCGCGGCAAGCTGAAGCCGATGGTGCATTTCGAGAACAGCGGCCTGCGCCACACCTTGGAAAAGCTGAAGACGCTCGGGCCGAGCCCGGGCCCGCTCGATGCCGCCTATGCGGAGAACCTTGCGCTCGTCGCGGCTATAGAGATCTATCGGTTACAGCATGCCGACGTGCCGCGCGTGCTGCCCGATCGCGGCCAGCTCACGGCGAGCCAGCAGCGCATCATCCGCGATGCCATTGCGGACCCTTCGGGCAAGAACCTGTCGCTGTCGGAATTGGCGGCGCTCGCCAAGCTGAGCCGCTTCCACTTCGCGCGCGCCTTCAAGAAGACGTTCGGGATGCCCCCGCACCAATTCATCCTGCATCACCGCATCGAGGCGGCGAAGGTGTCCCTCATTAAGGATGACGTCGCGCTCTCGGATCTGGCCCGCTCGCTGGGCTTCGGCAGCCAGAGCAGGTTTTCGGAAGTCTTCCGCAAGGCGACGGGTCTGACGCCCGCCCAGTTCCGCCGCCGCAACAGATAAGGGGCGCATCGCTGGCAGCGACCGCCCCTCTTATCGAACCAAACTGAAACCCCGGGCTATTCCGCCGCCTCTTTGCGCGCCTCTTGCGGGCTCCACCTGAGCTTCGGCTCGCGCGCAGCCTTGGTCTCGTCGAGCCGCCGCCGCGGCGCAAAGTGCGGCGCCGACTTGAAGCGATCCGCATCACCGGCCTTTGCCGCACGCGCCAACCCGTCGAGGCTGGCGATGAACCGGTCGAGGCTGTGCTTCGATTCCGACTCCGTCGGCTCGATCAGCATGGCCCCGTGCACGACGAGCGGGAAGTACACGGTCATCGGGTGGAAGCCCTCGTCGATCATCGCCTTCGCGAAGTCGAGCGTCGTGACCCCGGTCCCCTCGAGCCACCGGTCGTCGAACAGCACCTCGTGCATGCAGGGCTGGTCGCCGAACGGCAGCGACATGACGTGCTGCAGGCTGGCCTTCACGTAGTTGGCACTGAGCACGGCGTCCTCGCTCGCCTGCCGCATCCCATCGGCGCCGTGGCTCAGCATGTAGCTCATGGCACGCACGAACATGCCCATCTGGCCGTGGAAGGCGCTCATTCGGCCGAACGGCTGCGCACCGGGCTCGCCCGCGTGCTCGACGAGGCGCACGCCCTTGGCGTCCGCGACCACGTAGGGCACCGGCACGAACGGGGCGAGGGCTTCCGACAGGACCACAGGTCCCGCACCCGGCCCGCCGCCGCCGTGCGGCGTCGAGAAGGTCTTGTGCAAGTTGATGTGCATGGCATCGACGCCGAGATCACCGGGCCGCGCCTTGCCGACGATCGCATTGAAGTTGGCCCCGTCGGCGTAGAAGAAGGCGCCTGCTTCGTGCACCGCCGCCGCGATCTCGACGACGTCCCGCTCGAAAAGCCCGCACGTATTGGGGTTCGTGAGCATGATCGCCGCGACATCGGCATTGAGGCGCGCCCGCACCTCGGCCGGATCGACGGTGCCATCGGCTCGCGCCGGCACGGACACCACGCGATAGCCGATGAGCGCGGCCGTCGCGGGATTGGTCCCGTGCGCCGATTCCGGGACCAGCACTGTCGACCGCTTTTCGCCGCGCGCCGCGATGGCCGCCTTGATGGCCATCATGCCCGCAAGCTCGCCATGCGCACCGGCCTTCGGCGTCATGGCGACCGCCGGCATGCCCGTGAGCACCTGCAGCCAGCGCGACAGCTCGCCGATGAGTGCGATGGCGCCCTGCACCGTCGACTGCGGCTGCAGCGGGTGCACGTCGGCAAAGCCCGGCAGGCGCGCCATCTTCTCGTTGAGGCGCGGGTTGTGCTTCATCGTGCACGACCCGAGGGGAAAGAGCCCTGTGTCGATCCCGTAGTTCATCTGTGACAGCCGCACGTAGTGGCGCATCACCTCGGGCTCGCTCAGCCCTGGAATTCCGATGCCGCCGCGCCGCGCGAGCTTGCCCAGTCGGCTCTTGCCCGGCGACTTCGGCTCTTCGAGATCGACGCCGGTGACGTTCGTTCGCCCGATCTCGAACAGCAGCGGCTCATCCTGCGAAAGCCCGGAATTGCCGGAAAAGGTGGTGACCGCGCGCGCGCCGGCTTCGCCTGGCCCCGTAGGGCGTCCCTGACGGTTCAGCATCACAGCACCTTCTTGAGAGCGGCGACGTAGGCCGCGCGATCTTCGTCCGTATTCACTTCCGTCGACGCGACCAGGATCAGATCGGCAAGCTCCGGCTTGCAGGGCAGCAGGCGCGACACCGGCACACCGCCGAGCACGCCTTTGGCCGCGAGCTTCTCGACGACCGCGTCGGCCTTCCCCGGCACCTTCACGGTGAACTCGTTGAAGAACGTCTCGTTGAGCACCGTGACGCCCGGCACGTTCGCCAGCATCTCGGCGAGCGCAACGGCATTGGCATGATTGGTCGCAGCCAGCCTCTGGAGACCCGCCTCGCCGAGAAGGCTCATGTGGATCGTGAAGGCCAGCACGCACAGACCGGAGTTGGTGCAGATGTTGGACGTCGCCTTCTCGCGGCGGATGTGCTGCTCGCGCGTCGACAGCGTCAGCACGAAGCCGCGGCGGCCATCCTTGTCGACCGTCTCGCCGCACAGGCGTCCCGGCATCTGGCGCACGAGGTTCTGGCGCGTCGCGAAAAGCCCGACGTAGGGCCCGCCGAAGTTCAGCGCGTTGCCGATCGACTGCCCCTCGCCGACCACGATGTCGGCCCCCATCTCACCCGGCGGAGTCACGAGGCCGAGCGAAACCACCTCGGTGAAGACCGCGATAAGCAGCGCGCCGGCGGCATGTACCTTCGCTGCAAGATCCGTCAGATCGTGCAGGTTGCCGAAGAAGTCCGGCGTCTGCACCACGACGCAGGAGACCGTCTTGTCGATCGCCGCCGCGATATCCTCGACACCCGTCGGGGAAGGAGGAAGCGCCACGACCTCGTTGCCCGCCATCCGCGAGACGGTTTCGATCGTTTCGCGATAGTGCGGATGCAGGTTGCCGGCGAGAACGGCCTTGTGGCGCCGCGTCTGCCGGTGCGCCATCAGCACGGCCTCGGAGGCCGCCGTCGAGCCGTCGTACATGGAGGCATTGGCGACCTCCATGCCGGTGAGCATCGCGACCTGCGTCTGGAACTCGTAGAGATACTGCAGCGTGCCCTGCGCGATTTCCGGCTGATAGGGCGTGTAGGAGGTGAGGAACTCCGAGCGCTGGATCAGGTGATCAACAGTGGCGGGCACATGATGCTTGTAGGCGCCCGCGCCGACGAAGAAGGGCACCGCGCCGGCGGCAACGTTGCGCGAGGCGAATCTCGCAAGCTCACGCTCGACGGCGAGTTCGCTCTTCGCACGCGGCAGATCGACGAGACCGGAAAGCAGCTTGTCCTTCGGCACGTTGGCGAACAGGGCGTCGATGTCGGCGACGCCGACGCGCGCCAGCATCGCCTGGCGATCGGCGTCGCTGAGAGGAAGGTAGCGCATCTTCAGCCGTTCTCCTTCACGAAGGCGTCGTAGGCGGCGCGATCCATGAGCTTGTCGAGGTCGGCGGCGTTCGACACCTTGATCTTGAAGAACCAGGCCTTCCCTTCCGCATCCTCATTGACGAGCGCAGGCTGCCCCGTGAGGTCGCCGTTCACTTCCACCACCTCGCCCGCGATCGGCAGGAAGATGTCGCTCGCCGCCTTCACGCTCTCGACGACGGCCACGGCGTCGCCCTGCGCCGCCTTGCGGCCGACTTCCGGCAATTCAACGAACACCACGTCGCCGAGCTGGCTCTGGGCGTGATTGGTGATGCCGACGGTGGCGACATCGCCGTCGATGCGCACCCACTCGTGGTCCTTGGTGAAACGCTCGGTCATGGATGCCTCCTCAGGCTCAAGATTTGCTGGCGTAGCGATGCGGGACGAACGGCATGGCGACGACAGAGGCCGAGAGCGCCTTGCCGCGGACCATGAGATTGACGGGCGTGCCAGTCGCCGCGTAGTCGGCGGCCACATAGCCCATGGCGACGGGACCATCGACGCTGGGCCCGAAGCCGCCGGACGTGATCGTGCCGATCGAAGCTCCGAGAAGCGCAGAGACGGCCGTCCCCTCGCGCGCCGGCGCGCGTCCATCCGGCTTGATGCCGACACGCTTGCGGCTTGCGCCCTTCTCGAGTTCGCGCTGGATGCGTTCAGCGCCCGGAAAACCGCCTTCGAGACGGCGGCGCTTCTGGATCGACCATGTCAGCCCCGCCTCGACGGGGCTCGTCGTCTCGTCGATGTCGTGGCCGTAAAGGCAAAGGCCGGCTTCGAGCCTCAGGCTGTCGCGCGCGCCGAGGCCGATCGGCATCACGCCGTCCTGGGCCAGCAGCAGCTTCGCGAGCGCCACGGCTTCCCCGTCCGCAACGGAAATCTCGTAGCCGTCCTCGCCGGTGTAGCCGGAGCGCGAGATATGGCACTCGAAGGCGCCGATTTTGCCGGGCGTGCCGGTCATGAAGGCCATGCTTTGCGCAGCAGGGCAAAGCGCGCCGAGAACGGCGCTCGCCGACGGGCCCTGCAGCGCGAGCAGCGCGCGGCCGGGCATCGGCACAAGCGTCACGCCTGCCGGCAGGTGCGCGGAGATGTGCGCAAAGTCCACGTCCTTCCGCGAGGCGTTGACGACGAGATAGATCTTCCCGTCCTCGCGCGTGCGCGTGATCATCAGATCGTCGATAATCCCGCCCGCTTCGTTGAGAAGCTGCGAATAGCGCTGCTGACCGGGCTTCAAGTTGAGAATGTCGGCGGGAACGAGGGCTTCGAGCGCCTTGGCGACCGTCGCATGGTCCGGCCCTTCCAGCATCGCTTGGCCCATGTGCGAAACGTCGAAGAGCCCCGCCCTGGCCCGCGAGTGGAGATGCTCCTTCAGGATGCCGGCCGGATAGTTCACCGGCATCTCGTAGCCCGCGAACGGCACCATCTTGGCGCCAAGGCCGACGTGAAGATCAAATAGCGGCGTGCGCAGAAGCGGCGCCGCTTGAGTAGTCTCTGTGGGTGAGGCCATGTGCGGTCCCGTGGTCCAGCGCGGTTCGTCCAACCCGCACCGTCAAGTGCGAGCGCAAACCCCCTCTGTCACGGGACCTGAGAGATTCCGGCAGGGTCTCGAAGCCGAGCCTGCCTTACTCCGTCGGTGAGCCGGATAATCCGGCTGCTTTCCAGAGGGCCATCAATCTGCGGTCCTTTTGCCTGAGAGGTTCCGGGGCGGTTGCTCCTTCGGCGCCGGCCTTGCGACCGGTCTCTTCCGCAGATCTCGAATGGACCGGGCGCGATAATAGGTGAGGGCGCCCTCGTGTCAACGCCGCTTCGGCGCCGCCACCAGATTTCTCAAACCTTTGTTCGAATTGGAGGCAAATCGGCGCGAAGCGGATCAGCCCGCGCCGGGAACGTTGCGATCGAAGCCGACGAAGACTTCGTAGTCGGCCGGACGTGAACCTTCGGGCACCGTGAAGCTGACCGAGCGCACGATCGAGAAGTAGCCAATGGGCTTGTCGACGGCGACGTCGACGCGCACCTGCACGGCGTCCGTGGTGATCTTCTCGCGCTTGGAGTCTGCGACGAAGACGTTGAGCGGCAGGGCGACCGTGCCGGTGCGGCCCTTCGGCCCGAGCAGCACACGGCCGGAGAAGCCGTATTTCACGGTGATGCGATTGCCCTCGATGTGGCATTCGCGCGCCGTCTTCGAGATTTCGCCGCGATGCATGACGGCGAGGCCGTCACCGACGCGGCCCTGCTCGTAGATGGTCACGTAGCCGTCGCGGGACCACACATTGAAGCGCGGACAACCGAACGCGGCCATCTCATTCCCGCTGGCAGGCGTGATGCTGCCGGTATCGGTCTTGGCCGCGGCGAGGAGTTGGTCTTCGCTGACCCCGGTCGATTCCGACTTTGCGGTCTTGTCGCCACCGAACCAGCCGCCGCCGATCCCCGACGTCAGGGAGGACATGCCGCAGCCGCCAAGGGATGCCGCAAGCGCAGCTACCGCCACGACGCGCACAAACGCAGCCAGTTTTGTCTGTCCGGAATTCTGCACGACGTCCCTGTTGCGACCACTTGCCCGGCTAATCGTGGACCGGTATTTCCTTAATCCACTCAATGCCGCGCGAGCCCCCCGGCCCGTGTAGCGTCGACTCGAAGAATAGCATCGCTTGCAACCCGGAGCCAAGCACGACCTCAGGCGCCGGCCCACCCCTCGAAATGGTGCTTAACGTGCCCGCCCCTGTCGAAAACCTCGCGAGCCGTCCCATCGGAGCGCCGACCGAGACCTTGAAAATCCTGGTCGCAGCGCCCCGCGGCTTCTGTGCCGGGGTGGACCGCGCTATCAAGATCGTGGAACTGGCGCTCAAAAAGTACGGTGCGCCGGTGTATGTGCGACATGAAATCGTCCACAACCGGCACGTGGTCGACGACCTCCGGGCAAAAGGCGCCATTTTTGTGGAGGAGCTCGACGAAATCCCCGATGGCGACCGTCCTGTGATTTTTTCGGCACATGGCGTGCCGCAGTCCGTTCCGGCCGCCGCCAAGGGCCGCAACATGTTCGTGCTGGATGCCACCTGCCCCCTCGTCTCCAAGGTGCACATGGAGGCCCGCGATCACTTCGAGG
>RXJK01000040.1:8838-29677 GCA_003963125.1 Hyphomicrobiales bacterium
GCCACGCGGGGCACCCGGAAGTCGTCGGGACCCTGGGCCAGCTTCCCGAAGGCGCCGCGACCCTGATCGAGACCGCCGACGACGCGCAGCGCTTCATGCCGCGTGATCCCGACCGGCTCGCCTACATTACGCAGACGACGCTATCGGTCGACGATACCGCGGCCATCGTCGCGATCTTGAGGGAGCGCTTCCCCGCTATCCGCGGACCGCGCAAGGAAGACATCTGCTACGCCACGACCAACCGGCAGGCAGCGGTGAAGGCCATCGCCGCCCGCTGCGACCGGGTGATCGTCGTGGGCGCCCCCAACAGCTCGAACTCGCTGCGCCTCGTCGAGGTGGCCGAGCGCGCCGGCTGTCCCAAGGCGCTGCTGGTGCAGAGCGCCGCCGACATTCCCTGGGAGCAGTTCCATGGCATCAAGACGCTCGGCGTGACGGCGGGCGCTTCCGCTCCCGAGCGCCTCGTGACGGGCATCGTCGACGCCTTCCGGGCCCGCTTCGCGACCGAGATCGAGCACGTCGTCACGCGCGAGGAAAACATCGGCTTCAACGTGCCGCGCGAGCTGCGGTCGCCCGGCGCGCCGTAAATCTCGCGCCAGCGGTACGGAGGGGAAATGGCAGTATATACCGAGGTGTCCGATGAGGACCTGAGCCAGTTCATTGCTGGCTACGACCTCGGTGCGCTCTTGTCGGTGAAGGGCATCGCCGAAGGCGTCGAGAACACGAACTACCTGATTCATACGCAGAAGGGGTCGTTCGTGCTGACCTTGTACGAAAAGCGCGTGAACCCCGCCGATCTGCCGTTCTTCCTGGGGCTGATGGAGCATCTCGCGGGCAAAGGCGTGACCTGCCCCCTGCCCGTCCACGACCGCCAGGGTAACGTGCTTGGCACGCTGTCGGGGCGCCCCGCGGCGCTTGTCACCTTTCTCGAAGGCGTGTCGGTGCGGCGTCCGGCCGTGTCGCACTGCGCGGCATTGGGCGAGGCGCTCGCCAAGCTCCACGAGGCGGGCCAGGGCTTCACGATCCGCCGCCAGAACGGCCTCGGGCTCAAAGGCTGGCGGCCGCTCTACGAGCGCTTCGCGGCCCGTGCCGATGAAATTGCGCCGGGCCTTGCGAGCCTGATTTCGGAGGAACTCACCTATCTCGATGCGGAGTGGCCGGCAGCCCTTCCGCAAGGCGTGATCCATGCGGATCTTTTTCCGGATAACGTATTCTTCCTCGGCGAGCGCATCGCGGGCCTCATCGACTTCTATTTCGCCTGCAACGATGCCTTCGCCTACGACGTCGCCGTGTGCCTGAACGCGTGGTGCTTCGAGCCCGACTTCAGCTTCAACGCGACGAAGGGCCACGCGCTGCTCAAGGGCTACCAGTCGGCCCGCAAGCTCTCGCCGCTCGAGCGCGACACGCTGCCGGTGCTGTGCCGCGGGTCTGCCCTGCGCTTCCTCCTGACGCGCGGCTACGACTGGCTGCACACGCCGAAGGATGCGCTCGTGAAGCCGCATGATCCTCTCGACTATGTGCGCCGCCTGAAATTCCACCGCAGCGTCTCGAGCGCGCAGGACTACGGCCTGGAAGCGCACGCATGAGCGACACCGAAGCGCAGCAGCGTCCGAAGGTGACGATCTATACGGACGGCGCCTGCTCGGGGAATCCGGGCCCCGGCGGATGGGGTGCGATCCTGATCTCCGGCACGCATCGCAAGGAATTGTCCGGCGGCGAAGCCCTCACGACCAACAACCGCATGGAACTGTTGGCCGCGATCTCGGCGTTGGAAGCCCTCAAGCGCCCCTCGCACGTGGATCTGCACACCGACAGCGAATACGTCCGCAACGGCATTTCGAGCTGGATCCACGGCTGGAAGAAGAAGGGCTGGAAGACGGCCGCGAACAAACCCGTGAAAAACGCCGAGCTTTGGCAGCAGCTCGATACGGCCCGCCACCGCCACGAGGTGCACTGGCACTGGGTGAAAGGCCACGCAGGCCATCCCGAGAACGAGCGCGCCGACGAACTCGCCCGCGAAGGCATGGCGCCCTTCAAGCGCGGCGGCCGCTGAGAGCAAGGCGAAAGCAACCCTCCTTCTGCATTCCCGGCCGAGCGAAGCGAGAGCCGGGACCTTTCCCGGTCGAGGTTTTGCTTCAACACCGAAAGATCCCTTACAGCCGTGCGAACAGCTTCCAGGAATGCATTGCGCGCCTAACGCGGCCGGATCAGCGAAATGCGCTTCAGTGGTTTGCGCAAGCCACGCAGGCGCTCCACGCCCGCGAGCAGCCAGCCTGGCATCTGGCGCTGCTCGCCCGAACGGCCTCCGGCAACCGCTTCGTGCAGCAGCAGCACCGGCAGAAGGCCGATCAGCACGATGCTGAGCGCGCCAAGGGCCGACCGCTCGAACTGCTCGATGGCGGCGAAGCTGTAGACGTGCGTGGCGAGCGTCTCGAAGTTGAAGGGCCGCAGGAGCAGGGTCGCAGCGAGTTCCTTCATGCCGTCAACGAACACGATCAGCGCGGCCGAACCCACCGCCGGCATCAGGAGCGGCAGGTGCACGCGCCACAAGGCTGAGAGGCCCGTCTCGCCGAGCGTGCGTGCGGCCGCATCGAGGTTCGGCGACAGCCGTTCCAGGCCAGCCTCGAACGTCGACAGCGACACCGCGAGAAAGCGCACCATGTACGCGAGAATCAGCACGAACACGGAGCCCGACAGCAGCAGGCCCGTGGAGACGCCGAGCGTCGCGCGTACGAACGCGTCGAGCCGATTGTCGAAGGCCGCGAGCGAGATCAGAAGGCCCAGCGCCAGCACGGTGCCTGGCAGCGCGTAGCCGAGACCGACGATGCGCACCACGGTCCGCACGAGCGTATTGGGCGCCAGGCGCCGCGCGTAGGCAAGAACGAGCCCGAGCACGACGGTCGCGCTGGCCGCCACACCCGCCACCAGCAGGCTGTTGCGCGCCGCCCGCCAGAAATCACTCTCCATGGCGACATCGATATGCGTCAGCCCTTGCCCCAGCAGCACGAGGAGCGGCGCAACGAAGCCGAGCAGCACCGGCAGCCCGCACAACGCCGCGGCCAGATAACCCCGCGCACCTGGCAACTCCGCGAAGGGAATCGAGCGGAAGCGTCCCGTGGTGTGGTGATAGTGCGCGCGGCCCCGCGCCGACCGCTCCGCGATCACCAGCATCAGCACGACGGCGAGCGCGATCATCGAGATCTGCGCCGCACCACCCAGGCTGCCGCGCTGCTGCCACGTCGTGTAGATGCTGGCGGACAGTGTCTGCACGCCGAGATACTGCACGGCGCCCAGATCGTTCAGGCATTCCATCAGCACGAGCGACACGCCAGCGGCGAGCGCCGGGCGGGCGAGCGGCAAGGCAATCGCCCAGAACGTTCCCGCAGCCGTGCGCCCGAGCGTCCGCGCCACCTCCAGCATGCACACGGACTGCTGCACGAACGTCGCGCGCGCGGCGAGATAAACGTAGGGGTAGAGCACCGCCGACAGAACCAGCACGGCACCCCACAGGCTGCGCACCTCGGGAAACCAATAGTCGCGCGCCGACCTCCAGCCCATCACGGCGCGCAGCGTGCTCTGGATGGGGCCGGAATAGTCGAGCAGTTCGACGTAGCAGTAGGCCGCGATGTAGGTCGGTACCGCGAGCGGCAGCACCAGCATGCGGTCGAGCAGCGCCCGTCCCGGGAAGCGGTACATGGTCGTGAGCCACGCCGCGCCTGTCCCGACCGCCCCGACGACGAGGCCGACGCCCGCGAGCAGGATCGCCGTGTCGCGCAGCGAAGCCGGCAGGACCGTGCGCAGCAGGTGCGGCCAGATGTTGTCCTGCGCGGTGAGAGCGAGAACGGCAACCGTCCCGACCGGCAGCAGGATCAGGATCGCCAGCAGCGCCGCGAACGCCCCCCAGGCCGGCGACACGCGCCGGCGGTCCCGCCATGCGCTGAACCGCGCGCGCGGGTGGCGCATCCATTCCGCGAGCCCACCGGCTGTCCTTCCGGCGACCGTCCGGGGCGCGTTCAGCATTGCCAAGCCATTCCGGATGCTCACGGGGCGCAGCGGGGGCTGCGATTGCTGAGGGCGTCATGACACAGGCGCGGGGGCGCATGCAAAGGGCTTGGCTGCCGGGCCCGGAAAGCGTCTGGCGGGAATGTTAAAGCTGTCAAAGCGCAGCTTCCAGCAACCCGTTACACGAACACGGTCTTGGGGGAAAAAATCACCCATGGACGGCCGCTGTAGAAGCATTTACGAGTTTATTGTCACCGCCATATCCCATTTTCTGGAAAAGAATTCTATTTTCTTGCGAACTCGGGGCGGTTGCCCCACCCAACCGGCCCTGAAGCCCTCGGGCTTCGGATCGTTGCAGTCGCAAGGACCTCTCCCACATGCGCTATTTCCCCCTGTTTGCCGATCTCGAGAATGCCGGCGTCCTGGTCGTCGGCGGCGGCGAGCAGGCCACGCAGAAGGTCAGGCTGCTGACCCGCACACGCGCGCGCATCACCCTGGTCGCCGAGACGCCGAACGAGGAACTGGCGGGACTCGCTGGCTCGGGGCGTCTGACGCTCGACCGCCGGGCGTTCGAGCCGGCGATGCTCGAAGGCCATCGCTTCGTCTACGTGGCGACCGGTGACGATGCGACCGACCGCAGCATCTCCGAGGCCGCCCAGGCGCGCGGGCTGCCCGTCAACGTCGTCGACAAGCCCGACCTCTCGACGTTCATCACGCCCGCGATCGTCGACCGCACGCCCGTCACGGTCGCGATCGGTACCGAAGGCGCGGCCCCGATCATCGCGCGCGAGATCAAGACCAAGCTCGAAACCTGGTTGCCGGCCAATCTCGGCCGGCTGGCGCTGCGCGCACAGCACCTGCGCGACGAAATCGCCCGGCATGTGCCCGATATGCGGTTGCGCCGCCGCCTCTGGGAGCGGCTGCTGCAGGGGCCGTTCCGCTGGGCGGTCCTCGCCGGACGCGATCAAGACGCGGACAAGGCTCTCGAAACCGAATTGCTTGCCGCACGTGGCGACGCACACGCACGGGGCCGCGTCGCGCTGATCGGCTGCGGTCCTGGCGATCCGGATCTTCTGACGCTGAAGGCCGTGCAACGCCTGCAGGAGGCCGATGTTCTCGTCGTCGACCGCCTCGTCAATCCAAAGATCCTCGACTACGCGCGCCGCGACGCCGAGCGCATCTACGTCGGCAAGACGCCGCGTGGCGCTGCGACCTCGCAGGTCGAGATCAACCGCATCCTCGTGCGCGAGGGGCTCGCCGGCAAAGTCGTGGCGCGTCTCAAGGGCGGTGATCCCTTCATCTTCGGCCGCGCGAGTGAAGAGCTTGCCGCGCTGGAGGAAGCCGGCATCGCCGTCGAGGTCGTACCGGGCGTGACCGCCGCACACGCCTGCGCCGCGCGCATCGCGCTACCCGTGACGATGCGCGAGCGCGTGCGGCAGTTCTCGGTCGTCACCGGCACGACGGCTGACGGCGAACCGGATCTCGACTGGGCGGCACTCGCGCGCGAAGGAACGGCGTTCGCCATCTACATGGGCGTCGCCAACGCGCCGCTCGTGCGCGCCAAGCTGATCGAGGCCGGTGCCGATCCCGCGACGCCGGTCGTCATCGTCGAGAACGGCACGCTGCCCAACGAGCGCGCGTTCGCAACCACGCTCGGCGACATCAGCGACTGCCTCGTCGAGCGCGCCATCAAAGGGCCTGCGGTGATCTTCGTCGGGCTCGATTGGGCCGATGCCGGCCTCAAGCGGCCGGAGGCCGTCGAGACCTACGCGCGGCCCCGTCCCCGCAAGCTTTTCGCCAATTCGCACATCAACCCCCGCGTCGAGGTCGAGCTATGAGCAAGAAGATCCCGTCTCTGTCCGTGATCACCGCCAATCGGCTTTCGGACGGCGCCGTCGTGTTCCTCGACTTCGAAGGCGCTTGGAACACGGACTTCGCGCAGGCCAACATCGCCTCCTCGCCGGATGAAGTGCGCGCGTTGGAAGATCGCGGCACCTACGACGCGCAGCGCAACATCATCGTCGAGCCCTACCTCGTCGAGCTGCGCGAACTCGACGGCCGCCTCGTCCCCATCCGCCAGCGCGAGCGCGTGCGCATCGCGGGCCCCAGCATTCTCGCCGCCGTGCCGGGCTACGTCGCGCCGCCCGTGGCTGAGGACGAGGACATTACGCAGGAGGCGGCCTGATGTATCGCTACGACGAATTCGACCGCGAGTTCGTGCGCCAGCGGGTGGCCCAATTCCGCGGCCAGGTTGCGCGCCGTCTCTCGGGCGAGCTGACGGAAGACGAGTTCAAGCCGCTGCGGCTCATGAATGGCGTCTACCTGCAGCTTCACGCCTACATGCTGCGCATCGCCATCCCCTACGGCACGCTCTCGTCGCGCCAGATGCGCAAGCTGGCGCACATCGCCCGCACCTACGATCGCGGCTACGGGCACTTCACCACGCGCCAGAACCTGCAGTTCAACTGGCCGGCGCTGAAGGACATTCCCGATATCCTCGACGAACTGGCCGACGTCGAGATGCACGCCATCCAGACCTCCGGCAACTGCATCCGCAACGTGACAGCGGATCACTTCGCCGGCGCGACGGCCGAGGAAGTCGCCGACCCGCGCACCTATGCGGAGATCATCCGGCAGTGGTCCTCGCTGCATCCCGAGTTCAGCTTCCTGCCGCGCAAGTTCAAGGTCGCGGTAAACGCATCGGACGCGGACCGCGCCGCGATCAAGGTGCACGACATCGGCCTGCAGCTGAAGCGCGTCGCGAGCGGCGGCCTCGCCTTCGATGTCTACGTCGGTGGCGGCCAGGGGCGTACGCCGCTCATCGCCAAGCTGATCAAGGAGGATCTGCCCGAGGAGCATCTGCTGAGCTATCTCGAGGCCGTGCTGCGCATCTACAATCTCGAAGGGCGGCGCGACAACAAGTACAAGGCGCGCATCAAGATCCTCGTGCACGAGCTGGGTGCCGAGCCGTTTGCCGCACAAGTGGAAGCCGAGTGGGAGCGTATCCGCAACGGGGCACTGAAGCTCCCGCAGGACGAGATCCGGCGCATCGAGACCTACTTCGCACTGCCGGTGCTGCGCAGTGATCTGCCGAAGGCGAAGCTGTCTGCGCCCGATCGCGGCTTCGAGCGCTGGGTGATCCGCAATACGCACACCCACCGCCATGCCGGCTACGCCATCGTCACCGTCTCGCTGAAGCCTATCGGCGGCGTTCCCGGCGATGCGAGTGCCGAGCAGATGGACGCCATCGCCGACCTCGCCGAGCGCTATTCCCACGACGAAGTGCGTGTCACGCACGAGCAGAACCTGATCCTGCCGCACGTGGCGAAGGCCGACCTGCCGGCCGTCTACAAGGCTTTGAAGGCGATCGGGCTCGCCGAGGCGAACGCCGGGCTGGCGACCGACATCATCGCCTGTCCGGGCCTCGACTATTGCGCGCTCGCCAACGCGCGATCAATCCCGATCTCGCAGGCCATCTCCGAGCGCCTCGCGGCGAAGCAGGATGTGATCGGCGAACTGAAGATCAAGATCTCCGGCTGCATCAACGCCTGCGGGCATCATCACGTGGGCCACATCGGCATTCTGGGCGTGGAGAAGCGCGGCGAGGAGCATTACCAGCTCCTCCTCGGCGGCTCCGGCGCGGAGAGCACGGCACTGGCGGAACTGACGGGGCCCGGTTTCGGCCCCGACGGCATCGTCGATGCCGTCGAGACGGTGGTCGACACGTATCTGCGCCTGCGCAGGGGACCCGAAGAGAATTTCCTTTCGGCCTACGCGCGTCTCGGCATGCAACCCTTCAAGGAGGCGCTATATGTCGCCGAAGCAGCCTGATGGACTAGTGGGCGAGAAGGATGCCGCGGGCCCGATCTGGACCGCCGGCGCGTTCCATCGCGACGCCTGGAAGACCGCACTCAAGGACGAGAAGATCGCAACGGGCCCGGTGATAGTGCCGAAGGCGCGCTGGATCGCTGAGCGCGAGGCCCTGATCGCGCGCGGTGAACCTGTCGGGTTGCGGCTCGAGCCCGGCGAGGCGCTTGAGGACCTCGCCGCTGATTTCCCGCGCTTCGCCATCATCGCGCTCAGCTTTCCGAAGTACGCCGACGGCCGCGCCTTCTCGACCGCCACGCTGCTGCGCGACAAGTACGGCTATGCGGGCGAACTGCGCGCGGTCGGCAACGTGCTGAACGACCAGATCCCGCTCATGCGCCGCGTCGGCTTCGATAGCTTCGAGGTGACGCACGCCCCGACGCGTGCGGCGCTGGAAGCGGACCGACTGGCCGAAGTGACGCTTCACTATCAGCCGAGCATCCGGTCGGAGCCGGTCGCGGGCACGCGGCCCTGGCTGCGGCGCACCGCATAGCGCCCGCCGTCGACCATCAGTAAATGGTCACGACGCCGGCCGCCCACATGCCACCGGCGAAGGCCGCCGCTGCGAAAAGACAGCTGCGCACGAGAAGCCCGAGATCCGAGAACAGCATGGTGTTGAAGCCGCGCACCTCAGCGTAGCTCATCCGCGCGCGCGACGGATCGGTCGCGGACAGCACAGTGAGCGTCACGCCCGCGAGCAGCCAGAACCACCACGGTGCTTTCACGAGCCCAGCTACGAACGACGCCGTGATCAGCAGAACTGCCAACATCATCGCCCCCAATACTTGCGTCGACCCCCGCGTCGACATGGGCGTCGTGTCCCATGTGGCGGGCGTCAGCGTAAAGGCGAGCCCCGAGCATTTGAGGAAACGGGGGATGATGGCGACGCAACGCGTGACAGCGGCGAGGGCGCAACATCGGCAGCCTTCGGAGCCGCCAATTCCCGGGGCGCCCCTCCAAGCCCCAGCAATATTTCGGAGCCGATGCGGAGGAGACAGCGGCTGCTATGCGCAATCCGAGCGCTGCCCGAATGCAACGCCCCCCTGCGAAAGCACTGCTCGCTCCGCCCCACACGCCCCGCGCTCACGCGACGGAGCCGTCTTGCGCCACAAAAAGCAAAAGCGCGCCGGCGGGCGCGCTTTTAGAACAGGCTGTCTCTGAAATGGCGGGGACGCCGCTCAGTTGAGCTGGGTCTTCAGATCGCGAATGCCCTGGTCGATGAGGGCTGCGCCACCGGCACCGGCGGCCCGCTCGCGCAGCAGCCGCTCGGCCGCTGCGATCGCACGCTCTACGGCGGCGGCGCGCACGTCGTTGACCGCCTGCGCCTCGGCGCGCGCGATCTTCTCCTCGGCGAGCCGCGTGCGCCGGGCGAGGGTCTCTTTCAGGTTCGTACGCATTTCCGCAGCGATCGTCTCGGCCTCGCGGCGGGCGTTCTCGACGATGCTCTGCGCCTCTTCCGCGGCGTTGCGATGCTTCTTCTCGTAGTCCGAGAGAAGCGCCTGCGCCTCTTCGCGCAGCCGGCGCGCTTCGTCGAGTTCGCGACGGATACCGGCCGCCCGCTCGTCGAGCAGCTTCGTCAGCATCGCCGGCACTTTGTAATAGAGCAGGATACCGATGAAGATGACGAACGAGACGCCAACCCAGAATTCGGCCGACCTAGTCATGCGTCGCAGTCCTTTCCGGGCTTACTCTGCCGCCTGTTGCGCGAGCGCCTTCTCGACGTCGGCCCGGCTCACTTCGCCGCCGCTCAGGCGGCTGACGATGTCGCCCGCGACTTCCGCCGAGATGGCATCGACGCTCGCCAGCGCCTTGGTCTTGGTGTCGGCGATGGTCTTTTCGGCCTGGGCCAGCTTCTCGTTGATCTGGGCCTCGACCTTCGCCCGCTCCGCATCGATCTCGGCCGCGAGCTTGTCGCGCATGTCCTTGACGATGCCGCTTGCCTTGGCGCGGGCCTCGGCCAGCGCCTGCTCGTAGTTGGCGAGCGCCTGTGCCGTCTCGGCCTTGAGCTTCTCGGCCGCTTCGAGGTCTCGTCTCACGCGCTCGGCACGTTCCTCGATCACCTCGCCGACGCGCGGAAGCGCAACGCGCTTCAGCACGGCGTAGAGCAGGGCGAAGACGATGACGAGCCAGATGATCTGCGGCGCGAAGTCGTCGAACTTGAGCGGCGGGAAAACCTTCGAGTGTCCCCCGTCATGGGCCGTTCCGGCTTGGTGCGTATCAGCCATAGGTCTTCAATCCAGGGGTTCTCATGCGGCCCGCTGCCGATCCCGTGTTTGGCTTACGAGGCGAACAGCAGGAGGAAGGCGATGAGGAGGGCGAAGATGCCGAGCGCTTCCGTCACGGCGAAGCCGAGAATGAGGCGGCCGAACTGGCCGTCGGCAGCCGAAGGATTGCGCAGCGCTCCCTGCAGGAACTGGCCGAACAGGTTGCCCACGCCGATGGCGGCGAAGCCCATGCCGATGGCAGCAAGACCGGCGCCGATGAGTTTTGCGGAAGCGACGTCCATGAACGTATTCTCCTCGAGTGTAAACTGCGTTGGATTGGTTGGATGAGACTGTCAGTGCCCCGGGTGGAGGGCATCGGAGAGGTACATGCAGGTGAGCATGGTGAACACGTAGGCCTGCAGGAAAGCCACGAGCACTTCGAGCGACGTCAGCGCGACGGCCGCCAGGATCGGCAGCGGCGAGATCAGCGACACCGCGCCTCCCGCCCCGAGCAGCATGACGACGAAGCCGCCGAACACCTTGAGCGTGATGTGCCCCGCCAGCATGTTGGCGAAGAGACGAATGGAGTGGCTCAAGGGACGCGACAGGAACGAGATGACCTCGATCAGGACGATCAGCGGCAGGATCACGGCCGGCACGCCGCTCGGCACAAACAGCTTCAGGAAGCCGAGCCCGTTGTTGGCGAAGCCGATCAGGATGACGCTGGTGAAGACGAGGAGGGCGAGTGCCGCCGTGACGGCAATGTGGCTCGTCACCGTGAAGAAGCCGGGGATCATGCCCAGCATGTTGCAGACGAAGATGAAGATGAAGAGCGAGAAGACGTAGGGGAAGTACTTCTGCCAGCCCTCACCGATCGCATCGCGCATCATGTTGGCGATGAACTCGTAGCTGATCTCGGACACGGATTGCATCCGGTTCGGCACGAGCGAGCGGCCGCTCATCGACACCATGATGAAGCCGACCGTGAGCACGGCCGCGATCACCATGAACAGCGAGGAGTTGGTGAAGGACGCGTCCCATCCGAAGATCTTGATGGGAATGATGCGATTGATTTCGAACTGATGGATGGGGTCGGGCATCGACACGCCTTGCGTACCCCCGGTCGGTGCAGCCACGTCAGCTCCCCTTCAGTCCTCGTCGTCCGGCACACTTTTGCCGATGTTTCCGCCGGTTTGCTCGGCGATGTCCTTACGCAGTTTCTCGTACCCCCTCAGCACGTTGAGGACGCCCGCTGCGAACCCCAACAGGAAGAAGCACAAGAACAGCCAGGGCGTCGTCCCGAAGAACCGGTCCAATCCCCAGCCGATCAGCCCGCCTACGATGATGGCCGCCACCAGTTCGGTGGCCATGCGCATGCCGTAGGCCATGCCGCGCCCGCCAGCCCCGCCGTCGGTCTCGGCCCTGCGCGTTTCCCCGCGCTGCGCCTTGACCTTGCCGAGCTTTTCCTCCAGCTCCGAGAGACGTGTCTCGAACGCAGCTGTGTCATCCGGGGGCTTCCGGCTTCCGCCAGAACCTCGATCGTCAGCTGGCCCAGACATTGGCTGATGCCCTCGGCGGGAGGCCCAAACACTCCCGGACCCTTCGAACGCGGGCGCACCTTAGGGATGGCCCTTGGGGGTGTCAAGGAATGCACGGGTTAAGTAGCCGCCGTGCGCAGATCGCAGAAATAGGCACTTCCGCGCTATGCGACAATTGGACCGCGAGGCCGAGAAACACCGTACGCGGTGTCGCGGGTACGCGAGCGCCTACGACTTTGGTGGAGCGGCATCGAGATCGGCGATCGCTTGGCCGAGTTGCTCGGTCGTATCGCACAGCGCATGCGAGCCCGCCTCGCGCAGTTCCTCCGGCGTTCCGTAGCCCCAGGTGATGCCGATCCCGCTGACGGAATTGGCGCGGGCAGCGAGGATGTCGAACTTGCGGTCGCCGATCATGACGGCCTGCTCCGGTGGGATGCTTTCGCGCCGCAGCACGTGAGCGAGAAGGTCTCGCTTGTCGTCGAGCGTACCGTCGAGGTCGGGGCCGTAGATCCCGCTCATATGCGCCGCGAGCCCGACCCGTTCCGCGATAGGCTCGGCAAAGACCTGCGGCTTGGCCGTGACGATGAACAGCCGATGACCCTGGCCGGCGAGCGCCGCCAGCAGCTCCGGGATGCCGGCGTACACCTCGCAATCGTACATGGCACCGTTGCGATAGTTATCGCGGTAGTGGGTAACCGCGGCTTCGGCCTGCGCCTCTCCGAGGAGCCGGGTGAACGTGCTGCGCAGGGGCGGCCCGATGGCCCAATGCAGCTCCTCGAACGGCGGCGGCTCGGGATGCCCCATCCGCTCCAGCGCGTAGCGAATGGAGCCCAGGATGCCGGGCTTCGGATCGATCAGCGTACCGTCGAGATCGAGGAGGACGTCGATCCGGGATCCCAAGGCTCGCTCCTGCCTGCGACTACGCGGCGGCCGTAAACTTCTGCGCCGTCTCGAGGTCGACCGAAACGAGCTGGCTGACGCCCTTCTCACCCATGGTCACACCGAACAGCCGGTTCATGCGCGTCATCGTCATGGGATGGTGGGTGATGACGAGGAAGCGCGTCGCCGTATCCGCCGCCATCTTTTCCATCAGCGTGCAGAACCGGTCGACGTTGGCATCATCGAGCGGCGCGTCCACCTCGTCCAGCACGCAGATCGGCGACGGATTGGTGAGGAACACCGCAAAGATCAGCGCCATGGCCGTCAAGGTCTGCTCACCGCCGGATAGCAGCGAGAGCGTCGCCGGCTTCTTGCCCGGAGGCTTCGCGACGATTTCGAGCCCGCCTTCGAGCGGATCCTCGGCCGAGGCGATCATCTCGAGCCGTGCCTCGCCGCCGCCGAACAGTGTCGTGAACAGATTCTGGAAGTGCCCGTTCACCGTGTCGAACGCGCTTTGCAGGCGCTCCTGCGCCTCGGAGTTGATCTGGCCGATGCCGCCCCGCAGCTTGGCGATGGCGCCCTCGACGTCCTGCTTGTCCTTGTCGAGGCTGTCGTATTGCCCCTGCATGGCGACGAGATCGTCGTCCGCCTGCAGGTTGACGCCGCCGAGCCGCTCGCGATCGGCTTTCAGGCGCTGTAATTCGCTGTCGGCGCGGTCGAGTGACGGGAGCGCTTCGCCAGCCGGGATCTCGGCCAGCGCAAGGCACGCTTCCGGCGCCACCGAAAGCTGCTCGCGGATCTTCTGGATTTCTTCGGCCCGGCGCGCACGCGCATTCTCGAGCCGCGTCTCGCCACGGGCGCGCTGTTCGCGCGTGTCGGAAACGAGCGACTGCGCGGCCCGCAAGGCCTGCGACGCCTGCCGGTTGGCCGTTTCCGCCTCGGCCAGACGATCGGCTGCGGCCTGCCGCTCCTGCTCGGCCTTGGCGAGTTCCGTCATCAGCTTCTGGCGCTGCGCTTCGACGAGCGCCGGCACGTCCGCGATCTTGTCCATCTCGGCCTGGCTTTCGACGAGCCGGTCGGACAACGTCTTCAGCTGCTCGTCCGCGCCGGCCGACCGCGTCACCCAGCGCTGGCGTTCCGCGACGATCGCCGCCTCGCGCTCCTGCCGCGCGCGGTGTTCGCGCTCGAGGCTGATCAACTCGGTCTTCGTTTCGCTCATGCGGTTGCGGGTCTGCGAGGCATGCTGCTGGGCCGACGCGAGTTCGGATTCCAGTTCCTCCATGCCTGACAGCATCTCCAGCGCTTCTTCCGTCTCGGCGGCGAGCGTGTGCGCATCGACGAGCTGCTCCTGCGTGCGCGCCTTCGCGTCGTTGACGGTGGCGATGCGGGTCTCGGTCTCCCGCGCCTGCTTCTCCATGGCCGCGATCTGGTCGCGGGTCTCGGCGAGGCGGGCCTGGGTGTCACGCCACAGCTGCCGCAGTCGCTTCTCCTCGGCCTGCGCGGTGCGGTGCCGCTCGGCCGCCGCATGCGAGGCCGCGAGTGCCGCATCGGCTTCCGCGCGCAACGCTTCTTCTTCGGCAGCGAGGGCGCCGAGACGCGCCCGCTCGCGAATGCGATTGGCCGCGGCACTCGCAGCGGCATGGGCAGCCGCGACGTATCCGTCCCAGCGCCACAGGTCGCCTTCGACGGAGACGAGCCGCTGCCCGGTCTTGAGCTGCTTCTGCAGGGCAGCGGCATCCGCAGCCTTGCACAGTCCGATCTGCGCGAGACGGCGCTGCAGCTCCGGCGGCCCCACCACGTGCTTCGACAGCGGCTCGACGCCGCTCGGGAGCGACGGGTCGGACCGCTGCGGCGGATTGAGCGCCCAGTGCAGCGGCGCTTCCGCGTGCACGGGCGCTTCGAGATCGTCGCCGAGCGCGGCCGCGAGCGCCATCTCGTAGCCGGGATCGACCTTCACCTGGTCGAGGATCGGCGGCAGCCCCGTCGACCCCGCCGGCGTGAGCACCTTGGCGAGCGTCTCGTACTCGGTGCGCAATTGCCCGGCGGCGAGCGTCATCTGCTGGGAGGCTTCGCTGCGCGACTTCGCCTCCTCCGCGGTGTCGTGCACGAGCTCTTCCGCCGCGACCGTCTGCGCCTCGATCTCGGCAACTTCCGCCGTGAGCTGCTGGCCGAGGTCCGTCGCCTGCTGCAGCTTCGAGGCGTCCGGCGCGCGGCCGACGATCTCGCGGAACTGGCCGTCGAGCGCAATCAGCTGCCGTTCGAGCTTGCCGACCTGTTCTTTCCGCTCGGCGCGCTGCCGCTCCAGGCTCTGGCGATGCGCTCGCGCTTCCGCCGTCTTGGTCGTGAGCGCAGAGAGACGCTGCTCGGCCGTCTTGAGCGTGGTCTCGGCCTCGTCGTAGGCGGCAAGCGCCTTCTGTTCGAACTCGGCGGCGAGCTTGCCCGTGCTGGCGATGGACTCCGCTTCCGTGTCGAGCCGCGCGATGGTCTCCTTGGCCTCCGCGATGAGGCTCTCTTCGCGCGCGTAATCGCGCTTCAATTGGGCAAGGCGTGCTTCGAGCTCGGCCTGGCGATCGGCCATGCGCTTGGCTTCGCGCTCCAGGTTTTCCTGCTCCACCTTGAAGCGATGCAGCACCGCGGCCTTGGCCGCTTCCTCTTCGCGGAGCGCGGGAATGGCGCTCGCCGCCTCGATCTCCGCCTGCAGCGCATGCGCCTCGGCTTCCGTGGCCGCGGCGAGGGCTTCGAGCGCCTCCTTCAGCCCCGCTTCCTCAGTGGCGACGTTGGCCTGCGCTTCTGTCCAGCGCAGATGCAGGACGAGCGCGTCGAGCTTGCGGATCTCGGCCGAGATCTCCTTGTAACGGCGCGCCTGCCGGGCCTGCCGCTTCAGGCTCTCGAGCTGAGAATTGAGCTGGCCGAGGATGTCGCCGATGCGGGCAAGGTTCTGCTCGGCCGCCTTGAGCCGCAGTTCCGCCTCGTGGCGCCGACTGTGCAAGCCAGCGATGCCGGCGGCGTCCTCGAGAATGCGGCGGCGATGTTCCGGCTTGGCGTTGACGAGTTCGGCGATCTGCCCCTGGCGCACGAGTGCCGGCGAGCGCGCGCCCGTAGCCGCATCCTCGAACAGGATCCGCACGTCGCGCGCGCGCACGTCCTTGCCGTTGACCCGGTAGGCCGAGCCCGCCTCGCGCTCGATGCGCCGCGTGATCTCCAAAACTTCCTGGTCGTTGAATTCGGCCGGCGCCCGGCGATCCGAATTGTCGATGAAGATCGTCACTTCCGCCATGTTGCGCGGCGGCCGGTTGGTCGTGCCGTTGAAGATCACGTCGTCCATCGACGCCGCGCGCATGCTCTTGTGCGACGTCTCGCCCATGACCCAGCGCAGCGCTTCGAGCAGGTTGGACTTGCCGCAGCCGTTGGGGCCGACCACGCCCGTCAAACCCTTCTCGATGATGAGCTCGGTCGGCTCGACGAACGACTTGAAGCCGAGCAGCCTGAGCCGCGTGATATGCATAAGCCGATCCTTGGTCACGCTTCAGGGGGGGCCGCCGTGCACCCCGGCCCGGGCGCTGCAACGCTCCGCGCCGCCCCGGATCGGCGCGGCGCTCCTGGAATCCTACGACTGGGCCCTATTACACAGAGTCCCGTCGGTTTCGGCCAGGGGGCATGGGGCGTGCCGTCCGCCGTCCCCAGGTTTTCAACAATAGCTTCCGGCGTCTAACGGGGGACCGTGCCGCCCTGGTTGTTGGCTACCCGGCCATCCACGATCGGATCCACCATCTCGCGGATGGTCTTCATGTCGAGAACCGACTTCACGAGCTTGCCCTGCACGAAGAAGTTCGGCGTGCCGATGACGCCGAGCGTACGGCCGCGATCCTTGATCGCCCCGAGCTTTTTCAGCAGCGCCTCGTCCTGCCGGCACGCATCGAACTGGGCGCGCGTCAGGCCGACGCCTTTGGCAACCTCGAAGATCGGGTCCGGGCGAACCTCCTGGCTCACCCACGAAGCCTGCTGCGCCATCAGCCGCTCGTAGAGCTGGAAGTACTTCTGCGGCGGCGCGCAGCGCAGCGCGATCGTCGCCATGCCGGACTGCTTCCCGATCGGGAATTCGGCGCGCAGGATGTACCGCACCTTGCCGGTGTCGATGTACTCCTTCTTGAAGGTCGGGAATGTCTCCGCATGGAACCGGCGGCAGTGCGGGCACGTCATCGAGGCGTACTGCACGATCGTCACGGGGGCATCGGCCCGGCCGAGCGACATCTCCGGGAGATCGGTGACGGTCTTCAACACCTCGTCGAGGGACGGATTGGCGATCACGTCGCGGCCTTTCACGGCCGTCTCCGTGCGGTCGGAGAACGGATTGAAGGAGGCCGGGGTGTCGGCCGTGGTCTGCCCCAGTTGCGCCTGGGCGTCGGCCGCCGGCAGCAATGGAGGCGCGCCGGAGCACCCGGCCAGGAGGCCGGCTGCGAGAACGAAACCCAGGGCGAGACGGCGCGCCACGAAACCTCAGCTCTTCGTGAGGATACCCTCGAACGTCTTCTCAAATTCCTCGAACACCGGCGAGCCCGTGAAGCGCTTGGCGTTGATGAAGAAGGAGGGTGTGGCATCCACGCCGAACACGTCCGCACCGCGCTCGCGGATGGCGACGATGTCGTCAAGCAGCTTCTGGTCGGTGATGCACTTGTCGTAGCTCTCCTGTGTGAAGCCGGCTTGCTTCACGATGTTGAAGAGCGCGGGGCGCGGGTCGGGGCGCACGAAGGCCCAGTCGTCCTGCTTCGCGAACATCGCCGAGATCAGCGGCAGCGACTTGCCCTCGCCGGCACAACGGGCGGCCATCGAGGCGATGGCGGCGAGGTTGTCGAGCGGGAACTCGCGCATCACGAGCCGGACCTTGCCCGTCTCGATGTATTTTTCCTTGATCTTCGGCAGCACCTTGTTGTGGAAGGCCGCGCAGTGGCCGCAGGTCATGGAGGCGTACTCGACCATCGTGATCGGCGCCTTCTCGTCGCCCATGCTCATCTCGGGGAGCGGGCCGGGCTTCATGAGTTCGGTAACGGGCACCTCGGCCGCCTTGGTGCGGCGCTGGGCGAAGGCCGGCGACGACAGCCAGCTCGTACCAATGGCGGCGGTTGCGGCGGCGCCGGCCGCCAGCACGAGGGCCTGCCGGCGGGTGATGATCGCGTTCGCGGGTTTCGAGAGGTCACGCGTCATGGATCGATTGCATCCTTCAGGAGGTTGCGCCGGCGACGAGGCGGCACGGCGCTCAAGGCCACACTTTTCAGCCGTCCCAATAACATAGGTTCAAGGCCGAATAAGGCAAATCAGCGTGAAGGCGTTTGGTCGCGGCCTTGGCGTCGGTCAAGACGGGCGCGCGATCAGGTGTTCGCCCGGACCGCGGCGCCGAGCTTTTCCAGCGCGTGCTGCAGCGGATTGGCGTCTGGGGAGGCGGACGTCGAAGCGATCGGACGCCGCTCCGGCTTTGCGGCCCGTTCGATCGGCCCCTGCACGATCCGGATCTCCGCCACGGCAGCGTAGCCGAAGTAGGAATTGATCCGCTCGATCAATTGCTTGGCCTTGTATTGGACATCGAGCGCACGGGCCTGGTCGACGCGCAGGACGAGGGTGGCGCCCTGACGGCCACGCTGCTCCTGGGTGCCTTCTGCATTGGGCTCCGTGGCCACGCGTGGCCACTTCAGCCGCTCGGGCTCCGTGTACCGTGCCATCTCGGCACCGACGATCACGGCCCAGTCCGTGATCAGCGCCGCTGTCGAAAACCCGAACTTCTCGAAGGCCTTGCGCGTCAACTGCGGCAGGAAGCTGCCGACCGCCTTGGCCGGAACACGGCCGCGCTGGATGCTCACGACCTGCCGCGGCGTGGCGGGACCCGGGAAGCGTTGGTTCGACGACGTCACTGGGGTTAACTCTCTGCAATCGCCGGGAAGCTGGTTCTCAGGCCTCAGCCTGATCCGTACGATGGAGTAGATGATTCGTGCTCCGCGCGGATCGCTTCGGAGCCGGCCCCATGCAAACTGTGGCGCAAGAGCAACTGGAGTTCCGATTGCCCGGTCCGCAAACGGCCAAGAGCCTGCTCGACTGGTACGATCGCGAGGCGCGGGACCTGCCGTGGCGGCGGCACGGCGGCCGAAGGCCGAACGCCTACAAGGTCTGGCTGTCTGAGATCATGCTGCAGCAGACGACCGTGAAGGCCGTCATCCCCTACTACGAGACCTTCCTCAAGCGCTGGCCGACCGTGACGAAGCTGGCCGAGGCGCCCCTCGACGACGTCCTCGCGGCCTGGGCCGGGCTCGGCTACTACAGCCGCGCGCGAAACCTGCATCGCTGCGCCCAGGTCGTGGTGGCGGAGCACGGCGGCAAGTTTCCGCGCGAGGAAGCGGCATTGCGCGCGCTTCCCGGCATCGGGCCCTACACGGCAGCCGCCATCGCGTCGATCGCATTCGGCGCGGCGGCGACCCCCGTCGACGGTAACATCGAGCGCGTCATGGCGCGTCTCTTCGCCGTCGAGGAGCCGATGCCTTCCGCCAAGGGCCGCATCCGCAAGCTCGCCGCTTCGCTGACACCGCCGGAGCGCGCCGGCGACTATGCCCAGGCCCTGATGGACCTCGGCGCCACCATCTGCACGCCGAAACGCCCCTCCTGCCTCATGTGCCCGATCCAGCGCGATTGCACCGCGCGCGCGGAAGGCATCGAGAGCACATTGCCTATGCGTGGCGCCAAGCCGGAGCGTCCGGTGCGCGTCGGCCTTGCCTTCGTCGCCTTGCGTGAGGACGGCTACGTGCTGCTGCGCCGCAGGCCGGAGAGCGGCTTGCTCGGCGGCATGCTGGAAGTGCCGTCCACCGACTGGCGCGATACGTTGCCGCCCATCAAGGAAGCACTGCGCGCCGCACCCGTCAGCGCCGACTGGTGGGCCGTGCCGGGCTCGGTCGTGCACGTGTTCACGCACTTCCGCCTGGAGGTGCAGGTCTACCGCGCCATCGTGCCGGTGGAATCGACACTGACCTTCTGGGCCGATCCGCAGCGCTGCCAGTGGGTGCCGCGCCGCGACCTCGATCGCGTCGCGTTGCCGAGCGTGATGCGCAAACTCATCGCGCACGGCCTCAAGGAGCAGTAGGCCGCGCCGTAAGTCGGTAGAGTGCAGCGAAACCCGGCGCACACGCAATGTCGGGTTTCGCCGTTGGCTCTACCCGACCTACATGCCGGCGCCACTCACCGCCGCTCACGCGTCGAAGAACACCGTCTCCTGGTCGCCCTGGAGATGGACGTCGAAGCGGTAGACGTTGCCGGACTGCGGCTGAGCCATCAGCGTCTTGCGCCGGTCGGCCGGCACCAGGGCGAGGATCGGATCCTTGTCGTTGCCAGCCTCACCCGGAAAATAGATCCGCGTGTGCAGCCGCTTCAGGACGCCGCGCGCGAACACGCCGACGTTGATGTGCGGCGCCTGCGTGGTGCCGTCGGGACCCGCGACCGCACCGGGCTTGATCGTGTCGAAGGCGAAGCCGCCCGTCTCGGTGGAGGCCCGGCCGAAGCCGCGGAACGAGTTGGAGGCCACGGGGCGCCCATCGGCCGGATGCGCGTAGCGGCCCTCGTGATCGGCCTGCCAGATCTCGATCATGGCATCCTTCACTTCGACACCTTCGCTGTCGAAGACGCGGCCTTCGATGCGGATGTGCTGGCCTGGCTGCCCTGACGCCGCGACGACCGGCGTAAACACGTCACGGAAACCATAGGCCTTGGGAACGAGGCCGATATGGAGATACGGGCCGACCGTTTGGGATGGGGTGCGCTGGGTCATCAGTCGTTGTCCAAGGGCGTGGAGTTGGGGCCGCGCAGGTAGATGTCGAAGCGATAGCCGAGCGCCCAGTCGGGCTGCGTGATGCCGAGATCGAACTTCGAGATCAGCCGCTCGCGCGCTTTCTCATCGGGGATCGAATTGAAGATCGGATCGAACGGGAACAGCGGATCGCCGGGGAAGTACATCTGCGTGACGAGGCGCGTGAGGAACGACGGGCCCAGCAGCGAGAAGTGGATGTGCGCCGGGCGCCACGCGTTGGGATGGTTGCGCCAGGGATAGGCGCCGGGCTTGATCGACGTGAACTGGTAATTGCCCTCCGCATCCGTGACGACGCGCCCGGCGCCCGTGAAGTTCGGGTCGAGGGGCGCGGGATGCTGGTCGTTGACGTGGATGTAGCGGCCGGCGGCGTTGCACTGCCAGATCTCGACCAGCGTGTTGGGCACCGGGCGGCCGGCTTCATCGAGCACGCGGCCGCGCACGATGATGCGTTCGCCTTGCGGTTCGCCTGCGTGCTGCTTGGTGAGGTCACCTTCCTCCACCTTCACGTCGGA
>RXJK01000040.1:29727-30315 GCA_003963125.1 Hyphomicrobiales bacterium
TGATCTCCGAGATGGTCTGGGGAATCATGATCAGCGGCTTGCGCGGAGAGCGCTGCACCGTCGACTTGTACTCGGGCGACAGGTACGGCGGATCGACTCCGTTGCCCGCCCGCGAATATGCGTCTGCCATGCGCTTCCTCCACGATTGTCCCCGTGGCATGCGCCCGGGCGATCTCGTTGGCGGGCTACGGGGCAGGGTCCCCGCGCCGGTTTCTGACTGAGGTCAGTTCCGTGAGTGAGTTGGACGCGCTGCCAATGACTCCGAAAGCCTTGATGGCTTCGCAAGAAGAAACTCGGAGCGATGGCGCCATATGCGTATGGTCCACGATGGATGGAGCACCCAACCAATTCTTGTTACGGCGGCACGCGACGGGTGGCAAGGGCTCAGGATGCCACAAGCTCAACCGCGATAGCCCTTCACGAGTGTGGCGAGGCGCGAAATGCCTTCAGCGATCTTCTCTTCGGTCGGCAGTGAATAGCTGAGCCGGATCGTGTTCTTGCCACGGCCGTCGAAGAAGAACGCGGCGCCCGGCACGAACGCCACGTTGGCCTCGTCGACCGACCGGCGCAGAAGCTCTGCGCCCTCGA
>RXJK01000370.1:0-415 GCA_003963125.1 Hyphomicrobiales bacterium
GAATCAGTGCCATGCAGCTTGTCCATCACAACTCAACCGGACAGCCGTGTGCTTGTCATCGGGATCCAGCCCTCCGCGCAACCTGAGCAAGAGGAGGAGTGGGTCCCGGCAACAAGTGCCGGGGCGACAGAAAGGTGGGCGCGATGCGCTCACTGTGAGCGCCCTGTGCGGTTCACAGCAGCCCGAGGGTGGCGACGCGCTCGCCTGTAGAGACGGTCGACAGCGTCGTGGCGCGCACGAACACGCCGCGCTGTGGTGCCACGAACGTCTCGACTTCGTCGCCCCAAACGTCGACCGTACGCGCCAGCACCTGGCCTTTCTCCACGAGGTCGCCGAGCTTCACCTGCGTGTAAAGCAGGCCGCCGCGTTTGGCCCTCAGCCCAAGAAAATCGTGCATGACGTAGCTCACGGCCGC
>RXJK01000370.1:465-5478 GCA_003963125.1 Hyphomicrobiales bacterium
CGCCGCCCCTCGATCATGCCGAGCGCGACCAGCGCATTGCGCATGCAGCGCAGACCCTCCTCGACGACGGCCGGCTCGAGCCGCCCCCCTTCGCCGATCTCGAAGGTGAACGACGGCACGCCCGCCGCCGTCGCCTCCACGCACTGGATGCCGCGTGAGACGTACATGCCCTTCTCGCCCTTGACGATGAAGCCGGAACTTACCTGCTCGGCGAGCCAATGCGCGCGCGCCGCGTGCTCGCCGAGCGTCACGCTGGGCAGGATCGAGATTGGCACGTAGCGCCCGCCGCGCGTCGGCGTATGGATGTCGAGGGCGAAGCTCGAGGCCTTGATCAGCCCGAAGATCTTCGCCGCCAGCATCTGCGAGAGATTGCCGTTGGCATCGCCCGGGAAGCACGCCCAGGTGTCGATGGGCGATTGATCGAGCGGCGACTTCATGAACTGCGACAGCGGAAACCGATGGTCCGCCTGGAAGGCGAGGGGATGCTGCACGGGGATCGCGACGATGCTGCCCGCGAGCTTCTGCGCATCGATCTCCGCCATCAGCCGCGCCACGATGGCCGCGCCCACCACCTCGTCGCCATGGATCGTCGCGCCGATGTAGACGCGCGGACCGGCCTTGGCGCCGTTGGCGACGATCGCCGGCAGCGTGATGCGCGTGCCGTCCGCAAGCTCGCAGAAATCGAGCGAGAGGCGCGACGTCGTGCCGGCCGCAACTGCATGGCCCTCGATGTCGAGCGTCCCCGCGGGCAGAGACGGAATGAAATCGCGCGCAGTCATTCGGCGGCTCCTTTCAGCGCAGCGGGCAGCTCGTAGCCGCCGAGAACGCGGTCGACGAGCCCCTTGGCGCTGGCCCAGTCGTAGGTGCGATAGGCGTGGCTCGTCACGAAGTGCCGCGCCCCGCTGTAGAAGATCTCGTACTGCGCGTGTCGCGAGGCGAACTCGGAGCCGATGCTGTCCCAGGCGAGCTTGAAGAGCTTCACGCGGGCCGCGGGATCACCGGAGGCGGACAGCATCGTCTTCTCGATGATGGCGCGCGCTTCCGGGTTTGCGAAATCCGCTTCGCACGAGGGCAGCATGATCATCCCGCCACCCGCGAGCTCCCGGATGGTCTCGATCACCTTCGGATAGAGTTTCTGCGCCTTCACCTGCGCCGAGTAGAGCGTCGCCTTGTCGGGGAGGTAGTAGGGGCCGTACTGGTAGCCCTTCGCCTCCATGGCGTGCACGTAGGCATCGATCATGCCGGCGTCGGAGGCAAGTTCCCCCAGCGTTTCCTTCACCTGCGGGAAGTCGGTCGTCCCGATCGTCTCCGTGATGCGATGCGCGATGCCGACGAGATAGCGCAGCTTCACCGCGAGGCGGATCATCGACTGGTAGTTCTGGTAGGAATGCGCCGGCGTGTCGTGGAACTGCGCCAGCGACATCTTCGGATTGCGATGCACGAACACCCGGTCCCACGGAATTTTCACGTCGTCGAAATAGACGATGGCGTCGTTCTCGTCCCAGATCGAGGAGATCGGATAGTCGAAGCGCGAGGTGGCGGACTGCTCGTAGGAGCGCCGCGACAGAAGCTTCAGGCCCTTGGGGCCGATCGGGATCGAGGCCGTGAAGGCGTACTTGGCGTCCCCTTCGCGAACGGGGCGCAGCGAGGCGATCAGGATGTCGTTGGCCATGATGGCGCTGGTGCCGAGCATCTTGGCGCCGCGAATGGTGATGCCGCCGCTGTCTTCGTCGCAGATGGAGGCCGTCAGATACTCGTCCTTCTGTTCGCCCGTCGCTTTCGAGCGGTCGGCCTGCGGGTCGATGATGACGTAGGCGAGGTAGAGATCGTTGTCGCGTGCATGGTCGTAGTAGGCCTTCAGCGCCGCGCCGCGTCCCTCGCCATGCGTCTCGAACAGGTCCGCGCCCATGGCCATGGCGGAGAGACACGAGGCGACGTGATCGGGGGAGCGCCCGAGATAGCCGCAGTGCACTTCGGCCCAGGCGGTGAGCGCCTTGCGCCGCTCCACGAGTTCGGCATAGGAGCGCGGCAGCTGCCAGGCCCGGTTGACGCGCAGGCCGCCCTTGCCCGGCACCTCGAACGTCATCAGGTCCCGGTTCTCGGGCGCCGCCTGGAAATCGTAGAGCGCCGCCGCCGTCCGCGTCACGTTGCGGAAGGCGGGATGCTCGGCTGGCGCCGTCTCGCGCCGCCCGTTGATGAGGATCGAACGCCCGTCGTCCAGGCTCCTGAGATGCTGCGCGCCGTCTTTGATCATGGTGGAATGTTCTCCCTATCTCGAATTGGTTTAAGCGCGAACCGCTGACAACCGGCGTCGCGCCCCCGGTGCCTCGCCGCCGTCTTCACGCAAGGCGCCGAGCGCCTGTTCGGATCCTGCGAGCAGGGCCTCCGTCAGGACCGCAAGCTGATCCATCTCGCTGCGGCCGATGCGCCCGAACAGGCGATCGTTGACGTCGCGCACCAGGGGCGCGGCTTCCTTCACGCGCTGCCGGCCGGCTGCGGTCAGCTCCAGCAGGAAGCTGCGCGCGTCCGCTGGGTTCTTGCGCCGCTTCACGAGCCCGAGCCGCATCAGCTTCGCCGTCTCGGTGACGATGAAGGGCATGCTGACGCCCAGTTGCGTCGCCAGAGCGGTCGCCGTCATCTCCGGCGTCTCGGCGCGGGCAAGCGACATGATGATCTTGAACTGCGGCGGTGAGACCTGCATGTGCGCGGCGAGCTCTTCGCGGATCACGGCAAGACGCTGCGCGAAAAGCACCATGCCCTCGATGAGCTGGCGGAATGCGGTGTCTGAACCGCCGACGAGCAGGCTCCGGCGGCTCACGGAGAGCGGCGGCCATCGTTCGCTCGACCCGGCGGGCAGGGGCATCGCAACCTCGAAATCTGCGCTGGATCGGAAGCCTAGAGATAGTTAAGTCACTTAACAAGTCCATCGATGCCCGTGCCATGACCAGGACCGCGAGGCACTTGCTTCCAAAAACGGCACGAATGTCTCTCGTGCACGTCATGCAATTGACGCCGCGGCGCTTTCGCCGGAAAGTGTCGCGAAGATCAAGAAAGTGCAGCGGCGGGGGCCGATGACCGTTGAAGTAGTGACCTGGGCGGAGGACGCGTGACGGGCCTCAAAGCCGGCGCCAGCCCGGTGATCGACGGCTGCCAGTACTGCAACTGGTCGCGGCGCATTTTCGAAGAGATGCGCGCAGGCAGCGTCGACGCCGTCTCCGTCACGATCGGCTACCACGAGGATTTCCGCGAGACGGTCGAACGCATCGTCGACTGGAACCGCCTGTTCGAGGCGCACGGCGACCTCATCGTCAAGGCCCGCTCCGTCGCCGACATCGACGCGGCGCGGCAGAGCAATCGCACCGCGATCTTTTTCGCACTGCAAAACTGCTCGGCGATAGAGGACGACATCGGCCTCGTCGAGATCCTGCACGATCTCGGCGTCCGGGTGATGCAGCTCACCTACAACAACCAGTCTCTCCTGGGCACCGGCTGCTACGAGGCGGTCGACAGCGGCATCACGCGGATGGGCCGCGAGGTGATCGCGGAGATGAACCGGCTCGGCATGATCATCGACATGTCGCACTCCGCCGAGCGCTCCACGCTGGAAGCCATCGACATCTCGGCGCGCCCCATCGCCATCACGCATGCCAATCCGGCCGCCTGGCATAAGGTCGCGCGCAACAAGTCGCCCGAGGTGCTGAAGGCGCTGGCCGCCCGCGGCGGCATGCTGGGGCTCTCGCTCTATCCGCTGCACCTGAAAGACGGCTCCAACTGCGCCCTCGAGACTTTCACCGAGATGGTGGCCGGGCTCGCGGACCTGATCGGCGTCGACCATATCGGCATCGGCTCCGATCTGTGCCAGGATCAGCCCGACAGCGTCGTCGAGTGGATGCGCAACGGCCGCTGGACCAAGGGCGGCGCGAGCATCGGGCTCGGCAAGGCCGTCTTCCCGCCGCAGCCGGCGTGGTTCCGCGACAACCGCGACTTCGGCAACGTTCGCGCCGGGCTCATCGCGCGCGGCTTCACGGCCGAGGAGGCGGGCAAGATCCTCGGCGGCAACTGGTACCGCTTCTTCACCGACGGCTTCGCACCCGGCCGGGCTTGAGAGGAACGCATGACAGAACCTTCACGCCTGACGCTCGACGAGATCGAGAGCCTCGCAGCCCGCGCCCTGACGCGCGCGGGTTCGCGTGAGGCCTCCGCCGCAAGCCTTGCCAAGGCCATCGCTGCGGCGGAGCGCGACGGCATCGCCTCGCACGGTCTCGCCTACCTTGCGACCTACTGCGAGCATCTGGGCTGCGGCAAGGTCGTGGGCAGCGCTGTCCCGAAGGTCGGCAGGCCCGCGCCGGGCGTCGTCGTGGTGGATGCGGGCTCGGGTTTCGCGCATCCCGCCATTGACGCCGGCTTCGCGGAACTCGTGCCGCTGGCGCGTTCGCAGGGCATCGCCGGCATGGCCGTGCACCACTCCTACAATTGCGGCGTGCTCGGCTATCACACCGAGCGGCTCGCCGCCGAAGGCCTCGTCGCGCTTGGCTTCACCAACGCGCCCGCCTCCATCGCCCCCTCGGGCGGCACCAAGGCCGTCGTCGGCACCAACCCCTGGTCGCTCGCAGTCCCCGACGGCAAGGGCGGCGCCGCCATCGTCATCGACCAGAGCGCGAGCGTCGTCGCCAAGAGCGAGGTGATGAAGAAGGCGCGCAAGGGCGAACCCATCCCGCTCGGCTGGGCGCTGGGGCCCGATGGCAAGCCCACCACCGATCCTAATGTCGGCCTCAAGGGCACCATGATGCCGGCCGGCGCCTACAAGGGCGTCGGTTCCGCGCTGCTCGTCGAGACCATGGCCGCGTGCCTCTCGGGCGCGGTGCTCGGCGCGCACGCGAGCCCGTTCTCCGGCACGGCGGGCGGGCCGCCCAATACCGGCCAATACTTCATCGCCATCGAGCCGGGCGCCTCCTCGGGCGGCGCGTTCGCAGCCCGCATCGAGGCGCTGATCGGCGCGCTTACGGCGGAGCC
>RXJK01000125.1 GCA_003963125.1 Hyphomicrobiales bacterium
TGGAGATCGTGACGGCGATCTCGATCGAGGGCGAGACGGCAGCGGAAGTCGCGGCCCGTCTCGGGATGACGGAAAATGCCGTGCGCGTGGCGCTGCACAGGTCGTTGCAGGCTCTCGCGCGGGCCTTCCGGGAAAAGGGCGACGGGGCATGAAAACCGATGAGCTGATCCGTGCGCTCGCCGAGGACGGTCGGCAACCGTTCGTCTCGCTGCCGTTGCGCCTGGCCGGTGCGATGGCAGCCGGCGGCGCGTTTGCGGCAATCCTGTTCCTGCTCACGCTCGGCACGCGGCCGGATCTCGCCGAGGTGCTCGGTGCGTGGCGGTTCGTGTTCAAAGTGTTCGTGCCGGTGGCTTCGTTCCTGGCCGCGTTCTGGGTGTGCCTGAAGCTGACACGGCCCGACTGCGAGGTCCGGGACGTGCTGCCGGTGCTGCTCCTGGGGCCGATGCTGGCGCTTGCAGGCGTCGCGACGGAACTCACGCTGACGCCGGTTTCTACCTGGGGGGCGCGGGCGCTGGGCCGCTATTCGGGAACCTGCCTCGTGGCGATCCCGAGCCTCTCTGCGGTCTCGCTCGTTGCGGCGTTCGTGGTGTTGAAGCGCGGGGCACCGCGGTCTCCCGCGATCGCGGGCGCCGTTGCCGGTCTGCTCTCCGGCACGCTGTCCGCAAGCATCTACGCCACGCACTGCCCGGACGATTCCCCGCTCTTCTTCGCGCTTTGGTACGTGACGGCGATCGGCCTCGTCGCGCTGGCGGGGGCCGCAATCGGGCATCGCGTCTTGCGGTGGTGAGGGGCGCGTTGGGCGCGCCCTGCCGATCAGGACGTGACGCGATTTACGATTGCGCCGCGCCCGAGCCGATGTGGGCGACCGCCTCGATCTCGACCAGTGTATCCGGCGTGCCGAGCTCTTTGACCCCGATCAGCGTGCTGACGGGATAATCGCCGGTGAAGAATTCCTGGCGGGCGCGCCAGACCTCCGTGTTGTCGCGGATGTTCGTGCAGTAGATGACGACCTTCGTCACGTCGCCCATGCTGCCGCCGGCGGCTTCGACGAGATGCTTGATCTTCGAGAAGATGACCTTGGCCTGTTCGTAGGCGTTGGCGCCGAGGATGGTCTTGCCGTCGTTGGCGCGGGACGTCATGCCGGAGACGTAGCAGACTTCGCCGACCACGATGCAGTTCGACCACCGCCCCGGCGGCGGCTCCGCCACGTGGGGGCTCGAGACGCGGCGGCGGGGTGTCGGCATGGATCCTCTCCTCGGACGTGAACCAAGGCTGCAGGATCGGCGAGCTTCAGCCGCGCTGCAACAGGAATTCCGCGCGTCACTCTCAGTGCAGCGTGCGCCGTCAATCGGCCCGGCGGCGATGCGTGACCTCGTGCTGGATTTCCTCGACGGCGGGATGAACTTCCTTGAGGAGTTCGTGCTCTTCCGAAGCGACACGCTCGATGCGCTTGGCCTGATCCTGAAGCCTTTGCAGCATGGTCTCCTGCCGCTTCGACAAGGCGTGCATCCACCAGAAGCAGACGCCCCAGCAGGCGAGGTTGAGTACGGACGATACGTCCAAGCCGAGTTTGAGGTCCATGCCGGGGCACCGCACGTGGTTCGGAGGTCGCGTCGTGGCGCAACGCTGGCGCGGCACATCCGGTTCTGGGGGGTGCTTCGGTTCCCACGCCGCGGCCCCGTTGAACCATGCGCGGGCTGCAGCGTTGTCAGCACACAACGATCCAGGAGGATGACATGGACAAGCAGCACATCAAGGGCGCGATCGACAAGGCCAAGGGCGCGATCAAGGATACGATCGGCAAGGCGATCGGCGACAAGGGCATGCAGGTCGACGGCAAGATCGACAAGATGAAGGGCGAAGGCCGGCAGATGGTGGGCGATGCGAAGGACGCGATGCGAGACGCCGACAAGGAAGCTTCGCGCGGCATGCGAGAGGCCGATGCCAACGCGGGCGCGGCCGACCGCGATCTCAAGCGGCATTGAAGCCATCTCGCATTGACGCGATGTCAGGGCACCTTTGCCGTGATCGGCGGGGGTGCCCGTTGCTTTTGCCGATGATTCAGAGTTTTTGCGGCCGGTAGAAACCGCCCACGCGACCGGTTTCACGCTCGTGGCGGATGCCGTCGTCGCTGCCATAGGGATGACCGCCGAAGCCGTGCCGCATCATCGCGATCGTGCGGGGCGCGACCGCGCTTCTATCCCGCGAGGCGACCAGCTGCACGACCGACTGGGTGATGACCGGCATGGGCACGCCCAGCTGCATGGCGTCGTCAACGAGCCAGTTCACCTCGCCTGTGTCCTCGACGAGCGGCGGTATCTGCGCCAGGCCGGGGCTGGTGCGGTACATCTCGTCCATCAGGTCGATGAGCCACGACCGGATCACGGAGCCGTGCCGCCAGCAGGCGAGCACGTCCGAGATCGGCAGGGGCAGCGGGAACTGCTCGAGTAAGGCCATGCCTTCGCCGATCGCCTGCAGCATGCCGAACTCGATGCCGTTGTGGACGAGCTTGACGAAATGGCCGGTGCCGGCCGGGCCGGCGTGCACATAGCCGCCCTCGACAGCCAAGGGCTTGAGCAGCGGCTCGAGCACCGCGACGGCCGCCGCGTCTCCGCCCAGCATGAAGCACGCACCGGCTTCGGCGCCATGGGGGCCGCCCGATGTCCCGAGGTCTACGAACTGCACGCCATGCGCGACGAGGCGATCGTGGCGGCGAATGGAGTCGCCCCAATAGGAATTGCCGCCATCGACGACGATATCTTTTGCGGCGAGGAGCGGCGTGAGCTGATCCAGCAAATGGTCGACCGCCGGACCCGCGGGCACGTAGAGGAAAACGATGCGTGGCGCGGGGAGTGCCTGCACCAGGGCGCCAAGATCGGGCACCGCTTTCAACCCGGCGTCGACCAGGTCCTGCGCGATCGCGTGCTTGTCCATGCCCACGACGTCCATCCCCTGACGCAGCGCGTGCCGGGCGATGCCGGCACCCATCTTGCCGAGCCCGATGATGCCAATGGAATGCGTTGGGAGCGTCGTCATCGCGGTGTCCGTGTTTTCGAGGGTTTCCCCTGCACAACGCGCGCGCGGCGTCGACGCTGCATGGGATCGCACCGCCTCATGCATTTTTGATGGTCGTGCGCATGGTGCACGCGACAGGAGGAACCGCCGTTCGGCACGCACCGTTGCACAGGTCCGGCACGACAAGAGGGAACTGCACCATGGCCGCGATAGGACACAGGGTCTGGGCGATCCCCGAAGGCTACATCCCGGCGACAAGCCTCGACAACTCGCACGAGTTCGTTTCGCATGAGGCGGCCTGCCTGCTCAACACGAGCACGAGCGAAGCCGATGTGCGCATCACGCTCTATTTCGCGGACCGGTCGCCGGTCGGGCCCTATCGGATCACCGTGCCGCCGCAGCGGACGCTGCACCTTCGCTTCAACGACCTGACTGATCCCGAGCCGGTGCCACTCGGGACGGATTACGCGTCGGTCATCGAGTCCAGCGTGCCGATCGTGGTGCAGTTCACGCGGCTCGATTCCCGCAGTCCCGCAATTGCCTTGCTGTCGACGATGGCTTTTCCGTCGGGATAAGCCCGTCACCACCGGCATCGGAATGGAAGTGGGGAGCGACGGCCCCCGCTGCCCCGGCGTCAGGAATTTGTGGGAATTCCCTCGCCTATCGTCGCTCCCCGACGCAGACTTTGGGTTTGCCGTTGGGTTCCATGATTGAGGTAGATCAAGCGTCAGAATATATCGCGCGCGCGATTGCTTCGCCTCTCGGCGATCCTGCTGTGGAGACGAACGACGTCGATGTCTGCGTCACCACGCGCTGTCGCGTGTCCTTTCGCGATGCACCCACAGCGCCATCGCGAGACAGACGAACATCGCCGCCATGTAGAGCGGGAACGCCTTGACCATCTGCAGCCAGGCGACGAGAGCGTCCAATCCGGCGAGCAGGGCTGCGGCCGCCCAGAGTTTCATCGTCGCGCTGCTGGCGCGTCCCGCGGCGTGTCTCGACATTCGTCGTCCCCCGATTGGAAAGATGAGCGCGGCGGTCTAGTTGGCAATTGTGGCGCCGACGGGGGACATCGCGAAATCGACGCCGAGACGGTGTCGGAAGTGGAACAGGCCGCAGCTTCGG
This sequence comes from Hyphomicrobiales bacterium, assembly GCA_003963125.1. Taxonomy (GTDB): domain Bacteria; phylum Pseudomonadota; class Alphaproteobacteria; order Rhizobiales; family Hyphomicrobiaceae; genus AWTP1-13. The sequence goes on from RXJK01000125.1 coordinate 4,141, forward strand.
CACTTCCACCCGCATGGTCCACGTGCGTTCGCATATCTATCGGCTAGCCGATATCTGGGTTTCGCGCAGGCGTCGCGTGTGCGGCCCGCGCGCCGTGCCAACCGACGCGCGGAGTCCTGTCGTTGTCATCACCGGCGCGTCCGAAGGGCTGGGGCTGGCGTTGGCTCACGTGATCGCGCGCGAGCCTGCCTCCATCGTAATGGTGGCGCGGCGCCCGGAGCCCTTGAAGCAGGCGATGCAGGCCGTCATCGCAGCCGCGCCGCGGGCACGGGTGCTGTGCCTTGCGCTCGACATCGGCCGGGACGATGCGGGCGACGTACGCGCAGCCTATGTCGACGAGCATCGGCTCTACGTCGACGTGCTCATCAACAACGCGGGCATCGGTGTCGGTGGGCCGTTTTCGGAAATTGCTGCGCGGGACGTCGAGACGCTGCTCGCGACCAACGTGACGGGCGCGACGCGGCTCATGCACCGCTTCCTCGGCGAGATGCGCGCGCGAGGGCGGGGCGGCGTGCTCAACATTGCGTCGCTGGCGGCGTTCGCCCCAGGCCCGTGGCAAGCCCTCTACTTCGCGAGCAAGGCGTATCTGCTGTCGCTGACGGCGGCGGTGGCGAGCGAATGCGCCGGTGAAGGCGTGCGCGTTTGTGCGATCGCGTGCGGCCCCTTCGAAACCGGCATTCATGTGAAGATGGGTGCCGCGACGACGCTCTACCGGGCGCTGATCCCGAGCGATACGGCGGATCGCATGGCGCGACGCTCCTGGCACGCGTTCCGCATGGGGCACCCCGTCGTCATTCCCGGCTTCCTGAACGGGGCGCTCGCCTGGTGGATGCGCGCGCTCCCCTTCGAGCTGATCGTCCCACTGCTCAATGTGCTGATGAAGCCGCGGCGCTGGGAGTTCGGGCTGCGGCTCGGGGCGAGCCGGAAGGCAATCGCAGCCCGCGCCGCCTACGCCGCACGCGCGCGACGCTCGCGCCTTGGATGAATTCCTTACCAATCAGCAATAAGATCGGAACCGTACGCCGGGCGCGCCGTCTATACAACAAAGAGAGGAGGCGCACATTGGAGCAGTTTGACGATCGCGAGTTCGACGATCGCGTCTGGGCTCGCTTTGTCGGGGCAAAAATTCGCGAGCGCATGAAGACGGAGCCCACGCTGCCAGCGCACATCGCCTCGCTGTTGCGGCGTCTCGAAGAACAGGAGCGGACGCGCAAAGCCGTCGCCATGGACGGTGTGCGCGAGGAGATGGGCCGACAGGACGCCTGAACCCACGCGGCGGCGGTTCTCTTGTCGCCGCCGCCTTAGTGGTGCCGTCAGCCGCTCGAAGC
>RXJK01000024.1 GCA_003963125.1 Hyphomicrobiales bacterium
AGGATGTTGTTGCCGCCCGTCGCCGCCGTGACGGTCATCGAGAGATCCACCCCGACCGCGGCGGATGCCGGCTGCCTCAGGACCACGGCGTCCGAAGCGGCGAGGATCACCTGCCCATTGCTCGTGATGCTTCCGGCATTCGTCACCGTCGGACCGATCAGCGCGACGAAATCGGAGGCCGCGCCGCTCCCGGTATGATTGGTGCTGATGCTGGCGCCCGCCTGCACCACGATCGACCCGCCGCCGGGTGTGCCGAGCGTCTGGTTGCCCACCGCCAGGATGGCGGAAAGACCCGCGTTCGTCGACGGATTGCCAGAGTTGTTCGTCGCCTGTTGATTGAACAGTCCGTTCTGCAGGAAGTACGTGTTCGCGGCGTCCTCGTTGGGCGGCACGTAGAACGACAGTGTCGTACCGCCCGATTGCACGCTCGTCTGCACATAGTTCGAATTGCTGGCCGTGAACACGCTCGCGTTGGTGCTGGTGGCGATGTCGTGTGTCGTCGCGATCAGGGAGCCCACGTTCACCTGCGAGCCCGCGCCGAAGATGATGCCGTTGGGATTGATGACCAGCACCGTGCCGTCGGCCTTGATCTGGCCCAGGATCTGGCTCGGCACGCCGAAGGCGTCCACTCGGTTCAGCACGATCCAGGAATTGCCGCTGGAGGTGTTTCCGCCCGTCTGGTCGAAATAGACCGTGGTGTTCCGCCCGACGTTGAATTGCTGCCACGTGGCGATGGCGCGCGCGCTGGTCTGGGTCAGCGTCACGGTCGTCTGTCCCGATGCCGTCGTCTGCACGGGCTGATTGATATTCTGCCAGAGACTACTGTTGCCTGCGGCGCGCGGGTCGACGATCAGTCCGCCTACGGACAACCCGTCCGTGACGCCGTTGGTCGCCGCCGTGCCCGCCGCTGCCTTGGCGGCGCCCTGGATCGCCTGCAGCGCGCGCAGCGACTGCGCGGCCCGCTTCAGGGCTTCCTGTGCCTGGGCTGCGATGGTCGCCGCCTGCTGCGACGCCGCCGTCGCCGCACTCGTCGCAGCGGTAGCGGCGTTCGGCGTCCCGCCCGAATTGCCGAGCGAGCGCGCCGCCACGCCCGAACTCGCCAGCATCAGGACGATGACACTCGCGCCCGCCAGCATACGCACCTGATGCTCTCGCGTGCGGGAGGGGTTCGACAGACTGCGCATCGACAAGATCCTCGGACAGACGGACATCAGGCATGCCGCCTTGGCGCTGGAGCGCGTGGCGGGCCTACTCCCCTGACACCTCCGCAAAAGCGAATCTGAACCCCGGACCGCGTCCGCAACGCGCTCCGGCCGATCGAACGCGGCGCGATCAGCTCAGAAGCACGATGCCGCCGGGCAGCGTGCGCGACGACGCGCCCGTCACACGCTCGATCCAGCCCAGGATTTCCTCTGTCCGATCAATGCGGAACCGGCCGCTGATGGTCTTGCGCGCGAGGCTGTTGCTCAAAACCATCACCTTGCCGCGCCGATAGCGGTTGATCTCGGCGACGGCGCTGGAGAGCGGCGTGGCGCGAAACACGATGAAGCCGTCCTGCCAGGACGCGACTTCGGCCGGATCACGGGCCATCGGGGCGCCAAGACCGCCGGGGCCGAAGCCAACCTGCTGCCCTGCGCCCACCGTGATGTCCCGGCCGCCGAGCGCAATCCTGACCTCGCCCTCGAAGCACATGACCGAGGTGTCCGCCTCGATCCGGCGCACGTCGAAGCGGCCGCGGCTCGCCACGCACCGCCCCTCGCCAGCGACCACAACGAGCGGATGGCTCGGCTGTGCCGGGAGCGCGAACGACGCTTGGCCCGCGATGAGGCGAATGCTGTGCTCCTCGCCTCTCGATGCCACGGCGATCGAGGTCTGCGTGTCGAGCTGCACGGCCACGTCCTGGATCATCAGACGCCGCTGCTCGCCTGTCGCGGTGCGGTAGTCGGCCTGCCACTGGTCGAGCGACGGCCACAGGTCGAGCGGTGGCGAGATGACCGCCCAAGCTGCAGCCGATGCGGCCAGCGCCCCGGCGCCGCCGAGAAGCAGGCGGCGCGAGAGCGCACCGGCGCCCGCGCTCATCCGCGCGGCCCGTCCATGACGCGCGATGAACTCACGCCCGCCCTGCCCCAGGATCGCCCAGTCGCGCACCGCGCTGGCGAAGGCCGCTTCATGCGCAGAACTCTGCCGGCGCCAATGCGACAGTGCGTGCGCATCCGCCACCGTGGGCTCCCCGGTCGCAAGGTGCAGAACCCAATCGCGGGCCCGGCGTCCGAGCTCGTCTGCTTCGCCGTGCATCTCGTGGGTCATGGCTCGCCCACGCCCGGCTCGCGCCGCCTTCTGCCGGCCGGCTTCGGCGCCACGGTCTCAGCATCCGCATCCCGCGGCGGAGCGTCGGTCTGCCCGTTCTTCAGCTCTTCGAGCCGCAGCGCGCACGCCTCGTGTGCCTTCTGCAGTTCGCGCTGCACGAGCCGCTCCGAAATGCCGAAGCGCGCCGCGATCTCACGCCGCGGCACGCCCTCCAGCCGCGCCGCGAGCAGGATGGCCTGCTGCCGCATCGGCAATTCCTTGATGATCGCCACGACAGCTTCCAGCTCCTCGCGCGTGCCGAGGCTGTGCGCGGCATCGGGCGCGTCGTCTGCGACCTCGAGCAGCGCATCGACTTCGGCAGACGTCAGCCGCCGGTTGGCCGCGCGCCTATGATTGGAGGCGATGTTGATCGCCATGCTGTAGAGGTACGTGTCGGGATTGCGCACGGTCGCGAGTTCACCCCCGCGTGCGAGCCGCAGCCACGTTTCGTGCAACGCTTCGCTCGCGAGATCGGATGATCCGAGATAGCGCGTCAGCCGCTTCTTGAAATGCCCGTACCGCACCAGCAGATGGCGTTGCAGCAAAGCCCAGCCAGTCTCCGTCATCGCGCGCGCCCCGCGGGCCGCAGGCGGGTCGCGCGGCATTGCGCGAGGAGTTCGGGCGTGACGAGAATGACGACCGGCTGCGCAAAGCCCTCCGGCGGTGGCCGTCCTAGAGCGAGGCGCCGCACGGCGCGGTCGAACGCCACGTCGATCTCTGCGCGCCCCGTGGAGCCGAGCGCCTTCGATTGCACGACGGAGCCCGAGGCACCGATCCAGAACCCGATGGGGATCCGGTAGCCGCCGTAGCCCAGGATTTCGTCCGTGCAGAACTCGCGCTCCAGCCCGGCCTGGATGCGCCCGTAGTAGTCGCGGAAGCGCGCGGCAGGCTCGCCGACCGAGCTTTGCTCTGCGGCCATCGGATCGGGAATGAGCGTCGCGCCGTCCGCAGCCATGAACTCCGGCACGAGCCGCGTGCCGACCAGCATGAGGCGCAAGGCTTCCGCCGGCGCCAGCGTTCCCTTCACCGGCGCCGACTGGCGGCCTGACGAGAGCCCGGATTCGTAGATCACCTGCCAGCCGGTCAGCACGCTGTAGCTTTCAATCGCCGTGGCGAGCGGCTGGGCGGGAAGATCGAACACGACGAGATCGCTCGCCCGCGCCGATACGGTCGTCGCTCGGCCGCTGCCACACGCGCCTTGCGATCCGGCCATCCCGAAAACGGCAATGGCGCTGAGACCTGCGACCACCCGGCTCAACCACAAAGGTGCAACGGCTTTGCGATTGGAACGCGCCAAGAGCCCCTGCTCCCATGGCCAGCTTGAGGTGAAGCGCCTCAATCCTATTGCCGCTCTTTTACAGACCTGTGTCATACAGACGTCGGACTCACACTTGCGGCGACGGCCCGGCATGCAGGCAGCACTTCGACAGCACGCGGCGACATAAATACATTGCACTCACACGCTTTCTGAAAGGCGCTCGGGGAGATCGGCGTGCCAATGTCCACCTTACAGCCGCGACAGGCGTTCACTCAGCATGCGGAGTATATGCGCCCGCCGGACCGCGCGTCCCTGCGCAGCTTCGGGCTCTGCGTCGCTCTGCTGTTCGCACTCTTCGCGCATGCGGGCCTCGCATTGAGCCAGGACAGCCGCACCGCAAGGGGCCCCGCCACGTACCCCTTCCAGCTTTCCCGCCAGGCGCTCGCCGACGCGCTCGGCGCCTACAGCCGCATCACCGGCGTCGAGATCCTTTACGAAAGCCGCATCGCTGCAGGCCTTTCGTCGAGCCCGGTCGAAGGCGAATTCACGCCGGATCGCGCCCTGGCCATTCTCCTGTCGGAGACGGACCTCGTGGCGCGCTACGCGCACGGCAAGGCCGTGACGCTGTCCATGCCCTACACGTCCAACGACATGGCCCAGCCGCTCGCACGGAACGATGTCGATCTGACCCTCGACACCCTCACTCTCAAGGGCGCCGCCCGGCCCGACGCCGAGAGCCTGCGCGCGTTCGGCGCCAGCGTGCAGGTCGATATCGAGAAGGCTTTGCGCCGGGACGAACGCACGCGCAGCGGCAACTACCGCGCCAGCGTGAAGCTGTGGATCGATCAGGCGCGCACGGTGCAACGAGCGGAACTCAGCACGTCGACGGGCGACGCCGGCCGCGATCTCACGATCCCCGAGGTCTTGAAAGGACTGGTGCTGCGCAGCGGACCGCCGGCCAATACGCCTCAACCCGTTCGCGTCGGCATCACCGTGCGCAGCATGTAGTCTGGCCAGCATCGGACACATTATATATGTACAGGCATGGCTGACGACGCGCCGCAAGACATCCTCCTGCGCTACATCGTGGCGTCCGCCCTATCCGTCGCGCTGCTCGCAGGCGGCGTGTATTGGCTGCATCGCCTGCCCTCGGGCGCCCCGTCGCAGGAAGCCGGCAGCATGATCCAGGTGCGCCTCTTGCCGGCGCCCGACCAGCCGCCCGTGCCCATTCCTCAGACGTCATCCGACAGGCTGCACGGCAACGACCCCAACACCGAGACGCTGAAGCCGCTGCGCAATGCACCGGACGTGGCATCGCAGGACGTGGAGGAAAGCGAGGCCTCGGTACCGCTCCGGAGCAGCATCGCCTCCTCCCTGCCGGCTGTCCGCGTCGATCCAAGCAGCCGCCCGAACGTAGCGCCCGACATCGCCAGTTCCTTCCAGCGCGAGTTGCAGCGTCACATCGCGCGTTTCCAGAACGACCCGGCGCGCCTCAAGCAAGGCCTTCGCGACGGAACCGTGCGCATCCTCTTCGTACTCCGGCGCGACGGCAGCATTCTCCATGCCGCCGTCGAGCGAAGTTCAGGCCAGAAGCTCCTCGACGAGGAAGCGCTCGAAGTGATCCGCCGCGCGGAGCCCATGCCGCCGATCCCGCCGGGCCTGCCGGAGCGGTTGCGCATTCTGCTGCCGGTGGCCTTCGGGCCCTGAGGAGTGTGGGCAACCTCGCCGCATCTGTTGCCGGCGCGCGTCGAACCGACTATCGCGCCGATTGCGACGTGCGTGCGTCACTTGTGTGTCATTCAAGATGGCTACGAGCCGTGGAAGGGCAGCGCCGAGTGCTCCCTGGAAAAGGTGCCTGCCGTGTCGGATGCCAATCGAGCAGCCCTGCGCGATCTGCTCGTCAGCAACTATGAGATGCTGAGCCAGCGACTGACGCGGCGCCTGGGCTCCGCCGACGTCGCTCACGACGCGCTGCACGAGACCTTTCTGCGCTTGCAGCAGGGCGCCGAGATCGCGGACGTGCGCAGCCCCACGCGCTATCTCCTGCGCATCGCGCTCAACATCGCGGCCGACCGCCGCCGCTCCGAGGCCCGCGTGCTCACGGCGCGCGAAGTCGACACGCTGCTGGAAATCCCGGACGAAACCCCGGACCAGGAGCGGGTCGCCTCGGCCAGATCCGAACTCGAAGCCCTTGCCCGCGCCATGGCCACCTTGCCCGAGCGCCAGCGCACGATTTTCAATGCGGCCTTGATTGACAACGTGCCGCGGCGCGAGATTGCACGACGCTTCGGCGTCAGCGTGCGTACCGTCGACCTGGAAATCCAGCGCGCACTCGAGCAGTGCGTACGCTGGCTCGCCGAGCGTTCGACACCACAATCAGCACACGGTAAGAATGACCTCGCCACGGACTGAGCTAGCGGCACCCGGCATCCCGATCCGGTGCGCACAACCCCGCGAATTGCCGAACGAAAAGGGACATCACGTCCAGTGACGCCGCCTGTCAACCCGCTGCCCCAGACCGACCAGTTGACGCGCGAGGCGATTGCCTGGCTCGTGCGGCTGAAGTCGGGCGAGGCGACGGTCGAGGACGGCGAAAACTTCAAGGCCTGGCGCAGCAGCAGCCCCGATCATGAGCAGGCCTTCCGCAAGGTCGTGACCGTGTGGCGCGGACTGGAGAACGTGGCCAAGGGGCCCGATCAGGACGCCACCGTCACGAGCCTCCCCCGCCCTATGCTGCGCCGCCGCGCCTTTCTGGCCGGCGCCGCAGCGGCCGCGGCCGCAAGCACCGCCGTCGCTGTCGTACACCCGCCCTTGTCGCTATGGCCATCCTGGCACGAACTGCTGGCCGACTACCGCACGGGCAAGGGCGAACTGCGTCGCGTCACGGTGAGCCGGGAAGTCTCCGTCGAACTCGGCACCTTGACGAGCCTCAGCGTGCGCTGGACGCCCGAGACGCCGAGCATCGTCCTGATCGCGGGCGAGGCGGCGTTCACGGCCAACATGGGCGCCAACCGCCTCACCGTCCTCGCCGCGGATGGCCGGATCTCCGCTTCGCAGGCGAGCTTCAACACGCGCTGCATCGACGCCGCCGTCTCGGTGACGTGTGCAGAAGGCGAGGTCGAGGTGGCCAAGAACGGCACGCGCGTCCTCCTGCGCAAAGGCCAGCGGGTCGCCTACGCGGATCGAGGCCTCGGCAGCGTGCTCGACGCCGACCTCGCGCAAGCCACCGCCTGGCAATCCGGCATGCTCACGTTCGACAACCGGCCCCTGAAGGAAGTGGTCGACGAGATCAATCGCTATCGGCCCGGGCGCATCATCATCACCAACGCCGAACTCGGCCGCCGCATCGTCAACGGCTCGTTCCGCCAGGATCAGCTCGGTGCTTTTGTGGCCCAGGTGCAACAACTGTTCGGTGCAAAAGTCGTTTCCCTGCCGGCCGGACTTACGCTGCTGGACTGACGATCTTGCGCGAAGCGCAGCTATTCGCGTGTGTTTCTAGTCTTCTAAGTCGCCTCGTGCAGTACATGTCGCAGCCAGCGCACGCCGACGCTCTCTTCGTTCCCCCGATTCGCAACCAGCCACCCAGAGACGTCTCTTAATCAGAAACGTGTGCATGACGGGGCTGACCCCCTTGCGCGCGTTGACGTACTGGGGGGCGTGAGTGAGCGTTGTTGCGTACGGATCTGGAAGGCGCATGTTCGCGCGTCTTGGCGTCGCTTGCTTCGCGAGCGCGCTGGTCGTGCTCACGGGCGAGGCGGCGCTGGCGCAGGGCACCACGCGCAAGGCCAAGGAAAAGCAGCCCGCGGCATCGAGCAAGGAAAATGCTCCGACGTCGGAGCAACAGTCTACGCCAGCACCGCCTGTTCAACTCTTCGACATCGACGAGTTCCGCGTCGACGGTGCTGCCTCCCTGCCCCAGCGCGAAGTCGAGGCCGCCATCTACGGTTTCCTCGGGCCGCAGAAATCGTCGGAGGACGTCGAGAAGGCCCGGGCGGCACTCGAAAAGGCCTATCACGACAAGGGTTTCCAAACGGTCAGCGTCTCCGTCCCGGCGCAGAATGTGCAGAACGGCATCGTGGTCCTGACGGTGACCGAGGGCAAGATCGGCGACCTGCGCGTCAAGAACTCGCAGTACTACGACCTCGAGCGCATCAAGGAGAGTGCGCCCTCCCTGAAGCCCGGCACGCTGCCGAACTTCAACGCGGTCACGAGCGACATCATGGAGCTCAACCAGTGGCCGGACCGGCGCGTCACGCCGGTGCTGCGCGCCGGCAGCAAGCCCGGCACGGTCGACGTCGATCTGAACGTCGAGGACAAGCCGCCGCTGCACGCCAGCATCGAACTCAACAACCGGCAATCGACCAATACGCAGCCGCTGCGCCTCACATCCACGGTTCGCTACGACAACCTCTGGCAGCTCGGCCACTCGCTGAACTTCAGCTACATGGTCGGCCCCGAGCGCCCGGACGAAGTGCGCGTCATGAACGGGTCGTACCTTGCGCGCCTCACGCCCTGGACGAGCCTTCTCGTCTACGGCGTCGACTCGCACAGCAACGTCGCCTCCGTCGGCGGCATGAACATCATCGGACCCGGCCAGGTCCTGGGCACGCGGCTGCTGCTGACGCTCCCCGCCCGTGAGAACTACTTCCACAGCCTGTCGATGGGCGTGGACTACAAGAACTTCGGGCAGACGGTCGCGAGCGGCACGAGTTCGTTCTCCTCGCCCATCGCCTACCTCCCCGTCACGGCCTCATACAGCGCCACGCTGCAGGGCGAGAAGGTGCTGACGCAGGCCAACGCCGGTGCCACCTTCAACGTCCGCGGCATCGGCAGCGGCTTCGACGAATACTGGAACAAGCGCGCCTACGCGGACGCCAACTTCTTCCACGCCAACGCCGACATTCAGCACACCCGCGACCTGGAGCACGGCTTCCAGGTCTACGGCAAGCTCGCGGGCCAGCTGTCGGACGGCCCGCTGGTTTCGAGCGAGCAGTTCAGCGTCGGCGGCGCCGACACGGTGCGCGGCTACCTCGAGACCGTCACCATCGGCGACATGGGGCTCACCGGCACGCTCGAGGTGCGCAGCCCCAACATCGCCGAACGCCTGCCCGCCGAGATCAAGCGCGACGGCGATACGAAGGCACGCAAGGTCTTCAACGAGTGGCGGTTCTTCGGCTTCGTGGACGGCGGGCTCGCCGCCATTCACAAGCCGCTGCCCGAGCAGAAATCCAATTTCTATCTTTGGAGCTACGGCGCGGGCACGCGCTTCAAGCTCCTCGAGCAGCTGGACGGTGCCGTGACGGTCGCCGTTCCCATGCTCGATCAAGGCAGCTCGCAGGCCAACGCGCCGCGCGTGCTCTTCAGCTTGTCCGGGAGCTTCTAGTGAACATGCGTAACGACACTCATCATCGGGTCACGGACAGCGCAGCAAGCGCCGTTACAGTCTCCTACCGGGCGCGCGCGGCACGTCCCCTCTCCGTCCTCGGCGCGGTCCTCGTCTTTGCGCTGGCGCTGTTCGCCGGGCCAGGCTCTGCCAAGGCCTGGTGGAACGACGAGTGGACGCTGCGCAAGAAGATCGCCATCGACACGAGCTCCACGGGCTCCAACATCACCGAGACCATCGGCAGCATCCCGGTCCTCGTCCGACTGCACGTCGGCAACTTCCGCTTCGCCAACGCCAAGGCCGACGGCAGCGACCTGCGCTTCGTCGCGGGCGACGACAAGACGCCGCTGAAGTACCACTTCGAAAAGTACGACAGTCTGGCGGGCGAAGCGCTCGTCTGGGTCGCCCTGCCGACCCTGCAGCCCGGCGCCAAGACCGACATCTGGCTCTACTACGGGAACAAGAAGGCCACAGCCGGCGCGGATCCGAAGGCCACCTACGGCTCCGACGTCGCCCTCGTCTACCACTTCGCCGAGCGCACCACGCCGCCCCTCGATATGACGGTGTGGACCAACAACGCCCGCAGCGCCGGACAGCCCGCCGACGGAGCCCTGATCGGCACGGGCCTGCGCTCCGACGGCACCACCCCCGTCGGCGTCCCCGGCGCGACGTCGCTCGCCTTCGCGCAGGATGGTCCCCTCACCATCAGCGCCTGGGTCAAGCCCGCCGCGATGCAGCGCAATGCCGTGCTCTACAGCCGCCGCGACGGCGCCAATGCCCTCGTCATCGGCTTCGACGACGGCGCCCCGTTCTTCGAGGTGACCACCAACGGCACGACGCAGCGCAGCGCGGGCGCTTCTCCGGTGGCACCTGGCGGTTGGCACCACGTGGCCCTCGTGGCGACGCCCGGCCTCGTCACGCTCTACCTCGACGGCGCCACCTACGCTTCCCTCGCCGTCTCCATCCCGGCGCTCAATTCCGCAGCGACCCTCGGTGGCGACACGGAAGTCGCAGCCCCGCCCCCCGCGCCGGCAGCCCCGCCCGCTGCCCCTGCCGCCGATCAGTCGGGCTCGCCCACGGAAGCGGCCGAACCGCCGCCCCCCGCCGCGCCGGCTGCCGTCGCCATGCCGGGCTTTGCCGGTGAGATCGACGAGTTCTCGATCACCAAGGCTGCGCGCCCCGCCGGCTACATCCGGGCGAGCGCCATCAACCAGGGCACCGACCCGAGCCGCTTCATCGGCTTCAGCGTCGACGAGGAGACCTCGAGCTGGCTGTCGGGCTACTTCATCGTGATCCTGAAATCGGTCACCACCGACGGCTGGGTCGTGATCGGAATTCTCCTGATCATGTCGATCGCCAGCGTCATGGTGATGGTCGAGAAGAACTCCTACCTGAGCCGCCAGTTCAAGGCCAACGCCCGCTTCCTCGGCGAATTCCGCGAACTGACCGACGACCTGACGGCCCTCGCCGTCGATGAAGATTTGACCGGCAAGGGCGGGAAAGGCTCCAAGGCCAACCCTTGGCGCCATTCCTCGCTGCACAACATCTACCGCGTCGGCGCGGGCGAGATCCGCCGCCGCTTCGCGGGCCGCCACGCCGCGGGTCACGTGCTCACCGCCGAGGCCATCGCCGCGATCCGCGCCGCCCTCGATGCCCGCCTCGTGCGCGAGTTGCAGCAGCTCAACCGCATGATGGTGATCCTCACCATCGCCATCTCGGGCGGACCGTTCCTCGGCCTGCTCGGCACCGTGATCGGCGTGATGGTCACCTTCGCGGCAATCGCCATGTCCGGCGACGTCAACATCAACGCGATCGCACCGGGTGTCGCCGGCGCGCTGATGGCGACGGTTGCGGGTCTGGGCGTCGCGATCCCCTCGCTGTTCGGCTACAACTACCTGTCCGTCCGCATCCGCGATCTCTCCAGCGACATGCAGGTCTTCGTCGACGAATTCACGACGAAGATGGCCGAGGCCTATGGCGCCGGCCGCCCCAACCCCGTCAACGAACGCTTGGCGGCGGAGTAGGCACATGCAGGTCCATTCCGAGAACAAGCCCTACGACGACATCAACGTCACGCCGATGCTCGATCTGGCGTACGTGCTGCTCATCATCTTCATCGTCATGACCACGGCGACCGTGCAGGGCATGAAGGTCAACCTGCCGAAGGCCTCGGCGACGCCGAGCCTCGCGCAGCAGACCACGAAGGCGATCACCGTCTCCAACGACGGCAAGATCTTCCTCGACACCATCCCGGTGACGCTGCCCGAGCTCGAGCAGCGGCTCGTGCAGCTCAAGGCCGTGACGGCGGAGTTCCCCGTCGTCCTGCGCGGCGATGCCCAGACCCAGTACCAGAACGTGATGGACGTGCTCGACCTCCTCGGCCGGCTCAGCATCACCCAGGTCGGTCTCGCGACGAAGCCGCTCGTGCGCTAATGGCGAAGGATCACCACATGCGGCGGCGGGCCGATAGCGACGCGCGGCGCCGGAAGAGATTGCCGGATATCGGCAACCTCTTTACGCGCCTGCGCGCCTGGCTGAAGGGCATGCCGGTCCACGCCCGCGCGCAGGTCGCAGCGGTACGCCCGTCGACGCAGGCTGTGGTGCTGCCCGTGGTGCCCCCTGTGGTCCCGCACGTCGTATCCTTGACGGCCCGCTCCGCTAGCGTCCTGCGTCTCGATGCACGGCGCCTCCCGCAGCCCACGACGCGCGCCCCGGCCGAAGGCCAGGCGGTGGAGAGCGCTTGCACGGTGACGCAGTTACCTGTCAACGAGCGCGGTCTCCTGATCCGCCTCGCCCGTGATCTCGAAGCCCGCGTCCTCGACCGCGTCGCGCTCGACAATGGCCCCTGTCTCTTCAGCGTGTCGGACGGTCCCCACCCGCGCCTCTGGATCGACGGCGTGTCGTTCGTCTCCCTCACCGACGGCGGCCTGCCCTACCGCGTGGTCCTCGGCGAAGCGCAGATCAAGCGCGTCATCCTCGAAACGCCCGACCTCGCCGAGGTGACGGACTTCGTCGCGCAATACCTGATCCTCACCGGCATCGACTTCGAGCCATGCGGAGCGGCCCTGTGACCATCCAACGCGCCGCCGACGACGCCGACACCGAGCCTTTCCTGCGCCGCTACGCGGGACCGCTTGCGGCTGGGCTTGCCGCCAGCCTGGCGCTGGCCGTCGCCGCCTATTTTTTCCTCTCCTCCGACGGCACGCCGCCGCCGCGGCCCGCTGCCGAGCTGACCATCGTCAACATCATCCCGCCGCCGCCGCCACCGCCGCCGCCTCCCCAGGAGGTGCAGCAGCGCCCGGAGCCCGAGATGATCGAGCAGCCCAAGATGGAGGAGCCGGAGTTCAAGCCCGAAGAGGCCAAGAAGCCGGACGAGCAGCCGCCCGAGGCCAACAACGAGCCGCCACCCGGCCCGCTCGGTCTCGACCGCGCAGCGGAAGGCCCGGGCGACCAGTTCAATCTCGCCGGCAATCCCGGCGGACGCGGCATCCTCGGCGGCAACGGTCCGGGCGGCAGCCGCTGGGGCTGGTACGCGACGATCGTCACGCAGCAGATCGAAAGCGCGCTCAGGGCCAACGCCAAGACGCGCAACCTGGTGGGACAGGTGCAGGTCCGGCTCTGGGCGGACGGCAGCGGCCGCATCACGCGCGTGCAGCTCGTCACGCCGAGCGGCGATCCGGAAATCGACAGCCTCATCAGCAACCAGATTTTGCCGGGCCTGACGCTCCGCGAGGCGCCGCCCAACGACATGCCCATGCCGATCGTCACGCGCATCTCGGGGCGCCGGACGACGTGAGAAAGACGACGTGAGCAGCAGGAACAGCAGACCGGTGTGAGCCGCAGCGCATCGCGACCGGGTTCGATCAGTCGAGTGCCAGTAGGGGGTAGTTGAGTATGTCAGTGGCGTTTGCGTACGGAAGGGATGGGCGGCGCCTCGCGCTGCTCTCGATCTCGCTGATCGCACTGTTGGCGATCGAGGGCCCGGCGCATGCCGAGGGTCCGAGCTGGAAGACCGAGACCAAGGTCGCCGAGCGCGGCGACACCAAGACGGACGCCGCGCAAGGCACCGGCTGGAAGACCGAAACCAAGGTCGCGCAGAAGGCCGCGCCCCCAGCGCCCGCCGAAAAGGCCGAAGACAAGCCGGTCGTGTCCGACAAGCGCGCCGTGACCCCCAACGCGACTGTCAACCTGCTCAATCTTCTCGCCGAGAAGGGCGTCATCACGCGCGAGCAGGCCAACGAGCTGATCCCGCAGGTCGACAATGACGAATTCGTCGTCCGCGAAGCCTTGAAGGATGCGGCCACCAAGGCCGACGATGCGGCCAAGGCCGCCACGGCAGCGGCTTCCGCTGCAGCACCTCCCGGCAGCCGTCGCGTCTCCTACGTGCCCGAGAGCGTCAAGCGCGAGTTGCGCGACGAGGTGCGCAACGAGGTGATGACCAAGGCCAAGAACGAGGGCTGGGCCTCGCCCGGCGCCTACCCGGAATGGGCCTCGCGGATCAAGTTCTCGGGCGACATCCGCGGCCGCTTCGAGGGCCAGTTCTTCCCGAGCGGCTACAATGCGACGGGCCAGCTCCTCGACTTCAACGCCATCAACACCGGCTCGCCCTACGATCTGAGCAACGCCAACCTCTACGGCCCGCCGTACCTCAACACCACGCAGGATCGCGAGCGCTTCCGCCTGCGAGCGCGGCTTGCCATGGACGCGGACCTCTCCGAGGGCTTCACGGCCGGCATCCGCATGGCCACCGGCTCGGATTCCTCGCCCGTGAGCACGAACCAGACGTTGGGCGCCTCGGGCGGCAACTTCTCCAAGTACTCGATGTGGCTCGATCGTGCCTATCTCAAGTACGACACCCGCGCGGCCGACGCGGCGTATGGGAGCTTCGGCGCCATGCGCGGCACCGATGCAGTCGTCTCGCTGGGCCGCTTCGACAATCCCTTCTGGTCTCCGACCGATCTCGTCTGGCACAAGGATCTAGGCTTCGACGGCCTCGCCATCCAGACCAAGCGCGAGCTGCGGCCGGGCTTCACGAGCTTCGCGGCGGCCGGTGCCTTCCCCATCTTCAACACGGCGCTCGACTTCGCGAGCGACCAGACCGTCAAGACGGCGAGCCAGGACAAATACCTGCTCGGCGCGCAACTCGGCTTCAAGTGGCAGATGCGGCCGGAGTTCGCCTGGACCTTGGGCGCCTCCTACTTCGACTTCGAGAACGTGCAGGGCCGCCTCTCGAGCCTCTGTGACGTCACCATCACCAAATCGTGCGACACGGATTCGCTGCGCCCGTCCTTCGCCCAGAAGGGCAACACCTACACGGCGCTCCGCAACGTCTATCTCGATCCGCTGCAGACCAATCCGTCGAACCCGCAATACTTCGGCCTCGCCAGCGCCTATCGCCCGCTCGTCGCAGCGACCCGCCTCGACTTCGGGAACTTCCATCCCGTGCACGTCCTGCTTGACGGAGAATTCGTCTGGAATTCGGCCTTCGACAAGAGCGTCTTCACCCACGTCTACAACAATTACGATGCGAACACCGGCACCTACAACGGCGGCAGCATGGGCTGGCTGGCGCGCCTCACCGTCGGTCACCAGGACCTCAAGGCGTTCGGCGATTGGAACGCGCACATCGGCTACAAGTACCTGGAATCCGACGCCACCGTCGACGCCTTCGTCGACAGCGATTTCGGCCTCGGCGGCACCAACCTGAAAGGCTACTTCGTCGGCGGCAACTTCGCCCTGTCGAAGAACGTCTACGCCACCGCACGCTGGTTGAGCGCCAACGCCATCGCCGGTGCCCCCTACGCCGTCGACGTCCTGCAAGTCGACCTCAACGCAAAGTTCTGATCATGCGCACCCTCTCCCTTCTGCTCGGCAGCCTGATGGTGATGACGCTGGCGCACAGCGGCGTCCTCGCCCAGGACAGTGAACTCGACCGCCTCCGCGAAGCCTTGCGAAATGCCACCTCGCAGAACCGGTCTCTCGAGGACCAGCGCAACGCGGCGCAGACGCGCATCACGAAGCTCGAGGCCGACAATGCGGCGCTCAAAACCCAGCTCGACCGGGTGCGGGCGCAGTTGAAACAGCTGCAGCAGGACTACAAGCAGGCCGTCAACGAGTTCAACGAGCGCCTCGAAGAGCGCAACCAGACGCTCGAGAAATGGAAGGAGGCCTACACCCAGGCCGCCGTCGTCGCGCGCACGAAGGACGCCGAGCGCGCCCGCTTCGAGGAAGAGGCCAACGCGTTCAAGGCGAGCACCAAGACGTGCACGGACAAAAACCGTGAGCTGGTGAAGGTCAACAAGCAGATCCTCGCCGACTACAAGAACGTCACGCTCGGCGATGCCCTGCTGGCCAAGGAGCCTGTCACGGGCCTGTGGCGCACACGTGTTCAGAACAAGCTCCAGGACTACGACGAGAAAATCCAGGGACACAGCGTCCCGTGATCAACAGGAGAGTACCCATGACCCCTGACCGAGTGATTGGCCCGATGACGCGTTCCAAGCGCTTTCTCGCCATTCTGAGCGCCGGTCTCATGCTGACGGCTTCGGCGGCCGCGACGACGGCGCTCGCCCAGAGCGCCAAGGAGAAGCGTGCGTCGGCCCCGGCCACCAGCACCACCTCCGCAGGCACCGGCGACGTTGTCGCCAAGGCCGGCGACCAGGATCTGACCCGCGACGAGGTGCGCGCCATCGTCGACGCGCTGCCGCCCGCTGACCGCGCCGCCCTGGTGCGCGATCCTGCGCTCTTCAGCCAGACGCTCCGCGTCATCCTCGCCAACCGTCTCGTGCTCAATGAAGCGCTGAGCAAGAAGTGGCACGAGCAGCCCAACATCGCCGCGCAACTGCAGCGCGTGCGCGACAACGCCATCGTCGAGGCCTACCTGCAGTCCATCTCGGGCGTGCCGGAAGGCTATCCGTCGGAGGCCGAGGTGCAGCGCGCCTACGACGCCAACAAGAGCGCGCTCGTCATGCCGCGCCAGTTCCAGCTCGCGCAGATCTTCGTCGCGCTGCCGGAAGCCGCCGACAAGGACACGGACGAGAAGGCGAAGAAGAAGCTCGCCGACATCCAGGCCAAACTGAAGTCCGGCACCGACTTTGCCGCCGTCGCCAAGGCGGATTCTGACGAGCGCGCGAGCGGCGAGCAGGGCGGCGAGATCGGCTGGGTCGCCGACAGCCAGATCCGGCCCGAGATCAAGTCGCAGGTGCTCGCCCTGACCAAGGGCGGCGTCTCGGCGCCGATCCAGGTGCCCGGCGGCTGGCACATCGTGAAGCTGCTCGACAGCAAGGATGCGGGCACCGCGCCCTTCGCCACGGTGAAGGAGGGCCTCGCCCAGCGCCTGCGCGCCCAGCGCATCGAGGCCAACCGCCGCGCCTACCTCGCCAAGCTGCTCGAGCAGAGCCCGCCGACCATCAACGAACTCGCCCTGAGCAGCGTGATCGGCCAGGCCAAGAACTGAGGGAAAGCCGCGGGCCAGCCCTTGGGGGAGGTGCTGGCCCGCGGCGGACAATCGCCAGAACGACGCCAGACAGACGTAAGAGGACACCCATCACATGACGCATCCGAACGGCTCGGGTTCGAGCCACGGCGAAACGCTCCGAGCCTCGGAAGTTGCAGCGCAAGCGGGCGCCGCCGATATCCGCGGCTTGACGGTCGACGGCATGCGCGAGGCTCTGCAGGCCGCGGGCTATCGCGTCGAGGTCGCTGCGACGGGCGACGTCCCGGTGCTGCGCTCGGCGACCGGCGGCCTCGCTTTCGAGGTCAGGCTGGCCAACCGCATCGCCGACCGGGAGGACTTCGCCGACGCCGCGTTCCTGGCGAGCTTCGCCTTGCAAGGCAGCCTGCCCGGCGACCTGTTGAATGCCTGGAACAAGAGCCGCCGCTTTGCCCGCCTCTTCGTGGAAGATGCAGACGACGAGCGCAAGTTCCTGGTGCTGTGCATGGACCTTTCGCTCGTCGGGAATTCCAACCCGCACGCGCTGGGGGCGCAGATCGCGATCTGGGATTCGCTGGCCCAGTCGCTGGTCACGTGGCTGCGTGAAACACTGGCCGCCGCCAGCCGGGCAGGCTCGAACGACAACGCGGCGCACCGGGCGCACGCCCAGCCGGCCGCTTCGCCCTGATCGAGACGCAGTGTGCCGAGAAGAAGCGCGCGAGGCGACGATCCCATGAGACCCGAGATCTTCTCACTTCTCCCGGTCGCAGGCCCCGCGCGCCCGCACGCACACGCCTGCAGTAGGATCGTCCTCGCAACCTTCACGTTGCTGCTGTCCTTGACGTGCGACTTCGCACCCGTTGCGCGCGCGCAGTCCTATCGTTCGTCGGCCGAAGCGCCGAAGGCGTGGAACGACTACGCCTCCGATCTGCGCCGGCGCTGCGAGGCGATGCTGCATTCGGACGATGCGGCGGCATCTCGCTTGCGGGCGGCCGTCGCGAAATACGACACCGGCACCGGCTTGCTCGTGAGCCTGTGGGTGGCCCCGTCGGGCCAGGTGCAGAACGCCGTGTTCGCCGGCCTGCCGGACGCCGACGCGAGCGCCGAACTGAAGACACTGCTCACGCGCATCGTAGCGGGTAGCCCGCCGTCGGACCTCTTGCAGCCCATACGCCTGCGACTGACGCTCGACAAAAGCAAGTAGCTCGCCGCGGGCTTAAGCGTGCCTGAGAATCGCCCGCCGCAGCGCGTACAGATATCAATGCCCTGTTTCAACGATGAGGATTTTCAGCCATGCGCATGTTCGCTCTGGGCCTCGTCTTCTCGCTGGCCGCCGCCACCTCCACCGGTAGCCTCGCGCAAGGTTCGCTTCCCTCCGCGCCGCCGAAACCCAAGGAAATCCTCATCGGCCCCATTCCTGCGCCCTCGTCACCGCCTCCGGCAGACAACAAGGAGACGTGCGTGGAAGTGGAAATCGACGGCACCCGCAACTTCAACTGCACGAATGAGAAGCTGAAGCGGGATGCTGAGCGCGTCATTCCCCAGGCCAATGTGCCGCCCCTCGACGCGCGCTCCCCCGACGTCAAGCTCGGCATCATCAACATTCCAGCCGTCAAGCAGCAGTACGGCCAGAACTACGGGACCTCCGTCATCCCCTACCGTCCGCCCCTTCCCGTCTACGGCCCACCCCTGCACCCGAAGTAGGACCACCGCGACACGCGCGGGGAACGGCCCTTCTGTCATCCCGGCCGGAGCGCGCAGCGCGAAGAGCCGGGACCGAGGGTCGGGTCGCACCAACGGGTGACCCAACCTTCGCCCCGGTCCCGCCTTTCAGTGCCGCGCCTCGGAGCGGACCGCTCGCGTCAGAAATCGAGCTTGGTGATCTTCCCGTTCTCGATCTTGACGAGATACGTGTTGGGGAAGTTCTGCCCGCTCTCCTTGCCGGCGGGACCTTGCTTCTCGAACACCACGTCCCCGTGGATCGCCTTCACGCGCACTTTCCAGAGCGCCTGCCGGATCGCCTCCGGCTCCGCCTTCCCCGCGACCTTGATCGCCTCCGCGATCACATGGATGCCGTCGTAGCCGCGGAAGCCCTCCGTCAGCCCGCCGATGTTATGACCGCGCTTGTTCCACTCGGCCATGTAGCGCTGCGCGATCTCGGGGTACTTCGTCACTTCCGGAAACCAGGGCGGGAAGAACACGGTGTGATAGGAGCCGTTCGCCGCTTCGCCCGCCTGCACGATGAGCTGGTCGGGCGAGTTCGATCCGCCGAGCGTGATGATCTTCTGCCCGACCTGGAGATCGACCGCCTGGCGCAGGATCAGCGTGTTCTGCTCCACCGCCGTCGTGACGAAAATCGTGTCGCTGCCGGACGATTTCAGCCGCGTGAGCTGCGCCGAGAAATCCGTGGCCTTTGGATCCATCGTCTCGAAGATGCCGACCTCGATCCCCTCCGCCTTCAAGGCCTTGGCGATCTCCTGCGCCGAGCCGATGCCGAAATCGTTGTTGGTGTTGAGGAAGCTCGCCTTCTTGATGCCGAGCTTGGCGAACCGCGGCTTGAACTTGATGGCCTCGATCTCCGATGTCGGCCCGATGCGGAAGATATAGGGGTTGCCCGACACCGTGATCTTGGGCGAGGTCGACGTCTCGACAACCATCGGCACCTCGTACTCCATCAGCTTCGGCATGATGGCGAGCGTCAGCGTGGAACTCCACGCGCCCATCATCACGGGCACCTTGTCGCGCACGATCAGCTTCTCGGCCGTGGATACGGCCTCCGTCGGGTTCGACTTGTTGTCCTCGATGATGAGTTCGATCTTCTTGCCGAGCACGCCGCCGGCCGCATTGATCTCGTCCTCCGCGATCTTGGCGCCCTGTGCGACGTAGTTGCCGGAAGCGGCGAAAGCACCCGTCAGCGGCTGCGTCACCCCGATCTTGATCGTGCCTTGCGCCCACGCGGTGCCGCATAGGAGATTTGCCGCCAGCACCGCTATTGCGACACGCATGTGGGAATTCATCTTTCCTCCTCGGGCAGCCAGGGTTGTACAAGACTTGCGCGCCGCGCCATCCTTGTGCTGTCCGCGGCGTCCGTGAGCCCGGAGGGAACGATAGGAATGGCGCTTACGCTGCGCAAGTCGAGAACGGTGACCACGCGCAGCGCTGCCCAGCAAACGAGCTTTTGCGTGCGCGCACGCCCAGCGTTCTCCGAAAGGAATGATCACAAATGCTGAAACTCGACGGCTTCTACGACCTGCACATCCATTCCGCGCCGGCCCCTTTCGTGCGCATCGGCGACAGTGCCGACATCGCGCGCTGGTGCGCGGAAGCCGGAATGGCCGGCATCGTCATCAAGAGCCACTTCGAGAGCACGGTGTCGAAGGTGCACCACGCCCGCATCGCCGTGCGCGACACGCATCCCGACTTCAAGGTGTTTGCCGGCATCGCCCTCAACCGCGGCGTCGGCGGCGTCAATCCGGGCGCCGTGGAGCTGGCGTTGCAGCAAGGCGCCAAGCTCGTCTGGCTCCCGACGCTCGATGCGGCCAACCATGCGGAAGCCTTCGGCGCCGGCGGCACGTACGGCTTCAAGGCCATGACGCTGACATCGCGCCGCCGGTCGCCCGATCCCCTCTACCGCGTCATAGACGCGAATGGAAAACTGACCGCCGAAACCAAGGAAGTCATCGACCTCGTCGTCGACTACGGCGCCGTACTCGCCACCGGCCATGTCTCCAAGCGCGAGATCCTCGCCGCCGTCGACTACGCCGTGGGCGCCGGTGCCAAGCGCATCGTCATCACCCATCCCGAGCTTGCCGCGCCGAAGCTCGACCTGCCCACCATGATCGATCTGGCAAAGGCCGGCTGCTACATGGAGTTCTGCGCGGTCAATCTTCTGCCCGTGTTCTACTCGATCTCGCTCGAGGGCTTGATCGAGGCGATCGACGCCGTCACGCCGGCCCGCACCATTCTCTCCAGCGACGGCGGCCAACCCTTCAATCCGCGCCCGCACGAGACCATCCGCGTCGTCGTGCAGAGCCTGCACGAGAAGGGCGTCCCCATGGAGACGATCACCCGCATCTGCCGCGACAACCACCGCTTCCTGCTGGACCTGCAAGACGCCTGAGGCTATCGCCTGAGACGACCAGAAAAAGGAACATCCCATGCAGCTCGACGTCCGCCGCATCCTCACGCTCTGCGACCACAAGGACGTGGAAGCCGGTCACCGGCACAAGGAGCCGCTGCGCCGCGTCGCGGCCATTGCCATCCTCGCCAACCCCTACGCCGGGCGCTACGTGGAGGATCTGAGCGAGGCCATCGTCGCCAGCGAAGCGGTCGGCAAGCTGCTGGCCGATACCGCTGTGGCCGCCATGGGCCCCTACAAGCCCGTAAGCTACGGCAAGGGCGGCGTGGTCGGTCTCGGCGGCGAGTTGGAACACGCCAACTCCATGCTCACCACCACCTTTGCCACGCCTTTGCGCAATGCCATGGGAGGCGCCGTGGCCTGGATCCCGTCCTTCACCAAGCTCGCGGCACCCGGTGCCAGCATCGACGTGCCCCTCGCGCACAAGGATGCGCTTTACGTGCGCTCCCACTACGACGGCATGACCATCCCGCTGCCGAGCGATGCCCCGGCCGCCGACGAGGTGGCGCTGATCGTGTGCCTCGCCAACCGCGGCCGCTTGAATGCGCGCGTCGGCGGTCTCGCCGCCAAGGACATCGTCGGCAAGGACGGCCTGCGATAAGCGTGAGGATTTGCGCCCATGTCGAAGCAAAGCGAGTTCTGGGACGAGCGGTATAAGGGCGAGACGTTTGCCTTTGGCGAGGCGCCCAACGCGTTTCTCGCGGCGCAGGCGCATCGCCTGACGGCCGGCATGCACGCGCTCGTCCCGGGGGACGGCGAAGGCCGTAACGGGGTCTGGCTGGCGCAGCACGAGCTCACCGTCACCACGCTGGACCTTTCTCCCGTCGGCGTCGAGAAGGCCAGGCGCCTTGCCGCGGCTCGTAACGTGACCATCGATGCGCGCTGCGCCGACGTCGCCACCTGGGATTGGCCGCGCGCTGCGTACGATCTGGTGGCGTCGATCTTCCTGCATTTCGCCCCCGCCGAGCGCAGGGCCTATCATCACCGTCTGCTCGAAGCCCTGAAGCCCGGCGGGCTGGTGCTGCTCGAGGCCTACACCCCGCGGCAGGCGCAGCATCGCGCCAACGGCAGCGTCGGCGGCCCGCTCGATCCCGCGATGCTGATGGAGCCGGCCGATCTCGCAGCGGATTTCGCCGAAGCCCGCATCATCAGCCTGGAGGAAGTCGAGGTCGTCCTGGCGGAAGGCCAGCGCCACACGGGGCCATCGAGTGTCGTGCAGCTGATCGCAGAACGGCGAGGCTGAACTTTACTGCTATTCCGCCGCGCTCACCCGGCAACGCTGCCCACGGATGCTGGCCGAACCGGTGACCGGATCATACGGCCCCGAGTAGGACAGCACCGCATTGATGTTGCTGTCGAGAACGCCGCGGTCGGGCGTCGCCACCTCCGGCCGCCACCAGCCCATGCCGGTCGACACCACGCCCTTCTGCGTCGCATCCGACAGTTTGAGTTGCAGGCGCACGCGCGCATCGATCCCCGGCGTCTCGACGTAGACCCAGCGCCCGTCCTGCAACTGCAGCCGCTGCGCGTCCTCCGGATGCATCGTCAGCCGCGGCTCCGGCGAGACCTTGCGCGCCCAGGCCTGCTCGCGGAACCGCGAATGGTGGTAGTGCTTCTCGCGGTCCCCCGTCACGAGTTCGAGCGGATAGGCCTCCGGCACGTCGGCGATCGCCGCGATCGGCTCTCCCGACCACCCCGGTAGCGGGTCGAGATCGTGCGCCGCCAGCGCGGACGCAAACAGCTCGACCTTGCCGGACGGCGTCGGGAACGGCTTGGCCTTGAAGTCGCCCACCGTGAAGTCGCGCCGCGCGTAGCCGTGCGTTTCGAGCTCTTCCATCGTGATGTCGCTGCCGGCGATCAGGGCTTCGTTGAACTCCCGCTGGCTGCGCCACGGGACGAGATCGGCGGCCAAGGCCTGCAGCGACGCCATGCGATCAAGCAACGGCCGCGCGATATCGATTTCGCAGCGGGCCTCACCGCGGGGCGGGACGGCCCGCGCCAGCAGCACCGATTGCCCGATGCCCTGGTAGGACACTTCCTCTTCCTCGATCGACGTCGTCTTCGGCAGGACGATATCGGCCATCTCGGCCGTGGGGTTCATCTGGTGCGCGGCAACCACCACGAAATCGAGCGACCGCATGGCCTCGAGCGTGCGCTTGGTGTCGGGATAGGTCAGCAGGATGTTCACGCCGCTGATGTAGGCCGCGCGTACGGGATACGGCTTGCCGGTCAGGATCGCGTCGATCACGGCCGGGTTGTGGCAGGCCATCTGCCAGGCCTTCGGGCCCGACCAAAGCGGATATCGATCCGCACCGATGATTTTCGCCTCCACCTCCGGCGCGAGCCGGAACGCGGGCCGATGCAGGAACTCGATGTAGCTCGTCACGCCCTTCGGCTTCTTGTCGCGCAGATTGCCGCCGCGCCGGTCCACGTTCCCCGTGATCGCGACGAGGCAGTGATAGGCGCGGAAGGCCTGCACACCGCCGGCGAACGCGTCGATGCCATGCCCCGACAGGAAGGTCGAGGGTCCGTCGGCGTAGAGCCGGGCCGCAGCGACGATGTCCTCGGCCGGCACGCCGGTGATAGCGGTGGCACGCTCCGGCTCATATTCGGCCGCGCGCTCCTTCAGGGCCTCGAACCCGACGGTCCAATCCCCGACGAAGCTCTCGTCGAACAGCCTTTCTGCGATGATCACATGGCACAGTCCGAGCGCCAGCGCCGCGTCGGTCCCGACCTTCGGCCTCAGCCAGATATCGGCGAGATCGACCGCCGGCGTGCGCTTGGGATCGATGACGATCACACGCGCGCCCCGCTTGCGCGCGGCCTTCAGCGCGGCCCACTGCACGGGATCGGCCACCGCCGGGTTGCGCCCCACGACGAGCGCGCAGCGCGTATGCGCGAGATCGCCGCCCGCATCGATGTCGAGCCCCGTCACGCGCGCGCTGACGGCCCGGCAGCCGCCGCACAGATCCTGGTTGATCATCCAGTTGGGCGAGCCCATCGAGCGCATCATCAGCGCGGTGATGACGCTGCGGCTGAAATAGGCGCCGCTCGTCGCCGCGACGAGCGCCTCGGGCCCGTGGGTGCGCCGCACGGCGGCGAACCGCTCCGCCATCTCATCGAGGGCTTCATCCCACGTGATCCGTGCCCAGGCGCCGCCACCGCGGGGACCGGTCCGGCGCATGGGGTACAGCAAGCGGTCGGGGTGGTCGCGCAGTCCCGGCGCACCGCGAATGCCCTTGATGCAGAAGTTGCCCTTCGAATAGGGGTGATCGGGGTCGGGCCCGATGCTCGCCACCTCCCCGTTCCGCATCGTCACGATCGACCCGCAATTGACCGAGCACTCCCAGCAGGTGCTCTTGAAGGCGCCGTCGGTCGGGATCGGTGTCGGCATGCGCGAACTCGCTGGATGAGGGCTCGTCTTGCGATCCTATCCCGTCCAGCCCCGCCGGCAAGGCTCGGTCGGGCAAAACCCTTGCGCGGCGGCGCAGAAGGCCGTGCCGCACACGCGATCAGATCGGCATCAAGCGCTTGATTTGGGTCAACGTATCGAGGCGCGGCAGGGTGCAACCAGCGTGCAAGGAGATGCCGCGCCCGCCAAGCCCCCAGCGGCGCGCTATCGAGATGGAAAGGCCGAGGCCATGAGCATGTATCGCTTTCTGGACTACCGGACGGACGCGTTCATGACGCGCAATCCGATCGTCATCGCCTCGACCGCGACGCTGCGCGAACTCGATGCGATCTTCGCGGCGCACGATTTCAACGCCGTCCCGGTGGTCGACGCCGGCAACCTCGTCGGCTTCGTGACGAAGTTCGATTTCCTCAAGGCCTTCGCCTTCACGACACGTCAGATGGTGCCGCACTACGATGAACTGATGGCGATGCCGATCGCGCGCGTCATGAGCAAGGACGTCATCGCCGTCGCGCCGGACGCGCCGCTCACGCGGGTGCTGCAGCAGATGGTGAGTTTGCGCGCGCGCAGCTTCCCCGTCCGCGACCAGAGCGGCAAGCTCGCCGGCATCATCTCGCGCGAAGACATCATGCGCGCGCTCGGCCGTGCCGTGCAGGAAGCTGCTTAGCGCGGCCCGTAGCGCAAAAAATGGCGGCCCCAAGGGGACCGCCTCTCCTGCTCCGTTTGGTGGAACGACCTAGCGCTTTTGCTGATCCTGCTTGCGCTGGTCCTGCTGATCGCTGCGCTGGCCACCCTGTTGCCCGGGCTGATGCTGCTGCTGGCGCTTCTGGTCTTGCTGGCCCGGCTGCTGGTGCTGCTGACCGGTCTTCTGCTCGCCCTGGTGCTTCTTGTCGTCCATGAGGCTCGTCTCCATGCCAGTTGCTGACGGAAGGTAAACGTACCGAGTGGGTGCCCGTTCCGGCGGGGAGCGAGGTGGGTCCATGCCCTACCGCTGACGCCCAGCAAGGGCCGGAGTGTTGGCGCACGATTTGCGCACGCCGCCGGCTCCCGGCCGCGAAAAATCGGCGCGATCCTGTATCTGACACTGCAACATTAGGCCTTCCGCAAGGCCTTGCTGTCATGATCTCCGGCCGGGGGATTGATGTCAGCGTATCCGAAGGAAAGACGTCGTATTCGCGCACGGGCCATGTCGTGGCACGCGGCGAAGTCGTCGCTCCGGACGACCCTGAAGGTGAAGCCGATCCGCCGCCTGCTGATCACGGGTGTGCTGTTTTCTCTGGCCGCCGTGGCGACAGCGATCGCGGTGGGCAGCCATTTTCGCGAACGCGCCCTGCACGAGAGCGAGCGCGAACACCGGAATGTCGTCTTGCTGCTCGCCGAGCATCTGGCGCAACTGCTGCAACGCCTCGACATGGCAGAGCGCGACATCGAAGCCTGGCTTGCCGCTCCCGCGCACCTCGCGCTCGATCCGCTTGCGGTGCACCGGCTGCTGCAGGCAAAGAGCGCCGATCTCGCCCACGTCAGCCGCATCACGCTCGTCGACGCCAACGGCCAGCTTCTCAATTCGAGTGACGAGTATCTGTCCCAGCACCGCCAGTCCGGCACGCACGCCTTCATCGAAGAGCTGAAGCGAACGAACAGCGATCGGTTGCTGACATCACCGGTCACGACCGCGACGGGTTTGACCATCGTCCTCGCCCGCCCCATTCGCGCAAACGACGGCACGTTGCTTGCCGCGATCCTCGGCGTTCTCGATCTCGATCGCGTCCAGGATCTGACGGCGGCCGTATCGCTGAAAGATTCCGGCAACATATCGATCTTCCATACCGACGGCTCGCTGGTCGCCCGCGCGCCACCCGATCCCCAAGCCGTTGGCCGCCGCTACGATATCGGCTCCGCGCGCGCCTACCTGACGGACGCGACGCCGGAGCGCATCTTCCGCGGCCTCGGCCCCGTCGACGGAAAGCCGCGCATCGGCACACTGCGCAAAGTCCAGGGATTTCCGCTTTTCGTGGCGGCAAGCACGACCACAGTTTCCGTTCTCGCCGCCTGGTCCAGTCAGATCCGGCTGCTGGCTCTCATCACCTTCGCGGCGATCACCGTTGTCGCGCTGGTGCTGCTCTTCATCGCCCGGGAGATGCTGTCGGCCTTCGCCAAGTCGGAGCGCCGCGTCGCGCGCGAACGCGAAAAGCTCGATCTCGCCGTCAACAACATGTCCCAGGGACTGCTGCTCTACGACGCGCAGCAGCGCCTCGAAATCTGCAACCGCTCCTACCTCGAAATGTTCGGCCTCTCCTCCGACGTGATCAAGCCGGGATGCTCGTTCCGCGAGGTCGTGAGGCACAGGCACGCGACGGGATCGTTCACGGGCGACGTCGAGGCCTACTGCACGGCAATCGAGAACGACCTCGCCGCGGGCCGCGTCGCCCGCACGCTCGTAACAGCCTCCAACGGCCGCACCGTGCAGATGTCCAACAAACGCCTCGCCAACGGCAGTTGGATCATGACCATGGAGGACGTGACCGAACTCCAGAAATCGCACGCGCGCATCGCCCACCTCGCCATGCACGACACGCTCACGGGGCTTCCCAACAGGGCGCAATTCCGCGAGCGCTTGCAGGCCGGGCTCGAGGCCGCTGGCCACGAGCCCCTGGCGCTGCTCTTCGTCGATCTCGACAATTTCAAGTTCATCAATGACACGTACGGCCACGTCGTGGGCGACGCGCTGCTCTGCGGCGTTGCGGCCCGCCTCGCCGGATCGGTCGCCGAGACCGACTTGGTCGCCCGCCTGGCCGGCGACGAGTTCGCCATCGTCCAGCACAAGGCCACCCAGTCCGATGCCGAAGCCCTCGCCGAGCGCATCCTGGCAGCTCTCACCACCCCGGTCTCGTGCGCCGGGCACGATCTCGACGTCAACGCCAGCGTCGGCATCGCCTTGTCCGATCCTGCCATCGCGGATGTCGAAACGCTGATCCGCCGTGCCGACCTCGCCATGTACGCCGCCAAGGCCGCCGGCAAGCGCGGCTGGCGCGTTTTCGAGCGCGACATGGAAGACCGGGCCCAGGCCCGCCGCAACCTCGAGCGCGATCTGCGCCGCGCGCTTGCCGAAAGCCAGATCGAGGTGCACTACCAGCCCATCTTCGATATCCGCTCTCGCGCCGTCGCCGGCCACGAGGCGTTGATGCGCTGGCGACACCCGAGCCGCGGCATGATCTCGCCCGCCGATTTCATTCCCATGGCGGAAGAAACCCATCTCATCATCGACCTGGGACGATTTATCCTCCACGAAGCGTGCCGGCAGGCCGCGCTACGCAAGGACGATACCTACATCGCCGTCAACGTCTCACCGATCCAACTCGTCAGCGGGCACTTTGCCCTCGACACCGCCGCCATCCTTGCATCCACGGGCCTGCGCCCGGATCGGCTCGCGCTCGAGGTGACGGAGAGCGTGCTCATGCAGGACCAGGAGAACGTCCTGAAGACGATGCAGGAGTTGACCATGCTCGGCGTCAATCTCGTGCTCGACGACTTCGGCACCGGCTACTCGTCCCTCTCCTATCTGCAGCGCTTCCCCTTCCACAAGATCAAGATCGACCGGTCATTCGTCAGCACGCTCTGCGTCTCGAAAGGTTCGGAGCAGATCGTGACCACGATCCTGGCACTGGCGAACTCGTTGGGCATGACCACCACGGCGGAAGGCGTCGAGACCGAGGCGCAGTTGGCGATGCTGGCGGGGCTCGGCTGCGTCGAGGCCCAGGGCTTCCTGCTCGGACGCCCTGAGGCGTCGATGGCGGCAGACGGCAGCGCTGACGCTTCCTGCGTCGCATAAAATCGGGAACCGCCGAGCCACACGGCCATTCCATGTCCAATCGAATGGATGTGCCATGGCCCGAACCGAGACAGAGACTGAAACCGGACGTGACGACTACGCCGAGCACCTGCGCACCTATCGCGGCTTCGTCCGCGGCGTCGTGATCTTCGTGGCGCACGTCGCCGTCATCCTGCTGTTCCTCGGCTGGTGGTTCTCCCCGGCGTTCGTCTAGCCGCCCCTCGGCCCGCAGCGACGGGGTAGGGCCGCCTCCGACCTCAAACGCGTGGGCCGATCCCCTTTTCCGTGAGCGCTGATCCCGAATCGGTCACTTTCTCCCGGCACCAACGGAGCACATACCTCCGTCGCAACCGGGACGGGCCGATCGACATGACCCTCGCAGTAGCGCTGCCCCTTGCAGGCTTGGCCATCGGCGCGCTCTGCGCATTGCGCTACCGCGTTGCCATTCTCCTGCTCGCGTTGCCGCTGGTCGGAGTGGGCGCTGGCCTCACGGCGCAGGCCGTGCAGGGGGAAGGCTCGGTCATTGCGGCACTCGCTTCCGCCGCCTGCGCGAGCTTCGGCTATCTTGCAGCCGCACTCGCCGGCGCAGGTTCGCGCAAACGCGGGAGCACCCCACAGCCCTGACGCGCGCTGTCAGGCTGTTTCGTCGGTCCTCAGCAGTGCCGGTATCGTTTTAGCGATCAGCCAGACGTCGAGCCACAGCGACCAGCGCCGCGCATAGAGCGTATCGAGCACCACGCGGCGCCGGTACGTGCTGCTGCTCCGCCCGCTGACCTGCCATAGCCCCGTCAGCCCCGGCGTCGCCCGCAGGTAGTGTCGCGCATGCGTGCCGTAGCGTTCGATTTCTGCCGTGACCACCGGCCGAGGCCCGACACAACTCATGTCCCCCTTGAGGATGTTGAAAAGCTGCGGAAGCTCGTCGAGACTGGTCTTGCGCAGGGCGTGGCCCACGCGCGTCACGCGCGGATCGTCCGTCAGCTTGCGTACGTCCGCCCATTGGCGCGCCGCCGCCGGGTTCTCGGCAAGGTGCCGGCGCAGCACGTCGTCCGAATTCCGCACCATGGTCCGGAACTTCAGGCATCGGAAGGTGCGGCCCCCGAACCCCACGCGCGGATGCGCGATGAAGATCGGCCGGCCCTCCGTGAGGAGAATGACGAGCGCCACCGCACCCATCAGCGGAAACAGCATCGCGAGCGCAGCGCTGGCCGCTAAAATGTCGAGGCCGCGCTTGGCGGCGCCCCCGAGCGGATCATCCGGCGCCACCTGAGCCGGCTCGACACGCTCGGCGCCGATGGGGCTCCGCGCTGTTCGCGACCGCTGTGCCGCTCCTACGCGGTGCGCACGCGCATCGGCGGCGTCGTCAGGCTCCGAAACTGAGGAAAGCGCTGCCGCACGTGCGACGGCAGAGGAGGCCTTGCGAGGCCGCAGAGACACGAGCATGGGGGGACCGTCCAACCGCTTTGAGGTGGGCGGAGGGTCGTTTGATTGTGCGCTCGCACCAACACTGGCAAATGGACAAGGACGATCGGCACGTGCGAAGCAAAAGGAGTAAGCCTGCGCAAAACGCTTAGCGCGCGGGCATCGCCGTCAACCGATCCCGGCTCAAGCGAGATCATCCCCCTGGCTGTCCTGCGCCATCAGGTTGGCGTAATAGGCGACCTGCGTACGGTTCCGCGCCCGCAGCTTCTTCATGATGTGCCGGACATGCACCTTCACCGTGCCCTCGCACATGTTGAGGTCGTAGGCGATCGTCTTGTTCGGCTTGCCATGGCGGATCGCCTCGATCACCGCAAGCTGCTTGGCCGTGAAGACTTCATCATCCTTCTTTTCCGTCTCCGCACCTACGGACTGATAAAGCTTCAGCAGATAGTCCGGCGGGACGTAGGTGCCGCCGGCGAGGACCAGGCACAGCGCCTGGATCGTCACGGAGAGGTCGAGACTGCTCGGAATGTAGCCCCTGATGCCGTCGGACAGCAGCGCCGCAATCGTCCTGGCATCGTCGCAACTTCCCGTCAGCACGATGGCCAACCGATCGGCGACGAGCGACGGCAGGCGTTTGAGATGGATCTCCGCCGCGGGGCCCATCGGCTGCTTCATCAGCAGCAGCCCATGCCGGGGCGCCTCCAGCGCGGCTATGGCTTCTTCGATCTCTCCGAAATGGCGCACGC
>RXJK01000284.1 GCA_003963125.1 Hyphomicrobiales bacterium
TGGCGCCGACTTCGCCGCCGCAGCCGATGAAATCATCGTAGGCGATGGTCTCGGCGCGGATGAAGCCCTTCTCGAAGTCGGTGTGGATCGCGGCGGCCGCGCGCGGCGCCTTCGTGCCCTTCGTGATGGTCCAGGCGCGCGTCTCCTTGGGCCCGACCGTGAAGTAGGTGATCAGCCCGAGCAGGCGATAGCCCTCGCGGATAAGCCTGTTGAGGCCCGCTTCCTCGAGCCCCATTTCCTTGAGGAAGTCGGCGCGATCTTCCTCGGGAAGCCCCGCGAATTCGCTCTCGATCTTGGCCGAGATCACGACGCAGCCCGCACCTTCCTTCTGCGCACGCTCCTCGACCTTCTTGGAATAGGCATTCCCCGTGGCAGCGGAGGCTTCCTCCACGTTGCATACGTAAAGCACGGGCTTCGAGGTGAGGAGCTGCAGCCCGCGCCACGCCGTCTCTTCTTCCGCCGAGATCTGCGCGAGCCGCGCCGGCTTGCCTTCGCGCACCAATGCGAGCGCCTTGTCGACGAGAACCAGCGTCTCCTTGCTATCCTTGTCGCCGCCCTTGGCCTTCTTCTGCAGGCTGTCGCGACGCCGCTCGAGACTGTCGAGGTCGGCGAGCATGAGTTCCGTCTCGACGGTATCGGCGTCGGCCGTCGGATCGATGCGGCCTTCTACGTGCACGATGTCGGGATCGTCGAAGCAGCGCAGCACGTAGGCCACGGCATCGACTTCGCGGATGTGGGCGAGGAACTGGTTGCCGAGCCCTTCGCCCTTGGAAGCACCGCGAACAAGACCGGCGATGTCGACGAAGGTGAGCCGCGTCGGGATCGTCTGCGCGCTCTTGCCGATAGAGGCGAGTTCGTTGAGGCGCGGATCGGGCACGCCCACCTCGCCGACGTTGGGCTCGATGGTGCAGAAGGGATAATTGGCCGCTTCCGCCGCCGCCGTCTGCGTCAGCGCGTTGAAGAGGGTGGACTTGCCGACGTTCGGCAGGCCCACGATGCCGCATTTGAAGCCCATGGGGTCAGGTCTCTAGCTTTTCGGTTCGCGGCCTTTCAGCCATTTCTGCAGGTTCTCGGCGAGCGCGGAGGCGCGCTTGGATTGCCGCTCGCCGGCGGGATGGGGGCCGGTGCGCCGCGCGAGACGGATGTCGTCATCCGCCCGTGAAGCGGGCGCTGCATCCGCGCCGGCGCCCGCGTCGTCTTTGCCGCCCTTCTTCTCCTTCGGCGGCTGCAAGGCGCGGGCCACGTCCGTCTGGAAGCGCTCGGTGTCGCCGTCCGCGAGCCGGCCGGCGGCCTTGGCCATGGCGTCCAGCATCGGCTCAAGCCAACTGGCGTCGGCCTTGGCGAAATCATGCAGCACGTAGCCCGACACAAGGTCCTTCGAGCCCGGATGGCCGATGCCGATGCGCACCCGCGGATACTCGTTGCCGATGTGCGCCGAAATCGAGCGTAGGCCGTTGTGACCGGCGTTGCCGCCGCCGATCTTCACTTTCAGCTTGCCCGGCGCAAGGTCGAGTTCGTCGTGGAAGACGAACGTGTCGGCCGGCGCGATCTTGAGGAAGCGCAGCGCTTCCCCGACCGCCTGGCCGCTCTCGTTCATGTAGGTCTGCGGCTTGATCAGCAGCACGCGAGTATCGCCGATCGTGCCGTCGGCGGTGAGCGCCAGGAAGCGCTTCTTCCAGCCGGAGAAGCGGTGCACGTCCGCGATCCGGTCGAGCACCATGAAGCCGACGTTGTGCCGGTGGCGCTCGTACTGGGAGCCGGGATTGCCGAGACCGACGAACACCTTCATGGCGCGACGTGCCTGGTCCTGGCTGCGCGGGCCCACTCGTCAAACAAAACCGCCGCGCGGTGAGGCGCGGCGGATGCGTGGACCGGCTGATTACTTCTTCGCGGCCGGCTTGGCGGCAGCGGCTGCAGGCTTTGCAGCATCCTTGCCGGCCGGAGCCTTGGCGGCGGCAGCACCACCAGCAGCGGCTGCAGGCGCGCCTTCGGCCGGAGCAGCGGCAGCGGCCGCAGCGGCGGCACCGGCACCGGGACCCTCTTCGTCCTGGCGCTGCTGGCCGGCGATGGTCGCGACCGTGAAGTCACGGTTGGTGATGGTGGGGCGCACGCCTTCCGGCATCTTGGTGGCCGAGATATGGATCGAGCGGCCGATCTCGAGGCCTTCGAGGCTGAACTCGAACACCTCGGGGATGGCGTCGGCCGGGGCCATCACTTCCACCGAGTGGCGAACGATGTTGAGCACGCCGCCGCGCTTCAGGCCCGGCGAGGCGGCTTCGTTGATGAAGCGCACCGGCACGTTGACGCGAACCTTCGAGCCCTTGCCGACGCGCTGGAAGGCGATGTGGATGATGCGGTCCTTGACCGGGTCGAGCTGCACTTCCCGCGGGATCGCCTGCACCTTGGTGCCGTCGATGTCGAGATTGAACACCGTCGACAGGAACTTGCCCTTGCCGACGGTCAGCGTGATGTCCTTGCTGTCGACCGACAGGTTCTCCGGCGACTTGCCGTCGCCGTAGAGAACGGCCGGAACCCGGCCCTCGCGCCGCACGGCGCGTGCTGCACCCTGGCCGGCGCCTGCACGCGCGGAAGCCTTGATCTCGCTCGCCTGAGCCATGGTACTCGTGTCTCCCAATGAAAAACGAGGCGTCGCGTCGCTCGCGCCGCCCATGAACCCGCATCTATTGATCGGTTTGCGCGTGGCTTATAGCGGCCGCCCGTGGGAAGTGCAATGGGGCTGCGCACGGAGTGCCGCCTGGCCAAGTCTCTGCACGAGCCCGGCCCGTCCTCAGCTCCAGGTGAAGCGGCCGGCTGCCTTGGCCGGAGGGGCAGGGATCTCGAGCTCGATACCTTGGGCCTCGAGCATCCGTTGGAATTCCCTCTCACGCGCGATCGCCCAGCCCTGGGCTGCGATCATGCCCTGGTCCATCGGCACGCCGCCCCGGCTGGCGCGGTAGGCCTTGAGAAGCCGCTGGTAATCCGGATCGGTGGTCTTCATGGCTCGGCTCCGCCTGCTGACCGCGAAGCAGTCTGCAATTTCAATGCGGTGCCTTTGAGGCTTTCGGGGCTATGCAACCCGGCCGTCGCTCGAGACCGCGCTATTTCTTGCGGAAGGCGTCGAGCTTGACGACTTTGGGGCCCGGATCGGGCGCCGCACCAGTGGCCGCTTCAGTGGTTTCGCCGTCTTTTTCGCTGTTGGCCGCCTGATCCGTGGCCTTGCTGGCCTTGTCGGCTGCGGATTTGCGCGGCGCCCGCGGCTTGCGCTCGGGGCGCACCAGGGCGGGGCCCCGGCCCTTGGCGCGCGGCGTTTCAGTCTCTCCGTCGCCTTCGCCATCCTCGTTGAGCTTGCCGGCCGCATCCGTCTTGCTGCCGAGGCCTGCTTCCTCGAACTGCAAGCCGTAAGGCACGCTCGGATCGAAGAACACCTTGATCGCCGTGAACGGCACGACGAGGCGCTCGGGAATGGAATCGAACGTCAGGTTCACCTCGAACCGATCGTCGGTGACCGTGAGATCCCAGAAGCGGTGCTGCAGCACCACGGTCATTTCTTCCGGGTAGCGTTCCTTGAGACGCGGCGACAGCGACACGCCCGGCGCCTTCGTGTTGAACGCGATATAGAAATGGTGCTCGCCGGGGAGACCGGACTTGGCGACACGGGTCAGAACGGTGCGGACCACGGCACGCATCGCGCCCTGTGCCAGCGCCTCGTAGTCAATGTGCGGCTCGGCCGTCATGCAATCGGTCGTCACCTTCGATCGCGCCCGTCTACCCGCCGGAACGAGATGGCACGGGCGCGCGGCGCCAAGGAAGTGGAGGGCTTCTGTTGCCCGGTGCCCTCCGGACCGCGCCTGCCGCTGCTAGGCGTCAGGGCTTCGATTTAGGCGTATCGCGCTGCATTACGCAGCGAGAGCGGCCTCAGCATAGTTGTCGTTGGCAACTATTCTGTATGACCCGATAACGGCGGTATCATGCCGGGCAAAAGCGCATCCTTTACACCCTCGTCGATCCTAGTTCGCCCCCATCATCTGCCGCCGAAAGATGGAGATTTCGTTGCGGCGGCACATGGTGGAGGCGCCGGGTACTGCCCCCGGGTCCGATAGGCTTATTCCGACGTCCATTTATCGCCATAGCCGGACGAATCCGGCCCCCCGAATATAGGGAAGATCCGCCACAAAAAAAAGCTTAGCTTGCACCTTGTCCTGGCAGGCGATGTTGAGGCGGGCTGGAACGCATGGAAGCGCAAGTTGAGGGGCCCGGCAGCGCGTCGGGCAGGTTGTTCTCCGGCCCAGCCGCGTTCAAGGTCGCAACGACCTGGGGACCGTGGTGGGCCCTGATGGCGGCGGTCGCCATCGTCCTGGCAAGCCTCGGCGTGGCCATCGTTTTGCTCGCCGCGGGCGTCATCGGCGGCCGCGACGCCATTCCGGGCGACAGCATCGGCATCGGGCTGCTCGGCGCCTGGCAGGTATCGGTGAGCGCGCTGACGCTGCTGGCCGCGGGCTGGAGAGGCCGCGCGTCCGAAGTGCTGGCGCTCTCGGGTCCGCCTGCCGGCGCAACGGCTTACGCCTCGGCCCTCGGCGTGCTGCTGGCGTTCCAGATCGTCGCGACCGGCCTGGAATTCGTTCTCATCCCCGAGCAGATGTTCCACGACCTGCGCCCGTTCGTCGAACCGGCGCGCGGACCCTACTGGCTGCTCATCCTCGCCGTGATCGCGGTCGGAGCGCCGTTGTCGGAGGAACTGCTGTTCCGCGGCTTCCTGTTTCCGGCGCTCAGCAAATGGCCGATCGGAGCGCGGGGCGCGGCCGTGGTCACGACCGGGCTGTGGACGCTGCTCCACCTGGGCTATAGCGTGTTCGGCTTGGTCGAGGTGTTTCTCGTGGGCCTGCTCTTTTCCTGGCTGCTGTGGCGCACGGGCTCCCTGCGCGTGACCATCCTCTGCCACGCCCTATATAATGGACTGATCATCGTGGCGCTGCGCTACGCCCCGCTCCCCGCCGCGCTGACGGGCGGTTGAGCCCGTTCACAGCCTCCGTGCGTTGCCAAGGGCGGGCAGGCGATCTGGACCGGGAATCAGGCTACAAAAGCACCATGCAGCAATATCACGACCTCATGCGCCGCGTGCGCGACACGGGCATCCGCAAGACGGACCGCACCGGCACCGGCACGCTCTCCGTCTTCGGCCACCAGATGCGCTTCGATCTCGCCGCGGGATTCCCCCTGGTGACGACCAAGAAGCTGCACGTGAAGTCGATCATCCACGAATTGATCTGGTTCCTCTCGGGTGACACCAACACCAAGTATCTCAACGCCCACGGCGTGACGATCTGGGACGATTGGGCCGACGAGAACGGCGACCTCGGCCCCGTGTACGGCCAGCAGTGGCGCTCCTGGGAATCTCCCGATGGTCAGGCCATCGACCAGATCC
>RXJK01000122.1 GCA_003963125.1 Hyphomicrobiales bacterium
GCAAGCTGATCCTCGTGTCGGCGATCAGCCCGACGCCCGCGGGCGAAGGCAAGACGACGACGACCGTCGGTCTCGGCGACGGCCTCAACCGCATCGGCAAGAAGGCCATGAGCTGCCTGCGCGAACCCTCGCTCGGGCCGTGCTTCGGCGTGAAGGGAGGTGCTGCCGGCGGCGGCTACGCCCAGGTCGTGCCGATGGAGGACATCAATCTTCACTTCACCGGCGACTTCCACGCCATCACGAGCGCGCACAACCTGCTCTCGGCGCTGCTCGACAACTCGATCTACTGGGGCAACCCGCTCGGGCTCGACGCGCGCCGCATTGCCTGGCGCCGCGTGCTCGACATGAACGACCGGGCGCTCCGCCACATCGTTAATTCGCTTGGCGGCACGGCCAACGGCTTCCCGCGCGAGGACGGCTTCGACATCACGGTCGCGTCGGAAGTGATGGCGATCCTGTGCCTCGCCATGGACCTCAAGGATCTCGAACGGCGCCTCGGCAACATCGTGGTCGGCTACACGCGCGACAAGAAGCCGGTATTGGCGCGCGACCTCAAGGGCGACGGCGCCATGACCGTGCTCCTCAAGGACGCGCTGATGCCGAACCTCGTGCAGACGCTGGAGAACAACCCCGTATTCATCCACGGCGGCCCCTTCGCCAACATCGCGCACGGCTGCAACTCGGTGCTCGCCACCAAGACGGCGCTCAAGCTGTGCGACTATGTCGTCACGGAAGCGGGCTTCGGCGCAGATCTCGGTGCCGAGAAGTTCTTCGACATCAAGTGCCGCAAGGCGGGCCTGAAGCCGTCGGCAGCGGTGATCGTTGCCACCGTGCGCGCGCTCAAGATGCACGGCGGTGTCGCCAAGGACGACCTCAAGACCGAGAACGCGGCGGCCGTCGCCAAGGGCTGCGACAATCTCAAGCGGCACCTCGAAAACGTGCGCAAGTTCGGCGTTCCCCCCGTCGTCGCCATCAACCGCTTCATCACGGACACGGACGCCGAGATCAAGGAAGTGATGAAGGCGGCCGAGAGCATGGGCACCAAGGCGTTCCTGTGCACGCACTGGGGCGACGGCGGCAAGGGCATCGAGGCGCTGGCGCATCACGTCGTCGACGTGGCCGACAGCGGCCAGGCGGACTACAAGCCGCTCTATCCCGACGAGATGCCGCTTTGGGACAAGGTCAACACCATCGCCAAGGAGATCTATCGCGCCTCCGAGGTGGTGGCCGATACCAGCGTGCGCAACCAGTTCAAGGAGCTGCAGGCGGCGGGCTACGGCCATCTGCCCGTGTGCATGGCGAAGACGCAGTACTCGTTCTCGACCGATCCGAACCTGCGCGGCGCCCCGACGGGCCACGTGGTGCCGATCCGCGAACTGCGGCTCGCGGCGGGTGCCGAGTTCATCGTGGCGGTGACGGGCGACATCATGACGATGCCCGGCCTGCCCAAGGTGCCGTCGGCCAACGTCATCCGCCTCAACGAGGGCGGCCAGATCGAGGGGCTGTTCTAGGCTCGGTGGGCGCGCATTCGGGCGCCGCGATCATCCGCAGGCTGTCTGTTTCGAACTCTGCATCCCGGCGCATGGAAACGCGCGCCGGGATGTTTGCGTTTCGACGATGGCCTCCAGGGCACAACGTGCATCGTGTAACGTGCATCCTGCAACCGCACATCACGGCGTGGCCGACGCGGTTTTGCAACGACGGCAGCAAGAATTTCACATAATAGAAATCCTAATATCTTTTACCACGCGTCGGCCGACAATTTCTGAACACCTATATAAGAATAAGCCGAAATTTAACACCGTTCCTCTAGCTTGACCGTGGATCGGACAGCGTGGACCGGATCGCATGGCGCTCGATGCAGGACAGACGCCCCTTTGGCTCAGCAACTCCAACACGGGGTTGTTCCTGCGCCGGGCCCGCGCCAATCTCGGCGTCGCGCTGCAGCCCATCGTCGATATCAATACGGGTGAGACGGTCGCCTTCGAGTCCCTCGTGCGCGGGCACGCGGCGCTCGGGTTCGAGACCATCGAGGAGATGTTCACGCACGCGGCCAATTCGAAGGCCTTGATCGACCTCGAGGCGTGCGTGATCGAAAAGGCCCTCAAGGCCTTCGCGCGCATTCGCCGACAGTTCTGGGCGCTGCTGTTCCTGAACCTCGACGGCCGCACGCTGAGCGCGCGCGCGCAGATCAGCGCCAAGCTCAACGGCGTGACGCGGGCGCTGCGGCTCGAACCGAGCGACCTTTGCATCGAGCTCTCGGAGCGCAACCGGGTGCTCAACACCGTGCGCTTGGCGGAAGAGGTGGGTGAACTGCGCAAGGCGGGATACTCCGTTGCGCTCGACGATTTCGGCGTCGGCGATTCCGGGCTGCAACTGCTCTACGAGAGCAACCCGAGCTTTCTCAAGATCGACCGCTTCTTCATCAGCTCCATCCAATCAGACCGGAAGAAGAAGCTGATGGTGTCGGCGATCGTCGACCTCGCGCATTCCATGGGTGTGCGGGTGATCGCCGAAGGCGTGGAGACGGTGCCGGAGCTGCATGCCTGCCGCGAGATCCGCTGTGATCTCGTCCAGGGGTATCTCGTCGATCACCCGCAGATGGACCTTGCGCGCCTGCGCAAATTCTATCCCATCATTACGGAGAACCGGGAGCGCCGGCAGAAGCGCATCAGCACGGAAACGATCCGCGCGTGCATCGAGCCGCTGCCGTCGCTGCCGATGCAGGCGACGCTCGTCGACGTGTTCGAGTTCTTCAAGCTGCATCCGGAGCAGAACATCATCCCCGTGGTGGATGGCGGGGGCGTGCCGCAGGGCATCGTGCGCGAGAAAGACCTCAAGCCCTACGTCTATTCGCCCTACGGACGCGACCTCCTGCGCAATTCCTCGCTCGGGATCGGGCTCAAGGATTTCTTGAAGCCGATCCCGACGACGGACATGAATTCGCAGCTCGCGCCGTTGCTCGATCTCGTATCGGACAGGCCGGAGGACGGCGTGCTCGTCACGGAGGGCATTCGCTATCGGGGCGTGCTGCTTGCGGGTTCGCTCGTCCGGCTTGCGAACGATATGCGCCTTGCCGCAGCCTCCGACCGCAATCCGCTGACCGGGCTGCCGGGCAACGCCGCGATCAAAGAGTTCCTCGACAAGGCGGTCGCGGACCCTTCGCAGATGCGCATCGCGTGCTACCTGGACATCGACAACTTCAAACCCTTCAACGACAAGTACGGCTTCCGGGCCGGCGACCGGGCCCTGCTCATGTTCTCCGAGCTTCTGAAGATGCTGCAGGTGGGGCACGACATCTTCGTCGGCCACGTCGGCGGCGACGATTTCTTCGTCGGGGCTACGGGTCAGAACACGGACCTGCTGCTGCCGCGGCTGGCGCAGCTGCAGGGGAGCTTCGCACGGGATGCGGAGGCGCTCTATTCGCCCGAGGACCGCGAGGCTGGGTTCATCCGCGGACGGGACCGCGAGGGGCGCGAGCAGCGTTTCAGTCTGTTGTCCTGCACGGTCGCGGCGCTCGAGATGCCCGCAGCGGCCGAGGTCAAGGACACCGAGCACGTGTCGAACCTGCTGGCAGCGATCAAGGCACGCGCGAAGCTCTGCAAAGGCAGCCTGCTCAGGGACGCCGTGGCGCGTCCGGAAGACTTCGCGCTGACGGAGATCGACGCGGCGTGAGGCGCCGGCTTCAGGCGAACGGATAGGGCCCCGGAAAATCGCCGACGAGCACGTGATGCGTGACGAGATGGCCGTCGCGCCAATCGTGCAGGAGGAAGGCCGGCGGCTCCTTGAAGGACGTGGGCTTGGCCGAGGGCAAAAGCTGCAAGGCGATGGTCGTTGTCGTGCTGGGCGCCGTGCACAGGAGCGTGCCCGCAAAGCGGACCTGCATGGCGCGGTGCACGTGGCCGCAGAGAATGCGTTCGACCGCGGGGTATTTCGCGACGATGCCCGCGAGGCGCTCGCCGTTCCGGCAGGCATAAGGATCGAGATAGGGGATGCCCGTCGCAAAGGGCGGCTGGTGCATCATGATGAGGGTGGGGCGGCTCGGTTCTTGCGCCAACGTGCGCTCGAGCCATTGCGCAGCCGGCGCGTCGATGTCGCCGTGATGCTTGCCGGGGACCGTGACGTCCAGCGCGATGAGACGCAGCGGGCCGCGATCCGTGACCACGTAATGGAAGGGCCCTTCGGCGGGCAGGTAGTCGTGGTCTGCAAGGGCCGCGCGAAAGGCCGTCCACTCGTCGTGATTGCCGGGGATCGCAAAGAGCGGCGCCCGCAGTTGCGCCAGCAGGCGGCCGACGGTCGCATACTCGGCCGGTTTGCCCTCGTCGACGAGGTCGCCCGTCAGAAGAACGAGGTCGGGCTGCGGGTCGAGCGCGTTGAGGGCGGCGATACAGGCCGCACCGTCGGCGTTCGAGTCGACCATGCCCTGGTAGAGCACGCCCTCGGGCCGCAGATGCAGATCCGAGATCTGGGCGATCAGCATCCGACCCTCGCCGGCCCGAGCCCGCGCCTACTTCAGCTCGATCTCGACGAAGGCCAGTTCGTGCGGGCTGGCGTTGATCACGTTGTGATGCACGCCCTTGTTGCGGCCGTAGGAGACGCCGAGCTTGAGGTCGGCGTAGGTCGTCTCGCCGTTGGGGTGCTCGAGTTGCAGGCGGCCGTTGGTGATCGGCACGACCACGTAGTCCATGCCGTGCACGTGGTCGCCGGTCTCGGCGCCGGGGGCAAAGCGCCACTCCGTGACCTTCACGCGGTCGTTGTCGACCTGGACGGTGGGGACGGCTTGCGGGCGCTTGGTCATTCCGGGATCCTCGATGGTCGTGGTCGGGTAGCTCTTTGCACGTCAGCTGCGCCAGTGCCAGGGCTAGCGAGGGAGCTGCGGGCCGGCGCATGCCTGATATGCCGGGGGCCCGGCCCGACAGACGTAGCCCGAGCCTTTCGTTGTGCAGTGCACAGGGACCCGGTCACATCAGGGCGAAATTGCGACACTGGTAGCTGGCGTTGCTTCGCGCCGGAATGTAAAGGAAAAACCCTTGGGGGCTTCAGGCAGAAGCTGCCGATGGGCGTCGCTTGTCGGAAGCCTTTTCCCCGCGGTCGGACCCGGTACGGTCTCGGACGGTCCGGAAGCATCCTCCACGGATTTTCGCTAGGGCCGGGGCCGGTTGGCGCCCCAGGAGGGACGACGGTTAATGGATCAGTGGACAGACATCGTGATGACGACGATGCGGGAATGGGCGCCCATGGGAGCCCAGGTCCTGTCGATCATCTGGATCAACATCCTCCTCTCGGGTGACAACGCGGTGGTGATCGCGATGGCCTGCCGGGCGCTGCCGCCCAAGCAGCGGATGGTCGGCATCATGTTCGGCG
>RXJK01000313.1 GCA_003963125.1 Hyphomicrobiales bacterium
GGTCAGGTACCTCGCGACAGGTCCGGGCGTCCTCCGAGGTTGCCGACCTGCAACCGGGCGCGAAATCCAACATCACGAGCCCCTGTGCGCGGCGTCCAGCGCTGTCCGGAGACTGATCGAGGCCATGAACGAACGCGCATCGCTGCCACCGAGGGTCGGCCTCTTCGTCACGTGCCTCGTCGATCTGATGCGGCCGTCCGTGGGCTTCGCCGCGGTCAAGCTCATCGAGGCGTCGGGGTGCAGCGTCGAGGTGCCCGCGAGCCAGACGTGCTGCGGACAGCCGGCCTTCAATTCCGGGGACCGCACCACCACGCGCGACATCGCGGCCCGGACCATCGAGGCCTTCGAGGGCTTCGACTATATCGTGGCTCCGTCCGGATCGTGTGGCGGCATGCTGAAGACGCACTACCCCGAGCTTTTCGCCGGCGATCCGGTGTGGGAGCCTCGCGCGAAGGCCTTCGCAGACAAGGTCTACGAGCTGATGTCGTTTCTCGTCGACGTGCGCAAGATGTCGGCTGTCGACGCCCGCTTCGACGGGCGCGTCACGTATCACGACAGCTGCTCGGGCCTGCGTGAACTCGGTGTACGGGAGCAACCGCGCGCCCTGCTCAAGTCGGTGAAGGGGCTGCAGCTCGTGGAACTCAACGACGCGGACGTGTGCTGCGGCTTCGGTGGCACGTTCTCGGTGAAGTATCCTGACATTTCCAATGCCATCGTCAGCAAGAAAGCGGACCAGGTATCGGCCGCGGGGGCTGATCTCCTGCTCGCCGGCGATCTCGGTTGCCTCATGAACATCGCCGGCAAGATGCGGCGCGAAGGTCGCTCCACCCAGGTGCGGCACGTCGCGGAAGTGCTGGCCGGCGAAATGACGGATCCCGCCATCGGGGAGGAGACGCGATGAACGCGCCCGCAAACCTTGTCGTCGAGACGACCTCTCCCGCCTTCAAGGAGAACGCACGCGAAGCCCTCGCCGACCGGCAATTGCAGCAGGCGCTGAGCGCCGTTGCGCCGGGGCTCGCGGCTCGCCGCGGCGCGGCACGCGATGCGCTGCCCGAGTTCGAGACCCTTCGCGAGAAGGGCCGCGAGATCAAGAACCACACGCTTGCGAACCTCGACATCTATCTCGAACTGTTCGAGGCGAAGGCGAAGGCGGCCGGCTCGCATGTGCACTTCGCGCCCACGCCGCAGGACGCGCGGGAGATCATCCTCGACATCTGCCGCAAGGCCAACGCCAAGGTCGTCACCAAGGGCAAATCGATGATCTCCGAGGAGGTGGGCCTCAACCACTTCCTCGAAGAGGCGGGCCTGAAGATCGTCGAGACGGATCTCGGGGAGTACCTGATCCAGATCCGCGGCGAGACGCCGAGCCACATCATCGCGCCGGCGATCCACCTGACGCAGGACCAGGTCGAGCAGGATTTCCGGCGGATCCACACGACGTTGCCCAAGAACCGCGTGCTGGCCGAGCCGGCGCAGCTCGTGAGCGAGGCGCGCGGGGTGCTGCGCGAACGCTTCCTCGAGGCCGATGTCGGCATCACCGGCGCCAATTTCATGATCGCCGAGACCGGCTCGACGGTGATCGTGACGAACGAGGGCAATGGCGACCTGACGCAATCGCTGCCACGCGTGCACATCGTCATCGCCTCCATCGAGAAGCTGGTGCCGACGCTCGAAGATGTCGGCACGCTGCTGCGCCTGCTGGCGCGCTCCGCCACGGGGCAGGAGATCTCGACCTACACGACCTTCTCCACGGGACCGCGGCGCAAGGGCGATCCCGACGGCCCCGAGGAATGCCACATCGTCATTCTGGACAACGGCCGGTCGCAGCTTCTCGGCACCGACTTCCAGGAAGTGCTGCGCTGCATCCGCTGCGGCGCCTGCATGAACCATTGCCCGGTCTATGGCGCCATCGGCGGGCATGCCTACGGCTGGGTCTATCCGGGCCCGATCGGGTCCGTGCTGACGCCGGCACTGATTGGCGTGAAGTCCTCCGCGCATCTGCCCAATGCATCGACGTTCTGCGGGCGATGCGAAGCGGTGTGCCCCATGAAGATCCCGTTGCCGGGCCTGATGCGCAAATGGCGCGAGGCCGAGTTCGCGGGCGGCGGGGGGCCGGCGCTCTATGGGTTGGGCCTCAAGATCTGGGCCGCGTTCGCCAAGCGCCCGCGGCTCTATCACGTTGCGGCGCGCTTCGGCATCCTGGGGCTGTCCGCGCTCGCGGCTGGCCGGGGTGCGTTCCGCAAATTGCCGTTCGCGAGCGGATGGACGAAGCATCGCGACTTGCCGGCGCCGCAGCGGCGGACCTTCCAGCAGTTGTGGGCGGAACAGAAGGCAGGAGTGCCGCGATGAGCTCGAACGACAAGCGCCGCGAGCGGATGTTCGCCAGCATCCGTGCGGGCCTCGAAGCCTACGCGCCGACGAACCGGCAGCGGGCCATCGATGCGCGCATGAAGTCTCCCCCGGCGCCGCTCGTGCCGCAGCGCGCACAGAAGCCGCTGGCCGAGCAGAAGGCGCTGTTCAGGGGCTTCCTGCAGGGGCAATCGGCGACGGTGATCGAGGTCGCCTCGAAGGCGGAGATCCCGAAGGCCGTCGCGGGCTATCTCCGGGCCAACAACCTGCCGCTGCGCGTGCGGGCGGGCGCGGACAGTTATCTGCGTGAGCTCGACTGGACGAGCGAGCCCGCGCTCGAGCGGATGGAAGGGCGGGCCATCGGCAGCGACGAGGTGGGCTTGAGCCGCGTGACTGCGGCCATCGCCGAGACGGGCACGCTCGTGCTGGCCTCTGGAGCCGACAACCCTGTCACCATCACCTTCCTGCCCGAGACGCACATTGCCGTCGTCGAAGACAAGGCCATCGTCGGCGGGTT
Organism: Hyphomicrobiales bacterium; assembly: GCA_003963125.1. Lineage (GTDB taxonomy): Bacteria > Pseudomonadota > Alphaproteobacteria > Rhizobiales > Hyphomicrobiaceae > AWTP1-13. The sequence continues at coordinate 2,867 of RXJK01000313.1, forward strand.
CGAGGGCGTGTGGGAGAAGCTTCGCGCGCGGTTCGGCAAGGGCGCCATGTCGCGCACCGTGAATTTCGTGTCAGGGCCGTCGCGCACGGCCGACATCGGCGGGCAGCTGGTGATGGGTGCGCACGGGCCGCGCCGCCTGTGCGTGATCCTGGTCGCCGAGTAGTTCGTTGCCGGGCGGCTCAACCGCCGCGCGCCATGAACACCGGGATGCCGATGAGCAACAGGGCCGCCAGGAATATCAAGCCGAACAGCACGGCGTTGCGCCAGTACTGCGCGGACGTGAAATAGCCGCTGCGGTAGTAGGGCAGCGCCGCGCCCGACGCGTAGGGCGACACGATCCCCATCAATCCCGTCGTCATGGCGAGCGACATGGCGAGCGTGGTCTTCGGCATGTCCGGAACAGCGAGCCCGACCGAGAGGATGATCGGCATCAGGGCCGCCGTGTGCGAGGTTAGGCTCGAAAAGAAGTAGTGGGACAGGAAATAGATCGTCACCAGGGCGAAGATGACCTGCGTCGCGGTATAGCCGACCAAGTGTCCCTTGATCGAATCGGCGAACCACTTGACGAAGCCCGTGTGCGCCAGCCCATCGGCCATCGCGACCAGCGTTGCGAGCAGGACGATCGTCGTCCACGTGGGTTCGTTGCCGGCGATATCCTTCCAGTTCAGCGCGCCCGTCATCATGAGCACGCAGATGACTGCGAGCGCGACGATGGCCGGGTTGACGAGGCTGCCGCCGAAGATCCAGGCGATGATGGCGAACGAAACGCTGGCCGCGAGGATCATCTCGTTGCGCGACAGCGGCCCCATCTTCTCGAGTTCCTCGTTGGCCCACACCGTCACCTCGGGGCTCTTCGTTACCGACGGACGCTGCACGAGATAGGTCAGGAACGGGATGGCGATCAGTAGCGGAATGGCGAAGGGTGCTGCCGCGAAGAACCATTGCGGATAGGTGAGATCGACGTCGGCGATCTTCTTGATGAAATCACGCGCCATGAAGTTCGGCGCACATGCCGTCATGAAGAGGGCACTGACGACACAGTCCGACGCGTAGGTCACCCATAGGATATAAGAGCCGATGCGTCCCGCGGTCGGCGAGTTGGGCTCGGATTTGTAGAGCGGCGGGATCTGCGAGACGATCGGGTACATGGTGCCGGCAGCTCGCGCCGTATTCGACGGCGTGAAGGGCGCGAGTGCGATGTCCGCGAGGGCAACGGCGTAGGCAAGCGTGATCGTGTTGCTGCCCAGCGCCCGCACCAACCAAAGCGCCAATCGTCGGCCGAGCCCCGTCTGCTTGTAGGCGAGCGCGAACATGAAGGCGCCCGCGACGAGCCACACCGTGCTGTCACCGAAGCCGGTAAAGGCCCATTTGGCGGCCGCAGACGCCGCATTGAAGCCGGGCTTCGCCATCTCTTCCGCGGTGAAGAGCGTCCACGGTGCGAGGAGCGCCGTCAGCGTGATGGCTATGACGCCGATGGCCGCGACATCGAGGGGTTCGAGCACCAGCGCCGTCACCACGCCGGCAAACAGCGCGAAGAAATGCCAGGCATTCGGTGCGAGGCCGCTGGGCGGCGGCAACAGGGCGAGCCCGATGGCGACCGCGACCGGCGGCAGGGCACGCGAAAGAGACAGCGAATTCGAAGACGACACGCAATTCCCCCCAAAAGCTCGTTGCCCCTAGCTCTAGGTTGGAATTCCGTGTGCGGGAAGCCGTCTGGAAGGCGATTGCGCGAGGTGTGTCTGCACTGCTTCGCCTGCCGCTCTGCGATATCGGCGGAACGCGTGTTTGTGCAATGCAGCATCGTTCAGTGAGGCGTAGCGCGAGGTCGGACGGACCTATTGCGGCGCCAGTTCGAATGAGGTTCGATCGGATCGCGGCACCATAAGTCGCTAACGACAAGGATTTCGAGGGGACCCCATGCGATTACACCGGAGCCGGCTCTGCGCCGGCATCACCCTGCTGTTGGCCGTCTGCGCCCAGATCACATTCGGCTGGGATGCGCAGGCGCAGGGCTATCCTTCGCGCACCATCACGCTGGTCGTGCCGTTCCAGGCGGGAAGCGGGACGGACACGGTGGGACGGATCCTCGCCGAGCATGTCGGAAGGGTGCTCGGGCAAAGTGTGGTCGTAGAGAACAAGGCCGGGGCCAACGGCACGATTGCGGCGAATTACGTGGCCCGCGCGCCGGCCGATGGCCACACGCTGTTTCTGAGCACAAACACGCCGCACGCGGCGGCCGCGACGCTCATGAAGAGCATCGCCTATGATCCCATCAGGGACTTCGCGCCGATCTCCAAGGTCGGAAACTACACGTTCGTGCTGGCGGTGCATCCGAGCGTCAAGGCGATGTCCGTAAAGGAG
>RXJK01000232.1 GCA_003963125.1 Hyphomicrobiales bacterium
GGGGTGAGGGGCCGCAACATATGGCTGAGCAGGGACCTGGCCCTCACCCTAACCCTCTCCCCGCGGAAGAGCGGGGAGAGGGGACTAAAGTGCGCGCCGTTGCACGGGGAGAGATCGCATGACCGCGCTTCCCGCCCACACCGAGAAGAAGCTCGGGCTCGTCATCGACCTCGACACCTGCGTCGGCTGCCAGGCCTGCGCAACGTCGTGCAAGGAATGGAACACGGCCGGCTATTCGGCGCCGCTTTCGGACCAGGACCCCTACGGGGCCGATCCGCATGGCGCGTGGCTCAACCGCGTGCATGCCTTCGAGGCCTCGGACGGGATTTCGAGCCAGACGGTGCATTTCCCCCGCTCGTGCCTGCATTGCGAGACGCCGGCGTGCGTGACCGTATGTCCGACGGGGGCCTCCTATAAGCGCAGCGAGGACGGCATCGTGCTCGTCAATCCGGACACGTGCATCGGCTGCAAGCTGTGCTCGTGGGCCTGCCCCTACGGTGCGCGTGAATACGACATGAGCCACGGCGTGATGAAGAAGTGCACGCTGTGCGTCGACCGGATCTACAACGAGCACCTGCCGGAAGAAGACCGCATTCCAGCCTGCGTGCGCGCGTGCCCGACGGGCGCGCGGCACTTCGGCGATCTTGGCGATGCGGACAGCGCCGTGTCGCAGCTCGTCGCCGAGCGCGGCGGCTACGATCTTCTGCCCGAGATGGGCTACAAGCCCGTCAACAAGTACCTGCCGCCGCGCAAGCGCCGGGACGCGCGCCTGTCCGCGCCGGCCGGTGTCGCCGAAAATGCCCCCAGCACCGGTGCTGCCGTCGAGCGCCTGTTCGCCTGGGTCGACCGCGTGCTGTCGAGGTAGCTGCCGTGCCGATGAATGATATCTCGCCGCGGCGACATGAACATCCCGCCTCTTTCGCTTTCCGCTCGATCAAGGCTGACTGACCATGCATCCCGCCTATTCGGTCATCCTGTTCACGACTGCCTCGGGGGCCGGCTACGGCCTGCTGATCTGGCTCGCCTTCGCGAGCCTCAACGACTGGACGCCCATCGAGCAGCCGGCCGGCCTCATCGGCTTTGGCCTGGCGCTCGGGCTGATCACGGCGGGCCTGCTGTCGTCGACGGCGCATCTCGGCCGGCCGGAGCGGGCTTGGCGCGCCTTCTCGCAGTGGCGCACGTCGTGGCTGTCGCGAGAAGGCGTGCTGGCGGTGGCCACTTACGTCCCGGCGGTCGTCATGGCGATTGGCTGGGTCTTCAACGAGGACAATACGGGGATCTTTGCGATCGCCGCGCTCTTCACCATCCCGCTGGCGCTCGCCACCGTCTATTGCACCGGCATGATCTACGCGAGCCTGCCGACGATCCGGCAATGGCATCAGCCTCTGACCGTGCCGGTCTATCTGGCGCTGAGCCTCGCGAGCGGGGCCATCCTTTTTACGCTCCTTTTGTCGGTGTTCGACGAGGAGGAAGCGGGGGGCGCCTGGATCTCGCTGGGCGCGCTCGCCATCGCGGCCGTGCTCAAGTGGCTCTACTGGCGCCGCATCGACGAGGAGCCACGGGAGCACACGGCGGAGGCCGCGACGGGGCTCGGGCGCATCGGCAAGGTGCGCGTCCTGGAGCAACCGCACACGCAGGCGAATTACGTGATGCGGGAGATGGGGTACGCCGTGGCGCGCAAGCACGCCGAGACGCTGCGCCTGATCGTCTACGTGTTCGCATTTGCGGTGCCGGCGGTGCTCATCCTCGCAGTGTTCGAACCGGCTCCGTGGCTCGGCATCGCGGGCTCGGCGCTCGCGACGCTGTCGATGGGGGCCGCCCTGATCGTCGAACGCTGGCTTTTCTTCGCCGAGGCCCAGCACGTCGTGACGCTCTACTACGGCGCCGACGCCGCCTGAGAACTGGTTGATATCCCCGGCAAAGTTGTAAATTCCCCGTTGCACGTATTCGACAGCCGAGGCCGACGCACTGTATGGTCCCACGCTGATCGATGGCTTTGGGGAAGCTTCGACGTGCGGAGAGACGGCCGACAGGCTTTGCTGCAGGACCGGGAGGAGGACTTCCCGGCGCCTTATGCGGCGGATGCAACCATCCCCTACGTGCCCGCCTATGCGCCTGAGCGGCCTCCGTTTTCCGAGCTTTGCCGAAAGGTCGTCCTGCTCGCGGACACGGACAGCTTCGTGCTGTCCCACTTCCAGCCGCTGATCGGTGTCCTGCGCGAGGTCGCCCACGAGGTCGTCGTCATCGCGCGCGGGACCGGGCGCCTCGCCTATGTCGAGTCGCTCGGTACACGTGTGATCGACTTCGATCCTGCTGCACCACGTTCAGCAGCCCGGCAGGCGGGGGCCGCGTGGAACCTCGCCCGTATCCTCGAAGCGGAGGCGCCGGACGTTCTGCATACGATCGGGCTGAAGCCCTGCGTGCTGTCGAGCCTGGCGCTCAAACTCGTGACGGTGCCGCGCATCGTGGTGCACATGACGGGCATCGGCACGCTCCGTTTCGCGCAGGACCGGCGGTCGCGGCTCGTGCGCGGCGGCGTGATGCGCCTGTTCGGATCGCTGCTGAAGCATCCGAACGTGTTCCTCCTGGTGGAGAACCGGGACGATCTCGCGCTGTTGCGCGACAACGCCGCCGATCCCGGCGGGCGCTTCGCCATCCTCGGCGGGGCAGGCGTCGATCCGCGCCTTCTGCCGGCGCTGGGGCTCACAAACAACCCGATCCCGGTCGCGGCCTTCGTCGGCCGCATGGTGCGGGCCAAGGGCGCCGACATCTTCATGCGCGCCATCGAGATCCTCACCCAGCACGAGGTGCGGGTGCAGCCGCTGATGTGCGGGGAGTGCGAGGAGCAGGCCAGCGGCGGCCTGCGCCCCAACCAGGTGAAGGCCTGGTGCCAGGACTACGCCGGCGTCTGGCGGGACCACGTGCCCGACATCCGCGAAGTCTGGCAGAACGCGGACATCTTCGTGCTGCCGGCCCGTGGCGGCGAGGGCATGCCGCGCGCGATGCTCGAAGCTGCCGCCAGCCAGCGCCCGCTGATCGTGTCCAACGTCCCCGGCTGCAAGGACTTCGTCCGCAACGGGGTCGAGGGCTTTCTGGTGAACCCCGACGATCCGCAATCGCTGGCGCACGCCATCGCGCGCCTTGCGAGCGACAGCTTTCTGCGCCATCGCATGGGGGAGGCGGCCCGCATGCGCCTGCTGCACGGGTTCACGGAGGACCACGTAGTGGGGGCCCTGCGGCAGTCCTATGCATCCCTGTTTCAAGCGCGCAGATAAGGTCAGCGTCGTGCCATGCGAGCAGTACTGCGGGTCCTTGCCGGCCTCTTTTTCCTTGTGGCCGCCTTTGCCGCGATTGCCGACGTGACCTATTCGACGGGTGGCAAAGGCGTCGTCATGACCTCGCTGCTCGATCATTGGGGGCGGATGGCCCCGCAGAGTTTGGCCGGTTTCCAGGGCGGCTTGCGGCGGATCCCCCTCGTTTGGCCCTATCTCGTCAGGCCGCTGCTTTCCGTGCCGGCATGGGGCTTCTTCGCGCTGCTGGGCGTGCTCTGCGCCTGGGGTGGACGCCGGCGTTCGAGCGTCAACATCTTCGCCAACTGAAGCTTCACGGTCCGGTCACCGCAACTTGACCCTGCGGCACCTGCTCGAAAGGGCGACGGCGCACTATATTGCAGCTTGTCACAAGCGAGAGGAAATCCGTCATGCTGTTCTTCCGCAATAAATCCGAGATGCCTGCGCCCGAGGCCGCGCTCAAGGGCCGTTCCACACCAATCGCCACCGCCGCCAAGCACTTCGTCAATGGCCGCGCGCTGAAGGGGCCGTACCCCGCGGGGCTCGAGATGGCCATGTTCGGGCTCGGCTGCTTCTGGGGAGCCGAGCGCAAGTTCTGGCAGCTCGGCGACGCCGTCCACGTGACCGCCGTCGGCTACGCCGCCGGGTACACGCCCAACCCGACCTATGAGGAGGTCTGCTCGGGCCGCACGGGCCACAACGAGGTGGTCCTCGTCGTGTTCGATCCCAAGCAGGTGTCCTACGCGGAGCTGCTGAAGACGTTCTGGGAGAGCCACGATCCGACGCAAGGCATGCGCCAGGGTAACGACGTCGGGACGCAGTACCGGTCCGGCATCTACGCCTACTCGGAGGCTCAGCGCAAAGCCGCGGAAGAGTCCAAGGCGGCCTATCAAAAGGTTCTGTCCGCCAATGGCTTCGGCACGATCACGACCGAGATCGTGGACGCGCCGGAGTTCTACTTCGCCGAGGACTACCACCAGCAGTATCTCGCCAAGGTTCCGCACGGCTATTGCGGGCTCGGCGGCACGGGGCTGTCCTGCCCCATCGGCGTGGGCGTGAAGGCGAGCGCCTGACGCCCTGCTGCAGGCAACACCGAAGAGTTCGAGGCTGCACCTGCGGGTGCAGCCTTTTTCTTTTGCCACGCGGGGCGTGCGTGGTCCGGCCCCGGCTCGATCAATCCGCCGCATTCGGAGGATGTTCAGCATCCCGGCACGTCGCCCCGGAACCCGATCGGTGGCGGACAGGTTGAAGAGGCAGATCGATGCCGCACGAGGAGACACCGACGTGGAACACCAGAGGCCGCGCCCCGCGGAAATTTCGAGCAACGAGGAACCCGTTGCCGACCGCGCGTTCTTTCACCTCCTCGGTGCTGTCTTCGCCGCGATGATCACGCTGGCCGCGACCATGAGCGTGATCCTGCCGAACACGACTTCGAGCGCAGAACCGCCCGACGCGTCCGTCGTGGCGCTGCGGCCATAAAGGGGGCTTCGCATGACAACGGAACCCGTCGACCACGCCGACAAGGCAACGGAGAAGGCACGTCAAGGCACCGGGCCGCGTGGAACGGTGTCCGTCCTGCTCGTTTCCGTGCTGATGGCGGGCGCGGCAGGCGCTGCGATCCTCGCCTACTTCATGTCCAGCCCTTAGGGCGTCAATTCCGTCATCGGTACTTCCACCTGATAGTGGAGTCCTTCCGGCGCGAAGTTCAGCGTCGGCTGTCCCAGAAGGCCGATGATCTTCCGCCCGAAGCCGGCGGAGCGGGGGATTGCAACAACGGGCCCGTCCCGCTCGGTCCAGGCGAAGCGGAAGGCCTGCTCTCCACTCTCCGATTGTCCCACCGACCACGTCAGTTCCACTTTTCCCTTCGGAGAGGTCAGCGCGCCGTACTTGGCGGCGTTGGTGACGAGTTCGTGCACGACGAGCGCGAACGTCTGCGCGAAGGCATTGCTGACGATCAGGTCCGGCCCGCTGATGTTCGTGCGGCCGGGAAACGGCGCGATTTCTCCCTCGATCAGCGCGCGGAGCGGTGCGCCACCACCGCCGGCTGTCACGAACTCCTGCGCCGTGGCCACCGCGTGGAGGCGCCCGATCAGGGCATCGTGGGCCTGGGCCAGGCTCGTCGAATTGCGCAGCGTGTTGGTGGCAAGGGATTGAACCACGGCGAGCAGGTTCTTGGTGCGATGCTGCAGCTCGCGAACGAGCAACATCTGCCGGGCTTCCGCCAGCTTGCGTTCGGTGACGTCGCGCGCGATCAGATGCAGGCCGATATGACGTCCGCGACCGTCGAGCAGCGTGTTGGCGCGGACTTCGAGCGTGACACTGCGCGCGGGATCGCGCGGCCGTGCCTCGACCTCGAACGTCCCGGGTTGCAACGACGTCTCCCGTGCCACGATATCCGAGAAGGGCCGCCCCTCCAGGCTTGCCGGCGAAAACCCCAGGATGGCTTCCACGGCCGGGTTGATCGAGACGATGCGCATCTCGGTATCGAGCAGGGCGACGATGTCGCTCGCGTTCTCGAACAGCGAGCGGTAGCGCTGCTCGCTATCGGCCAACGCCTGGATGGCTGCCTTTTCGCGCGTGACGTCGACGACGCTGCCGACGACGCGCAGCGGTTTACCCTCGGGGTCATACAGAGCGAGAAAGCGGTCCGACACGTGCACCCAGTGGCCGTCCCGGTGCCTGATGCGGTACTCGGCTTCGCTGCGCTCGGCACGCGCCTCGAAGGCCTCGCGGCGGGATGATACCAGCTCCTCGATGTCCTCGGGGTGGACGAGCGACAGCCACCAGGCGCGCGTGGCTTCCATCTCGCGCGGCGACCAGCCGATGATCTTCTCAATCGCATCGGTGCGCAGGATCTGGCCGGTGACGAGCGACCAGTCGTAGATCATGGCTTCGATGGCGAGCGTCGCGTACTGGTAGCGCTCTTCGCTGACACGAAGCGCCTGCATGGCGCGGCGCTGCTCGGTGACGTCGCGCATGCGAATGACGGCCATCGCGACGGTGCCGTCATCCTCGAAGATCGGAAAGGCGCTGTTGAGGACGTCGTACTCCCGGCCCTGCGCGGGCTGGCGCATGCGCAGCGCGGCATCCACGACCGGTTCCCCGCGCAGCGCCCGCATCAGGGGACGCTCGTCGAGAGCGAGCTTGCGGCCGTTTTCATCGAATGCCTCGATGCGGGCGAGCGCATCGAGCAAACACAGGTCGGGAAGCTCGGCGCTGACGCGAAAGCCCAGAAGCCGCGCCATGGCGTCGTTGATGAAGAGCAGCGTGCCCTTCGCGTCAACGGCTGCGACGCCGTCGAGCAGGGATCCCAGTACGACCCGGAGAAGGGATTCGTCGCGCTTCGTCAGCCTGTGCATGCGGAAACTATACGCGCCGGCCAATTGCCATCAACGCTTCGCATGCATGCAGACGCGAATGTCGCGAAGCTGTTGAAACGCAGTGCGGCCAAGCCCTCGCTTCCCGCGCTTCGTCCGCGCTAGAGCTTGACCTTGGCGTGCTGCTCGGCGTCGGTCTGCGGCTTCTGCCCCGTAAAGAGCGCCTTCATGCCCTCGATGGCGTAGCGCACGCCGTTGCTGCCGCTGTTGTCCCAATACTCCCCGCCGGAGGGCACGATCTCCAGCAGGCACAGCTCCGGATCTTCCTTGCCGCCAGGAAACCAGACCTTCCAGCTCTCCGACCACAGCTTGTCTATAAGAGTGCGGTCACGATTGACGCGGGCCTGGCCTTCGAGGCTCACGAACTGGTTGTTGGCCTGGAAGGTAAGAAGAACCTGCGGGTTGGCTTCGACCTCCTGTACTTTCGGGGTCGCGATGCTCGTCGCGAGGTAGAGGTCGGGGCCCGTCGAGAGCCCCGCAACCGCCATCGGCCGCGCATGCAGCGAGCCGCCGTCACGGGTGATGAGCATGCCCGTCTTGAATTCGCTCAACAGGTCGCTGAGATGCTTTTCGGTGTCCATGTCGCCTTCGCCGCTATCCACGATACGTGCGGCAACGCCGGTGGCGGGGACAGGTTCCGGCGGCAGAGGTTACGCAGCGGTGTCCGGGAACGCGCCGTTGGAGCGGGCGTTCAACGGGCATGCGAAACGAAGACGACAGAAAGCTCGGCGATGACGAGAAGGCGTGGCTGGTGATCGCCCTGATCGATGCGGCGGCGACGCTCGGCGTGTGCGCGCTCTACCTTTGGTTTCTGGCGCACGCCTCGGCCTGAAGAGCGGTGACTAGACCGTCACCTGCGTCCCCACCTCGACAACCCGGTCGGACGGGATGCGGAAATACTGGGTCGCATCCTCGGCCCGGCCCGCGAGCCAGATGAAAAGATACTCCTGCCAGCGCGGGAGTTCCGAGTTGAGCTTGGTCTTCAGGGAGCGGCGCGACAGAAAGAACGAGGTTGCGTTGAGGTCGAGGACGAGGTCCTTGCGGCGAAGGTGATCCACGATCTTCGGAATGCTCGGGCTTTCCATGAAGCCGTAGCGGGCGATGACGCGGTAGAAATTGTTCGGCAGTTTCTCGATTTCGATGCGCTCGTGGCGCGGCACGCGTGGGGTTTCGAGGGTCCGGATACTCAAGATCACGTTGCGGTCGTGCAGCACGCGGTTGTGTTTCAAGTTATGCATGAGCGACGTCGGCGCGGCGGTCGGATCACCCGTGAGGAAGACGGCGGTGCCCGGAACGCGATGCGGCGGCTTCGTCTCGAGTTTGCGGATGAGCCAATCGAGTTCGGCCTCGCTTTTGCGGGTCGCCCGCGCCAAGCTGCGCGAGCCTTTCACCCAGGTCATCATCACGACGCTCAGGAACAGCGCGATGACGAGGGGAAGCCAGCCGCCATCCAGGATCTTCAAGGTATTCGCCGTCAGGAAAGCCTGTTCGAGCTGGAGCAGCGGGACAATCAGCAGGGCGGTTTTCCAGACGGGCCAGTTCCAGTAGCGCCAGATCACGAAGAAGGCGATGAGGCTGTCGATGACCATGGTGGCGGTGACGGCCATGCCGTAGGTCGAGGCGAGGTGGCTTGAGCTGCGGAATGTGAGCGTGACCAGGATGACGCCGAGGCAGAGCACCAGGTTCACGCGCGGCAGGTAGATCTGGCCCAGCACGCTTTCGGAGGTGTGCCGTACGGAGAGGCGCGGGAGTAGGCCGAGCTGGATCGCTTGGCGCGTGAACGAATAGGCGCCGGTGATCACCGCTTGGCTGGTGATGACCGATGCCGCCGTTGCAAGCACGACCATCGGCAGCAGTGCCCACGACGGATAAAGCCGGTAGAACGGGTTCTCGACGGCTGCCGGCTGCGACAGCAGGAGCGCACCCTGCCCGAAGTAATTCAGGATCAGCGCCGGCTGCACGATCGACAGCCACGCGACCTGGATCGGCCGCCGGCCGAAGTGGCCGAGGTCGGCATAAAGCGCCTCGGCACCCGTGGCAGCGAGGAAGACGAAGCCCATCACCAGCAGGCCGACGATGCCGTGCGTGAACACGAACTGGACCCCGAGGATCGGGTTCAGCGCCTGGAACACGCGGTAGTCGTCGATGATGTGCACGAGACCGCCGAGCGCCAGCGCGCCGAACCAGATCAGCATCACCGGGCCGAAATACTGTGCGATCTTGGCGGTGCCGCGCGACTGGACCATGAACAGCAGCACGATGATCGCCAGCGTGACGGGGAGAACGGCTTCTTCCAGATGCGGCGTGACGAGCTTCAAGCCTTCAACAGCCGACAGCACCGAAATCGCCGGTGTCAGGATCGCGTCGCCGTAGAAGAAAGCCGCGCCGACGACACCCAGCAGGAGAATGAGTGGCGCGCTGCGCTTGGCCACGGACTGGCCGAGTGCCATCAGCGCAAACGTGCCGCCTTCGCCCTTGTTGTCCGCGTTCAGCAGCACAAGCACGTACTTCAGGGTGACGATGAGAAACATGGTCCACACCGTCAGCGAAAGGATGCCGAGCACGGCTTCCTCGTTGCCGGCACCGTGCGACTGCGCGGTCTTCACCGCCTCGCGGAGCGCATAGAGCGGGCTCGTGCCGATATCGCCGAACACGACGCCGATGGCACCGAGCGCCAGCGCCCAGAGTTGTTTCTCGCCTGGGCCGGCTTCCGCGCCAGACGGTGCGGCTAATGTCTGAGCCATGGCGGCGCTATTGTCCTGCTCGGACGCACGTGGGCTTCACAGGCATCACCTCGAGGTTCACCCTTGCAAAGGCATCCGGCCAGTCTCTGTTCCGGATGTCGCGTGCCGCTCCACATAAGACTAGGGCTGCAGGCTTGAGTAAGCTTGCCGCCGCACTCCCGGCGAACGCGGCCGGGCAATGGGCGCGGCTTATACACCGCGTTCCGCGGTCGTAAAAGAGGGCTGGCAAGTCTCTGGTTCCAAAGGACTATGCGGCCGGCCGGCGCCCTTGGGGACCCCCGGGCAGCCCGAGAATATCGAGCATTATCAGCAGGCAACACGTCCGACGACAGCACTTGCCCGCCCCCATCGGGGTTGCCCGACTGCCATTCCAGGCCCGCGCCCGGCGCCTAGCCCATGGCCTCCAGCTCGTCGATCATGCCGGCGATGACGTCGAGGCCCTTCTGCCAGAACTCCGGCTGGGAGGCATCGAGGCCGAACGGCTTCAGCAACTCGGAGTGATGCTTGGAGCCACCGGCTTTCAGCATGTCGAAATACTTCTGCACGAAGCCCGGGTGGGCCTCCTGGTAGAGGCCATAGAGGGAATTCACCAGGCAATCGCCGAATGCATACGCGTAGACGTAGAACGGCGAGTGGATGAAGTGCGGGATGTAGGCCCAGAACGTCTCGTAGCCTTCCTTGATGTCGATGGCCGGACCAAGGCTCTCGCTCTGCACCTCGAGCCACAACTGCCCGAGCCGTTGCGCGGTGAGCTCGCCGCCCTTGCGCTCCTCGTGCACGCGGCGCTCGAAGGAGTAGAAGGCGATCTGGCGCACGACCGTGTTGATCATGTCCTCGACCTTCTGCGCCATCATGGCCTTGCGCTCACGCGCGTCCTTGGCCTGGGCCAGGAGAGTCTTGAAGGTCAGCATCTCGCCGAACACGGAGGCCGTCTCGGCCAGCGTCAGCGGCGTCGGTGCGAGCAGTGCGCCCTGGGGTGCGGCGAGCACCTGGTGCACGCCATGGCCCAGTTCGTGTGCGAGCGTCATCACGTCCCGCGGCTTGCCCTGGTAGTTGAGCAGGATGTAGGGGTGGGCCGACGGCACGGTCGGGTGCGAGAAGGCGCCCGGCGCCTTGCCTTCGCGCACCGGCGCGTCGATCCAGCCGCCGTCGAAGAAGCGCTTGGCGATCGCGGCCATCTCGGGCGCGAAGCCGTTGTAGGCCGACAGCACCATGCTCTGCGCCTCGGGCCACGTCACCGTGCGCTCGGATTTCTCGGGCAGCGGCGCGTTGCGGTCCCAGAACGGCATGACGTCCGTGCCGAGCCACTTCGCCTTCATCTTGTAATAGCGGTGCGAGATGCGCGGGTAGGCTGCACGCACCGCCGAGACCAGCGCGTCCACGACCTCGGGCTCCACGCGGTTGGCGAGGTGGCGGCTGTCGGCCACGTCCTTGAAGCCGCGCCAGCGGTCCGAGATCTCCTTGTCCTTGGAGAGCGTGTTGGTGATGAGCGTGAACAGACGGATGTTGTCGGAGAAGACCTTGCCAAGCGCGTTGGCCGCGGCGGCCCGACGCTTGCCATCGGCGTTGGTGAGGAGGTTGAGGGTCGGCTCCAGGGCCAGCGGCTCGGTCTCGCCCTCGACGTCGAAGCGCAGCGCCGTCATCGTCTCGTTGAAGAGGCGGTTCCAGGAGCCGCGCGACGTCACCGACTTCTCGTGGAAGAGCCGCTCGAGCTTTTCGTCGAGCTGATAGGGCTTCTCCTTGCGCAGGTCGTCGAGCCACGGCTTGTAGTGGGCGAGCGCCGGCACTTTCAGGGCTTCGGCCAAGTCCTTGTCCTCGATGCGATTGAGTTCCAGCTCGAAGAAGATGAGATCGGTGGTGATGGCCGTGATCTTTTCCTGGATGTCGCCGTAGAACTTGGCGTTGTCGCCGTTGGCCGTGTCGGCGGAGTAGAGCAGGCCCGCGTAGGAGCCGAGCTTGCCGACCGTGTCGGAGAGCGCTTCGTAGGCGGCAATGGCCTTGGCGAGCGCTGCGCCGTTACGGCCGAGCGCCTGCAGCTTGCCCTGGTAGGCGTCCTTGATCGCGGTCGCCTCGCGCGCAGCCTTGGCGAGATCCTGCTCGACCTGCTTGGAGGTCGGAGCCGGGTAGAGATCCGCCAGATTCCACACGGGCATCGTGCCGAGGTCCTGCCCGGGCTTTGCACCAGCGGCGCCTGCTGCGAGGACCGCGCCACGCTGACCTTGATCTCTCATGAGTGTCCCTCGTTCAGGGCTGTCGGCTGCCGATGGGCCGCGCGTTAACTTTGGCCGCCCCCCTTATGCACAAGGCGGCTCGGGACGGCAAATGACGATCGGGGCGCCGCGACCATTGGGCTCCCGGCGATGCTCCGAATGGCCCGCGGGGGCCCCGTACAACAAATAAGTCTCAGGTCCGCGCGTTTTGAAACTTTGCGTTTACCGCTCTCGGTCACTCTGGCCCCAGCAGAGTTGCAGAGCGTGGCCTTGTCCGCCGTTTGGCGTCTGGCGAGGGCCTAGCGTAACACGTTGAGTCGAGTCCTATGCCCAAACTCGTCCTAGTCGTCGACGATGATCCTGCGCAACGCCGTATTCTCGAAGAGACCATCCGCCGTTTCGGCTACGACACCAAGACCGCGCAAAGCGGCGAGCAGGCGCTGAGCATCCTGGAAGGCGCCGACAGCACGGCTGTCGCGCTCGTCCTGCTCGACATGGTGATGCCCGGTATGGGCGGGCTCGAAGTGCTGTCGCGCATCGCGCGCAAGCCCGGCATGCCTCCCGTGATCGTGCAGACCGCGCACGGTTCGATCGACGCCGCAATTTCGGCAATGCGCGCCGGAGCCATGGACTTCGTCGTGAAGCCGACGTCGCCCGAGCGGCTCGAAGCCTCCATCAAGAGCGCCTTGAAGATCGATGCGCTCGAGGACGAGATCTCCCGCCTGCGCAAGAAGGCGGAAGGCGAACTCACGTTCTCCGACCTGATCGTGCGCGGCAACGCCATGCAGCGTGTGATCGCGCTCGGCCGGCGTGCGGCGGCGTCCAACATCCCCGTGCTGATCGAGGGCGAAAGCGGCGTCGGCAAGGAGCTGATCGCGCGCGCCATCCAGGGTGAAAGCGAGCGGCGGGCCAAGCCCTTCGTCACGGTGAACTGCGGGGCGATTCCGGAGAACCTCGTCGAAAGCATCCTGTTCGGACACGAGCGCGGCGCCTTCACGGGTGCGGTCGACAAACGCATCGGCAAGTTCCAGGAAGCGGACGGCGGCACGCTGTTCCTCGACGAAGTCGGTGAACTGCCGCTGGAAGCCCAAGTGAAACTCCTGCGGGCTTTGCAGGAAGGCGAGATCGATCCGGTCGGCGCGCGCAAGCCCGTGCAGGTGAACTTCCGGCTGATCTCCGCGACCAATCGCGACATGATCCAGCTCGTCAAGGACGGCAAGTTCCGCGAGGATCTCTACTACCGGCTCAACGTGTTCCCGATCCACGTGCCGCCCTTGCGCGAGCGCCTCGATGACGTGCCGGAACTGGCGCTGCATTTCCTCGCGCGCTTCGCCGCCGAGGAAGGACGCCGGGTCAACGCCATCAGTGCCGACGCGCTGCGGCTGCTTACGAGCTATTCCTGGCCCGGCAACGTGCGTCAGCTCGAGAACGCGGTGTTCCGTGCCGTCGTCCTCGCCGACGGTCCCGAACTGACGGTCGCCGAGTTCCCTCAGATCGCCGTGCACGTCGACGGCTTCAAGCCCGAGATCCCGCACGCTCCGGCGCCGGTCGACAACCGCCCGATCATCAAGGGGCCGGTCATGCTGGGCGCCGAGAACGCCGTGCCGCAGACGGTCGCCGTGGCCGCCGGCACGCACAGCGCGCTGGGCATCCCAGCCGTCACTGACAACGGTGAGATCCGCTCGCTTGAGGCTATGGAAGCCGACATGATCCGCCTGGCGCTCGGGCGCTATCGCGGACACATGACGGAGGTCGCCAAGCGCCTCGGCATCGGCCGCTCCACGCTCTACCGCAAGATGCGGGAGTTCGGACTCGAAGAGGGCATGGTCACCTAGGCGACGGCCCGCTGCAGTGCGGCGAAGCCCGAAATGTGGCCCCAGGCGCAACCCCGCCTGGGAAAAAGGAAATTCGTGCCTTGGCTTTGCCCTCACGCTAGGCTAGGGGCTCGGGATCGTATTCCGGAGCCGCCGCCTATGTCCCTCGGCCACCGCCTGCCGCGCGCCGCCCTCGCCCTGACCCTCCTCCTTGGACCGGCCTCCGCCGTGCGGGCGCAGGGCACCGTCTCGGCCGGCGCCGAACTTCCCCCGCCGCCCCCTGCTGCGCCGGCCGCGCAGGAGATCGAGGCGCAGAAGGACACACCGCCTAAGCCGGCCGTGGACGTCGACCAGGCCTACTCGCAGGCGCTTTCGGAACGGCTTCTGAAACAGGACGGCAAGCCCAGCGCGCGCCAGCGCGAGGATCGGGCCGCGCTCGTGATGTTCTACGGCGAGCGCCAGAACGCTCCCGTCTGGACGAGCAGCACTGGCCTGACGACAGCGGGTCAGGCCGTCGTTGCGGAATTGGGGCGGGCCGAGGACTGGGGCCTCGATGCCGCGGCCTTCAAGATCAAGTCCGCCGACGTGCGCGGCGCCTTCGCATCGCCTGCCGATCAAGCCGCTGCCGAATTCGAGATCGCGGAATTGGTGCTGAAATATGCCCGGCATGCGCACGGCGGTCGCGCCGATCCCACGTCCATCAGCCGCTTCATCGACCGGCAGCTCACCTTCGTCGAGCCGCAGCGCGTGCTGGCCGAAATCAGCACGGCGGACGCACCTGACGCATACCTGCGCAAGCTGCATCCGCAGCATCCGCAGTTCGAACTGCTGCGCCAGAAGTACCTCGCGCTGAAGCGCGGCGAAAAGCTGGCGGTCGTTACGCCGCCCGTCGAGAAGGAACCCGTCGGGAAGGCCAAGGACGCGGACAAGAGTGAGGCGCCGAAGCCTGAAAAGGCTTCCCTCAAGAAACTGCTCGTCAACATGGAGCAGTGGCGCTGGATGCCGGATGATCTCGGCGACACCTTCATCTGGGTCAACGTGCCGGAGTTCACCCTGCGCGTCGTCAAGGACGGCAAGGTGATCCACACCGAGCGTGCCATCGTCGGCAAGACGGACAAGCAGACGCCGATCTTCTCGGAAGGCATGGCGCAGGTGATCTTCAATCCCACGTGGGGCGTGCCGGATTCCATCAAGAAGAACGAGATCCTGCCGAACCTCGCCAAGGGCCGGATGCGCATCCTGGCGCGGCACAACCTCAAGCTCGTGCAGAACGGCAAGGAAGTGGATCCGGAGAGCGTCGACTGGAGCACTGCCGACATCCGCCGCTACAACGTGATCCAGCCCTCGGGCGGTGAGAACGTGCTGGGCGTCGTCAAATTCCGCTTCCCCAACAAGCACGACGTGTACATGCACGACACGCCGACCAAGAAGCTCTTCAACGCGACCGAGCGCGCCTTCAGCCACGGTTGTATCCGCGTCCGCGAGCCCGAGAAGTTCGCCGAGCTGATCCTGGCGCAGGACCAGGGGTGGACCGGCGCCCGCGTCGCCGCGGCCATCAAGAGCGCGCAGGAGAACCAGACGGTCAATCTCAAGCGCAAGATCCCGGTGCACCTGACGTACTTCACCGCGGCCGTGGGCGAAGACGGAAAGCTCAAGCTCTTCAAAGACGTGTACGGCCACGAACCGCGTATCGCCATGGGTATGGAGGGCAAGGCCCACCTGCTGCCGAAGGAGAAGGACCCCGGCCCGATCGAAGTCGGCGCCGTCGGAAGTCTTGCCGAGTCTTCGAAGAAGTCCGTGATCGGCCCCAAGGAAGAGTGGGCGCGCAAAGCGCTTGGGTTGAATTGAGCAGCCCTGCCGTGGAATTCACGGCCAAGGTGCCTCGTTATCGCCCCAGTATGGGCCCAGTCTTTGATTCTCATCGGGTTCGTCCGATACGGGGTTTGCTTAACCGTTCCTGATGACAATGGGGCTCGCAGCCGGAACGGCGTGCGAGAAAACGGCTCGGCCACCAGGATCAACGGGGCCGGCGGCGCGAGGGAAGGTAGGGGCTTGCGATCCATCCTGAGATCGATGGCTATCGGCCTGCTGGTCATCGCCTGCGCGGGCAGCATCGCGTCGGCCGCCGACGGCACGCGCGACCGCACGATCTCCTTCTACACCGTGAATGCCAAGGAAACGCTGACCGTCCAGTACATGAAGGACGGCAAGCGCATTCCCGAGGCGATGGACAAGATCAACTGGATCCTGCGCGACTGGCGTCGCGACGAGAAAGCCAACATGGATCCCGAGCTGATCGACCTCGTGTGGGAGATCCATCAGGAACTCGGCTCCAAGGAGCCCATCCATGTCATCTCCGCCTATCGCTCGCGCGCCACCAACGACATGCTGCGGCGGACCGTCGGCGGACAGGCGAGCGAAAGCCGGCACATCCTCGGCAAGGCGATGGACGTCATGTTCCCCGACGTGCCGTTGAAGCGGCTGCGCTATGCGGGGCTCGTGCACGAGCGTGGCGGCGTCGGATATTACCCGACCTCGCAGATCCCGTTCGTCCACATCGACACGGATCGCGTGCGGGCCTGGCCACGCGCGACGCGGCAGGAGCTGGCGCTCTTGTTCCCCTCGGGGCGTACACAGCATCTCGCGGCCGATGGCGGCGCCATCACGCCGGCCGACGTGCGCGTCGCCATGAACAACCGCGATCTCGCCGAAGAGATGAGCGAGTTCCACAAGCTGCGCACGACCGCGAAGCCCACCGTGCAGTACGCGTCGCTGATGCCGTCGCTGCCGCAACTGCCAAAACTGTTGAGTTCGCCGAAGCCGGTCGAACGGCCGATGGCGCTCGGCACGCGGCCGAGCGACGATGAGCGCGCGCGTCTTGCGGCGCTGGCGGCCGAACCTCCGCCGGCAGCCGCGTTGCCGCCGTCACCGCAACGCAGTCTCGTGCAGGAAGCGTCCGCGCGCATGCCGATGCCGCCAGCTCCACCGAAGGCGGCGCAGAGGCCAGCTCCGCAGTCCGGCGTGGTGCTGCCGCCTGCGCCCGTCTTCGTCGCGCAGCCCTCGTTCGACGACGAGCATTTCGAGGAGTTGTCGTTCAATGTTTTCCCGGCGGCACCCCTTCTGACGCCGACATCCTCGCAGGACGACGCCGTGCTGGTTCGCCTGATCCATCCCTTCGCGCAGGAATTGAAGGGCGAGGCCATGAGCATCGCCAGCTTCATCGACGGTGAGACCGAGGCCGCGCAGAACCTGAGCGCACTCCCCAACCGCAAGGTCGCCTCGCGGGCGAGGTAGTCTCGCGCGCTGGCGCGTTCGCGGCGGCGATCAATCCTCAATGGAAATCGCGGCTTTTGGGGCGCCAGGAGCCTTCCTGCACCTCGCGTCCCTCGTGGTGAAGGGGACGACCGGAGGAGAGCGTCGCCAATTCGCGGGAGAGGTCGACCAGATCCTCGGCGATCACGTGCGAGACGAGCCCGTGCCGTTCGATGCGGCCGCGCACCAGCAGGAACTGCGCGCTCATGACGATGCGGCGGAACTTCTCGAACATCTTCGGCCACACGACCACGTTCACCACGCCCGTCTCGTCCTCCATGGTGAGGAAGATGACGCCCTTGGCCGTGCCGGGCCGCTGCCTGACGAGCACCAGGCCTGCCACCTTCGCCCGGCGGCCTGCGCGCTGCGGTTCCCAATGCTCGGCGCTCGAGATCACGCCCATGGTCTTCAGGCGCTCCCGGAAGAAGCTCACGGGGTGCGCCTTGAGGGACAGGCCGAGCGCGGAATAGTCCTCCACCACGTGCTCCCCGAGCGTCGTCTCGGGCAGGGCGACGCGGGCCTCGGCAAAAAGATCACCGGTCTGGTCTTGGGCGAAGATCGGCGCGCGGGCGCGACCGCTGCGCTTGTGCCCGGCCTTCAGGGCACCGCCTTCGAGCCCTTTCACCGCCCACAAGGCCTGCCGCCGGTCGAGACCGAGCGAGCGAAAGGCATCCGCATCGGCCAGTCGTTCCAGCAACGCCGCGGGTGCCTGGGACCTGAGCCACAGTGACGGGATGTCGGTATAGCCGTCGCGGCGCTGCGCCAGCACCGTCTCTTTGGTCGCCGCTTCCTGCAGGCCTGAGATCAACCGCAATCCAAGGCGCACGGCCAAACGCGCGTGCTCCGGCGGCACACGCTGGATCTGCGCATCGGCGGTCTGCAAGCCGGAAACGCGTGTCTCGGTGCTGCCTGTCTCCGGTGATCGCGGCAAGCAGGCGTTTCCGCTGGGAGCGCTTGTCGTAGGACGCCCCGGTTGATGCGCCCCCGGCTCCAGCGTGCAATCCCAATCGCTCGCATTGATATCGGGCGGCAGGACGGCGACGCGGTGCTCCTTGGCATCGCGCACGAGTTGGGCTGGCTGGTAGAAGCCCATCGGCTGGCTGTTGATCAGGGCCGCGCAGAACACCTCGGGGAAATAGTACTTGATCCACGCCGACACGTAGACGAGGAGGGCGAAGCTCGCCGCGTGGCTCTCGGGAAAACCGTATTCGCCGAAGCCCTCGATCTGGCTGAAGCAGCGCTCGGCGAACTCCGCGTCGTAGCCGCGGGCGATCATGCCGTTGATGAAGCGCTCCCGGAACGTGTGGATGGTGCCCACGTGGCGGAAGGTGGCCATGGCGCGGCGCAGCTTGTCGGCTTCGCCCGGCGTGAAGCCTGCCCCCACGATGGCGATCTGCATCGCCTGCTCCTGGAACAGCGGCACCCCCAGCGTCTTGCTTAGCACGGCTTTCAGCGCGTCGGACGGATAAGACACCTGCTCCAGCCCGTCGCGGCGTCGCAGATAGGGATGCACCATGTCGCCCTGGATGGGGCCGGGCCGCACGATCGCGACCTCGATCACGAGATCGTAGAAGCAGCGCGGCTTGAGGCGCGGCAGCATCGACATCTGGGCCCGGCTTTCCACCTGGAAGACGCCGATGGAATCGGCGCGCGAGAGCATGTCGTAGACGCGCTTGTCCGTGGGCTCCATGGCGAGCGTCGGCCGCCAGCCGTAGTGCTTCTCGATCAGGTCGAAGCTCTTGCGGATCGCCGACAGCATGCCGAGGGCCAGCACGTCCACCTTCAGGATGCCGAGCGCATCGATGTCGTCCTTGTCCCACTCGATGTTGGTGCGGTCCTCCATGGCGGCGTTGAGGATCGGCACGGTCTCGTCAAGGCGGTGGCGCGTGAGCACGAAGCCGCCGACGTGCTGGGAGAGGTGACGCGGGAAGCCCAGCAACGTGTTGGCGAGCGCGAGAGCCTGCCGTAGCTCCGGATTGTCGGGGTCGAGGCCCGCTTCGCGGACATGCTCCTCCGGGAAGGCGCCGTCGCCATAGCCCCAGACGAGGCCGGCAAGCGCCGCCGTCACGTCCTCCGTCAGGCCCAACGCCTTGCCGACCTCGCGGATCGCCATGCGCGGGCGGTAATGGATGACGGTTGCGCAGATGGCGGCGCGATGGCGCCCGTATCGCTCGTAGAGATACTGGATCACTTCCTCGCGCCGCTCGTGCTCGAAATCGACGTCGATGTCGGGCGGCTCGCCGCGCTCGGCGGAGATGAAGCGCTCGAACAGCAGGTCGATCTCGGTCGGATCGACCGAGGTGATGCCGAGGCAGAAGCACACCGCGCTGTTGGCGGCCGCGCCGCGGCCCTGGCAGAGGATGCCCTTGCTGCGCGCAAATCTGACGAGGTCGTAGACGGTGAGGAAGTATTCCGCGTAGCGCAGCTCGGCGATCAGCGCGAATTCCTTCGCGATGATGTTCGCGACCTTGGGCGGCACGCCGTCCGGGTAGCGCTCGCGCGCATGGAGAAGCGTGATCTCTTCCAGGTAGTCCTGCGGTGTCCTGCCGGGTGGGACGGGCTCGTCAGGATATTCGTAGCGCAGTTCGTCGAGCGAAAATGTCACGCGGGCGGCGATGTCGAGGCTGCGCGTGACGGCTTCGGGGATGCGGGCGAAAAGACGCGCCATCTCCGCCGGCGGCTTCAGATGCCGTTCGGCATTCGCGGCGAGCCGGTAGCCCGCCTGCGCGATGGTGCACTTCTCGCGGATGCAGGTGAGGATATCGGCAAGAGGTTTGCGCGTGGGGTGATGGAACAGCGCATCCGTCGTCGCCACCAGTGCAGCGCCCGTGCGGGCCGATAGCTCCGTCAGATCGGCGAGACGCTGCTTCTCGCGCCCATCGAAGGCGAGCGTCAGCGCCAGAAAGACATTCGGCGACTTGCGGCGCGGAGGAGGGGGCTCGCGGCCAAGGCTGGGTCTCGCCGGAAACGCAACGACAGACGAGCTTGTGTCCTGCGTTGAAGTGCCCGCGATCAGTGCCGCTAGGTTCTCCTTGAAAGCCGGCGACAACATGCGCGGGGGAATGGCGATCAGGATCTGGCCTTCGGCGTGGGCGAGGATATCGGCGAGCGTGATGTGGCATTCGCCTTTCGGCGCCCGGCGATTGCCGAGGGTCAGCAGCCGGCTCAGGCGGCCGTAAGCGGTCCGATCCTGCGGGTAGCAGACGACCTCGAAGCCGTCGGTCGTGACGAGCCGCGCGCCGACCAGCAGCTTGATGCCGGCCTCCTTTGCGGCCATGTGCGCGCGCACGACACCGGCCAGCGTATTGCGATCGGCGATGCCGATGGCGGCGAGGCCGAGTTCGGCGGCCTGGCCCACCATCTCGTGCGCGTGGCTGGCGCCCGACAGGAACGAGAAGTTCGTCGCCGCCACCAGTTCCGCGAAGGCCGCGCCGCCCGTCATGCGAACACCCCATGCACGTACCAGGCGGGGCGTTCGGCTTCGTCGGTATAAAGGCCGGCGCGGTAGATCCAGAAACGCAGGCCCTTGCCGTCCTCGACGAGATAGTAGTCGCGCGTCGGCTCGCCCGTGCGCCGCCACCACTCGGGCGCAATGCGTTCGGGGCCCTGCGCTTCGACGACGTGATAGAGCACGCCGCGCCAGCGGAACTGCCGCGGCGGGCCATCGGGAATAAGGGCCAGCGCCTCGGCGGTTTCGGGCTGGGACAGAAGCAGTGGCGGACGCGGACCGACGGGCATGTCCGCGCCCCAGGCTTGCGACGCCTCCTCGGCGAGCCCCGGCGCCGGCGTGACCCGGCGCTCCGCCAGTTCCGGCAGATGGCTCTGATGCGGAATGAGCGTGCGCACGGCCTCTGATCCCAGGCGCTGGCGCAGGCGATCGACGAGACCCGTGACGGCAAAGGGATCGCGCTGACGATCGGCAAGCTTGAGGGCGCCCTGCGTCTCGGACAGCGGCTCGGCGACGCGCACGTGCAGGGCGGCGGCTTCGAAGCCGAAGTCGGTATCGAGCGCGCCTTCGCCCAGACGTTCGAGGCGCAGCGCGATCAATTGCGCGATGTGGGCCGGATCGCGGCTCGGCGAGGCGAGCCCGATGTCGAGGTGGACGATCCCTTCCTCCTGCCGCGCGCGCTTGGCGACGGGAAACAGCAGCAGCCGGACGAGCCGCGCGCCGGCGCCATCGGCCAGCATCGTGTGGCTCACTTCGGCGAGCAGCTTTCCTGCCGCGACGAGCACGTGCTCGGTCGAGAAGATCGGCTCTACGAAGTTGGCGTGGGCGTGATAGCGCGGAGGAGGCTCTACGGGCGCGAGAGGTTCCGGTGCGCGGGCCAGGGCCTGGTCAAGGCGCTGCAGCAGATCCGCCTCGAAGCGGGCGGCGAAGGGTGCGCGGGCCTCGTGCATGATCTCGCCGATGCGGCGCAGGCCGAGCCGCTTCAGGAGGCTCAAGGCTTCGAGCGGCAGGCGCAGGGCCGCGAGAGGAAGATCACGCAGCGCTTCGCCTTCGCAGCCCGAGGCGACGATGGTGCCATCGGGGGCGTAGTGGGACACGGCCCAGGCCGCGCCGGCCGTATCGGCGATGCCGAGGCGCGGGGCGAGGCCGGAGGCCGTGAGGCGGCGGCGGATATCCTGGAGCATTGCCTCCTCGCCGCCGAAAAGATGCGCGCATCCCGTGATCTCGAGGAACAGCCCGTCGGCGCCGCTCGCGGCATCATAAACGGCGACCGTCGGCGAATAGCGCAGAGCCCACACGGCGAGCCGCGCGAGGGCGGCTGCATCCGCGGCCGGATCGGCCTCCCGCACCTGCAGGTCGAGCGCCTTGGCCCGCGCGTTGGAGAGGAGTTCGCCGCTGGTGATGCCGTTGCGATGGGCAGCCCGATTGAGCGCGGTGATGCGCGGACCGCCTTTGCCGGGGCTTGCAAGAACGAGCGGCCGGGCGCGGTCGACGAGATCGGGATCAGCCTGCGTGTCGCAGTGGCTCCACGCCTGCGCCGGGGTGGGCCTGCGCTCCGGCAGCGCGTGCTCCTGGCTGCGCAACAGGCGCGCGATGGGCCAGGCTCTCAACCAGATGGAAACGATGCGCGACATGATCCCACTCGATCAACCAGTGTCCTGGACGTCCGTTGCGGCAGCGCTCGAGGCTGGCGTGCCAGCGCCAGCGGAAAAAACCGCCGCTGCGATCCTTGGAGGCCGGCGCCGTGGCGATGCGCCAGCGCGTTGCCGCAGGCCCTGCCGCCGTCTTGCCGATGCGCAGCAACGCCAGCGGCGTTGCGGTTGCCTGGGCGGCGAGATTGAGCCGGCGCGCCTCTGTCAGGTCGACGCTGCCGGTGATGGCGCCGGCCACGATCGAGGCACAGCCCTGCGCCCGCAGCGCCTCCTCGATCGCCCAGAGCGCATCCTTGTCCTTGTTCGCCTCGACCAGGATGAGGTCGCCGACGTCGAGGCCGAATTGTGCCAGCCCATGTCCGTAAGGATGGCCGAAGTCTCTCAGCGCCTGGCGCGACATGACGAGGATGGCCGGGCCGGTGCGCGCCTTCTGGGCCTTGGCCATCAGCGCGAAAGCGAAGCCATAGGCCGCCGGGCGATGGGTATAATCCGACGTGATTTCATTGAGCACGCCCACGGGCAGGCCTGCGCCCGGCAACTGGGCATCGAGATCGCCGAGGGGAAGCACCGGACGTGCAGGACCAGGCGTACCTCCGCCGGCCGAACCCGACGTGGCATGCCGCATCTCGAGACGGGCCAGCATGTGCCGCAGGGCCTCGATCTGAGCGAGCTTTTCGATGTCCGCGCCCTCGTCCTCACGGGCGGGATCAGACAGGGCTCCAGCCATGGCAAAGCCTTCGGAGAACATGTGTCGCGACATGCCTTTCCAGACACCGGGAGATGAGATTGTCGGTCGTCGAAGCCGCGGGGGCGGCAATTGTCAGCGTTCAGCGGAACGCCTCGCCTTTATAAGAACAAAAAGCGAACAAGTCAATAACGCTGGACCTGCGAATTGGTTGCCGATGGCATCCTTGGTGACATCGTTCGTGACCTTCAACGGCAAGGGCGCCCGGAGGCGCCCTTGCGAAAGCCGATCGAGATCAGATGGCGTTGCTAGTGGCTCACCGTGCAGCATTGCGCCGCATGCTCGGCCTTGCTGCCGGCCGCCAGAACGGCGCGCTCGGCACTGCCGATGTCGGAGGCGAGGCCGCCGCGCGCATAAGGCTCCGTATAGTAGCGCCAGAAGAAGCCGCTCTCGCTATCCTTCACGACGGAGCCGACGGCCATGAAGGGATCTTCTTCGGAGTAGAAATTCACAACCCCCGTATAGGGGCAGCGACGCTTGGACAGCATTTCAAGCTCCCTGGAATAAGAGGTTGGACCGCATTTTCTGGTTATCCCCAAATTGTATCGAAACGACGACCGATTGCCAGTCTTCCACGCCTGCCAGTGAATAAACACCGTGTGAAATCCAGGCCGGGATTTTTTGCATCCGCTCTGCTGCAGCGCACCGATCAGGCTCTGCACATCTTGAGCAAGACACAATCCTTCTCCACATGAGGCGCACATTCGATAACGCCGTCGGGGTGCAAATCCGGCGCGCAAACGAGGAGACTTCACGTGAAAAAATTCGCAGCTCTCGGCATCGTGGTCCTGCCGCTCCTTGCGGGGACAGCGCTTGCGCAGCAGCAGCCGGCGCAGGATCCGGAACTCGCCAACTTCCGCACCGCGTATACGTCCGGCGACGGGCTGGCCTATGTCGTCATTCCCGACGAGAAGGGCGAGAAGATCTATCGCTACGGCGATGCGTCGCGGCAGGCGGCCAAGAAGGATCCGCGCGGCTTTATGCTCTTCACCTGCAATTCGCCGCACGTGTTCGTCGTGCAGGACGCGAAGGCGAAAGCGGCGCTGCTCAAGGCAAAGGTGGTGAAGGCGGGTGAAGCAAACTTCGCCGAGCTCGATGGCAAGTATCTTGCGAATTGCAAGAACCCGCTCGTCAAATCCGCGATCCCGGCGGACAAGGCTCCGGCCAAGAAATAAGGTTCGCGTTTTCGAGCTCGGAAAAGCGAAGGGCGCCTGCGATTATGCCGGCGCCCTTTTTCGCGCGAAGTCGACGCTTCAGAAAGCGCGCAGCGGGAAATACCGGAGCACCATCTCCTCGTAGCGCCCGTTCTCGCGCAGCTTGCGCAAGGCGCCGTTGATCTGGGCCTTGAGTTGCGGATCGTCCCGGCTCAGCGCGATGCCGACGCCGTCGCCGAAGAAGCGCGGCTCCATGAACGCCCCGCCCTTGAACTCGCAGCAGGCCTTCGACGCGGTGCCGTTGAGCCATAAGGCGAGGCTGATGCCGTCGTCGAACAGCACGTCCACGCTGCCCGAGAGCAGGCCGTCGCGGGCGAGTTCGACTGTCTCGAACACGCGGATGGCGCTGTCGCGGAAGAAGGCGCGGACGTAGGCCTCGTGCGCCGACCCCTTCGCCACGGCGATCTTGCGGCCCTCCAGGCCTTCCGGCGTGATGTCGAGCTTGGGCAGCGTGCGCTTGCCGACGAAGCGGCCTGGCGTGAAGTAATAGCGGTCGCTGAAGTCGACGCCCTTGAGCGCTGCTGCGGTCAACGCATGCGAGGCGATCACCGCGTCGGCCTCGCCCTTCTGGAGCGCGGGAAGGAGTTCGGCCCAAGGGCGCACCTTCACGTCGCAGGCGAGTGCGAGTTCGACGCAGATGGCGCGGGCCATATCCACGTTGAAGCCCGTGAGCGTGTTGTCCTCGTCGTAATAGTTGAACGGGGGATAATCGCTGTCCGTGAGGAAGCGGAGGACGGTTCTGCGGGCGCTCGTGTCCTGCGCGTCGGCGGCAGGCGGCGGCGTCTGTGCCATGAGCAGTGTGGGCGCAACGCCAACAATAAGTAGGAGCAAAGCCGACGCGATCTTCGCTAGCATCCGCCGCATTGATCTCAATGCCTTTGCTTTGTTGGAGTGCGCGTTGGCGCCCGTTGATCCGCACTGGTTGCGACCCGAGCCCGTCTTTTTCAGGGCATCCCGCGAGCCGCCGATTCTGCCCGCGATACTACCGCCGTCGCGCGGTGATGCCAAAGTGCGTGTGCCGCGGCGCTGGCCGATGGTCGTGCCGCCGCCGACGCCGGATGCGGCCTTCTCATGGATCCGGGCGCTGGCCGGCGACGCGGCGTTCGAACGCGCGGTTCAAGCGGCGGGCCGAAACGGAACGCATGTGCACGCCGAGATCCTGGAGTCGGGCGCCGTGGCGACAGAGACGTACGTAAGAACACTCGCGGCCCTTCTCGACGCGCCCAGCCTGATGCACATCGAAACGGTGGCGCCGGGGAAAGCTGTCGTCGGCCGTGCACCGGGTTTCGTGCACGCGACCGTAGGCGGCGCCTCTCGTCTCGTCGTCGATGCCACCAGTGATCCCGCGAGCGTCGTTGCAGAACGCGTGGAGGCCCTGCGCGCATCCGGGCAGACTCTCGCGCTCGCGCCTGCAACCGCAATCATGGCCGCGCTCGAGGCTTCGATTTCCGGGCAGGCGATCGATGCGGCGGTGCATGGTCTCAAACGCACGTCGCCGGAGAGTTCGGCTGCGTCCCCCTGGCGGGCCTGGCAATACGTTCTGCCCACGCTGGCCTTGGGGCTCGTCCTGGGCGGTGCTTTCGTGCTGCCCGCCGCAACGGCGGCCGTGGCAAGCGGCGTGATCGCGATGCCCTTTCTGGCCGTGACGGTCATGCGCCTGCTGGCGCTACGCGAGGTGCTCCGCCGCGATCCAAAGGCCGCTACGACACGGCGCAGTGCCTTGCCCCCGCACGTGCTACCGACGTACTCGGTGCTGGTGCCGCTCTTTCGCGAGACCGGCGTCATTCCCGACCTCGTGCGCGCGCTCGATGCGCTCGACTATCCGCGCACGAAGCTCGAGGTGCTGCTGCTGATCGAAAGCATCGACCTCGAAACGCAGGCGGCCTTGCTCGCCCTGCAGCTTCCGCCCCACTTCCGGGTCGTGCATGTGCCGGATTGCTTTCCGCGGACGAAGCCGAAGGCGCTCAACTATGCGCTGGCGTTTGCCAGCGGCGACCTCGTGGTGGTCTACGACGCGGAGGACCGTCCGCAGCCGAGCCAGCTTCGGCTTGCCGCCGACGTGTTTTCGCGCGCACCTGCGGACGTCGTATGCCTCCAGGCGCGGCTCAACATCTATAATCCCGGTGAGAGCTGGTTCGCCCGCCAGTTCACGATCGAATATTCGGCGTTGTTCGATGCCGTGCTGCCGGCGCTCGCTTCGCTCCGACTGCCTATTCCGCTCGGCGGGACGTCCAACCATTTCCGGCGAGCGGCCCTCATCGACCTGCAGGGGTGGGACCCGTTCAACGTCACCGAGGATGCCGACCTCGGTATCCGGCTCGCCAGAAACGGCTATCGCACGCTCGTGCTTCCCTCGACCACGTGGGAAGAGGCGCCGGTCGCGTTTCCCGTCTGGCTGCGCCAGCGTACGCGCTGGATCAAGGGATGGATGCAGACCTTGCTGGTGCACACGCGCGTGCCTTCGGCGCTGCGCCGCGATCTCGGGCTTCTCGGCGCCGTCGGCGTCCACGCCGTGCTCGGAGGCCTCGTCTTCTCGGCGCTCGCGCAACCGTGGTTCCTGATGCTCGTCGCCTACCAGGTCGCGTCCGGCGAGTTCTTCGCGCCGCCGGAGACCCTGTGGTCGGCGCTCATGATCTCGATCTGCTGGGCCAACCTGACGATCGGCTACGTCGTGTCGGTGGTCGTCGGCTTCCTGAGCACGTGGCGACGCGGGCGCAAGCGGCTGGCGCTGGAAGCCCTGATGATGCCGGCCTACTGGCTGCTCATCTCATTGGCGGCGCACCGCGCGCTGTATCAGCTCGTGCGCGAGCCCTACCTTTGGGAGAAGACGCCGCACGGCGTCTCCCGGCGCAAGAGCCGCACGCGCAGGCCGTTGTCTGCCTGAGAGGCAGTCGTTCAGGTCAGACGAGGAAGTCGTCGATCTTGGCGCGTCCGCCCTTCGTGGCCGCCACCAGCCAGCGGGGTGTCCGTCCCCGGCCGCTCCAGGTGTTCATCGGGTTTTTCGGATCGCGGTACTTGATGGGCGCCGGGCCGCGCTTGCGCGAGGCACCCACGATCTCGTCGAGGGAGAAGCCCTGCTCGCGCGCAAGGTCGGCCAGGCGCTGCCGCAGGGCGTTGCGCTCGCTCGCCTGCCGTTCGGCAAGCCGTGCATCGATGTCGGCGCGGAGTGCGACGAGTTCATCGAGGTTGAGTTTGTCGAGGTTTGAAGCTCGGCCCATGTTCGTATCGCCCCCGGAAGTCAAAGGCAGGTCGAATCGCAATCATCTGACACATATCCGAATACAGTCTTGGTAAAGCTTGGCAACGAAGTTCGACGTTCAGAATGCTGACTTTCCAGAACGGACGAATTTCCCGGCTTGCGGCGGAGAAAAACTGAAAAATGTCGACGGATTGCGCCGTGCAACCTTTGCGGGAAGTCCTTCACCTCAATGTGATGCCCATCCCACCTCGATCGGCGAACTTCCCGGCCACTGGAATTCAAAGTGTGGCGCAGAAGTTACCAATCGTAAGGCAGCGTCCGCTATAGACCGATCTACTTTTGTTTCACATCGACCGCTCGGAGCGGCGCGAGCGGGACGTCGCTCGTCGAGACAGAGGATCCGATGATGCAGATCGACATGCTGGCCGGCAAACGTGTCCGGACCTGGGGTATGGCTCTCGTGTTCGCCGTCGCGGCCCATGCCGCGACCGCCGGGAGCGCGGCTGCCCAGTTCTGGGATTGGGGCGGCAAGGAAACGGCCTGGGACTGGGGTGGCGCGGAGGGCGACAAGAAGGTCGACGGCTCCGGCAAGAAGGTCGTCGCGATCGACAAGAGCGCGAAGCCCGGCGAACTCATCGTCAGCTTCTCCGACCGCATGATCTACTTCGTCGAAAAGCCCGGGCAGGCGATCTCCTACCCGATCGCGATCCCGCGCGAGCAGGACGACTGGAAGGGCGTGATGAGCGTCTCCCAGAAGAAGGTCAACCCGTCCTGGACGCCGACGCCGACCATGATCAAGGAAAACCCCAAGCTCCCCTCGTGGGTGCCTGGCGGACATCCGATGAACCCCATGGGCGTGCGCGCCATGTACCTCGGCTCGTCGGCCTACCGCATCCACGGTACGGACGCGCCCTGGACCATCGGCCAGCCGGTGTCGAAGGGCTGCATCCGGCTTTACAACAAGGACGTCGTCGACCTCTACGACCGAGTGAAGCTCGGTACGAAGGTGATCGTGACCTGGGACAGCTATGCCGACGGCAAGTTCACGCCGGGCCGCTCGCCCTACGAGGACGCCAAGGCGCCGGCGAGCCCGGTGAAGAAGATGAACGCGCGCTCCGCCGCGGTGGCCGCGAAGAAGGAGCCGCGCTCCGAATAAGGGGCAGGCTCAACGCTCCCATCTCGACGGCGCATCGCAAGGTGCGCCGTTTTCGTTTTCGGCGCGCGTGACACGCAATGCGGCGATGCGAGATCGGCCGCTTGCTTAGGTCAGCAATGCTGACATATTGGCGCGTCGCCGAGGAGATCGCGCCATGCTCGAGAGCACTCTGACCCAATGGGAGCCGCGCTATGCGGCCCGCGCCGACCGCATGCGCGCGTCCGAGATCCGCGAGCTGCTCAAGATCATGGACAAGCCGGGGATCATCTCGTTCGCCGGCGGCATTCCCGATCCTGCGCTCTTCCCTCTGAAAGCGGCGCAGGAGGCCTATGCATCGGTGCTCTCAGATCCGGCGCTCGCCTGCGCAAGCCTCCAGTACTCCGTGAGCGAGGGCTATCTGCCGCTGCGGGAGTGGATCGTCGGGCACATGGCGACGCTCGGCATCGCGTGCGAGCCGGACAACGTGGTCGTGACCTGCGGCTCGCAGCAGGGCCTCGAGTTCCTCGGCCGGCTCCTGTTCTCGCCGGGCGACACCGGGCTCGTGACGGCACCGACCTATCTCGGCGCGCTGCAGGCTTTCGCGGCCTACGAACCGCGGTACGACGAACTGCGACCCGAGCAGGGCAATCGCACCCCGCAAAGTTATCGCGAGGCGGCGAAGAAGGCCGGCGGCGATGTAAAGCTCGCCTATCTCGTCCCCGACTTCGCCAATCCGACCGGCGAGACGCTGTCGCTCGCGGCGCGTGAGGGCATGCTCGATCTGTGTGCGGAACTCGACATTCCGCTGCTGGAAGACACGGCCTACGCCGACCTGCGCTTTGCGGGCGACCCACTGCCGCCGATCCTCGCGCTCGATCTCAAACGGTCGGGCCACATCGACAAGACCCGCACCATCTACTGCGGCACATTCTCGAAAACGATGGCGCCGGGGCTGCGCATCGGCTTCATCGTCGCCGGCCGGCCGATCGTGCGCCGTCTGGTCCTCATCAAGCAGG
>RXJK01000344.1 GCA_003963125.1 Hyphomicrobiales bacterium
CGATACGACGGGGTGCGGCAATACGCTGGACGTCGGCCATCCGCAGGTCATCCAGCTCGTCACGGATTCGCTGCGCTACTGGGTGGAGGAATTCCAGGTCGACGGGTTTCGCTTCGACCTCGCGACCACGCTCGGCCGCGACGACCGATATTACGGCGAAACAGGATCGCTTCTGAGTGCAATCCGGCAGGATCCGGTTCTGTCCCGCGTCAAGCTCATCGCCGAACCCTGGGATCTCGGTGACGGTGGCTATCAGGTCGGGAATTTCCCGCCCGGCTGGGCGGAATGGAACGGGCGCTTCCGCGACGACATGCGGGCCTTCTGGAAGGGCGATGACGGCTACCTGCCGGCCTTTGCGGGCGGCGTGCTCGGCTCGGCCGATCTCTTCGACAAGCGCGGCCGGCGGCCATGGGCGAGCATCAACTTCGTCACCGCGCACGATGGGTTCACCCTCGCAGATCTCGTCTCCTACAACGAGAAGCACAACGAGGCGAACCAGGAGGATAATCGCGACGGGCACGACGACAACCGCAGCTGGAACTGCGGCGCCGAGGGTGAGACACGCGACCCGGACATCCTCATGCTGCGGCACCGCATGCGGCGGAACCTCGCCACGACACTGCTGTTGTCGCAGGGCACGCCGATGATCCTGATGGGCGACGAGGTCGGCCGCAGTCAGCAAGGCAACAACAACGCCTACTGCCAGGACAACGAACTCTCCTGGCTCAAGTGGAATGATCTCGATGCGCTCGACGAAAGCTTCTTTACGTTCATGCGCGGCCTCATCGACCTGCGAAAGCGACTGCCTCTTCTGCGTCAACAACAGTTCCTGCACGGCGACACCGTGCGCCGCGGCGTGAAGAACGTCACGTGGCTTCGTGCCGATGGCGAAGAGATGACCCCCGAAGACTGGTCCAACGGGCTGTACCGCAGCGTCGCATTGATGCTGGCAGACAGCGGGGCGCATGCGCTTCTGCTGTTCGCCAACGCCTACCACGAAGGCGTCTCGTTTCGCGTGCCTGCCCCCGCCGGAATGAAGACTTGGCGGCTTCTCGTCGATACCGGCCGCGGCGTGCTCGAGCCGCCGGAGCCGCTGATCGAAGGCGGCAAAGAGGTGCTGGTGCCGGGTCGCGCGCAACTGCTGTTCGAAGCGAGAAAGCGATGAGGTCGGCATTCATCACGAGTTGGGGACCGCGCATCGACGACGGCGGCCGCACGACGTTCCGGCTCTGGGCGCCCGCGCAAGATCGCGTCGCCTTGCTGGCGGAGGCGACCCAGACGGCTCTCGACATGACGCCAGCTGGCGACGGCTGGTTCGAGATCGACACGGACGCCGTCAAGCCGGGCGAACGCTACCGGTTTCGCCTGGGCGATGGCACCTGCGTGCCCGACCCAGCTTCGCGCGGACAGTCGGACGATGTGCACGGGCCCTCTCTGCTTCTTGATCCGTCGGCTCACACGTGGCGCGCAAGCGGATGGAAAGGCCGGGCCTGGGAAGAGACCATCGTCTACGAGCTTCACGTCGGTACGTTCACACCGGAAGGAACCTTCGACGGCGCGATCTCGAAGCTCGACCATTTGCGCGACCTTGGGATCACGGCCATCGAGATCATGCCGGTCGCGCAGTTCGCGGGAAATCGCGGCTGGGGCTACGACGGGGTTCTGCTTTATTGCCCGCATCGGGCCTATGGCGGTGGCGAGGGACTGAAGCGGCTCGTCGATGCCGCGCATCAGCGCGGGCTGATGGTCATCCTCGACGTCGTCTATAACCACTTCGGTCCCGACGGAAACTACCTGCATCTCTACGCGCCTGAGTTCTTTCATCCTGAGCGCAAGACGCCCTGGGGCGCCGCGATCGCGTACGAAAAAAGGCCCGTGCGCGACTTCTTCGTCGAGAATGCGCTCTATTGGCTCGGCGAATTTCACCTCGACGGCTTGCGCCTCGATGCCATCAACCAGATCGAGGACCAGGCGGAGGTGCCGCTGCTCGAGGAACTCGCGCAGCGCGTGCGCAAGTCGTTCCCCGACTGCTCCATCCATCTCATGACAGAGGATGACCGCAACATCGTCCGTCTGCACGAGCGCGACGCGAAGGGCCACGTGCCCCTCTACACCGCCGAATGGAACGACGACGTGCATCACGCGGCCCATGTGATTGCGACCGGCGAGACCGAAGGCTACTACGAAGACTACAAGGACCCTGTGCCGAAGCTCGCGCGCGCGCTCGCAGAGGGCTTTGTCTACCAGGGCGAGGCATCGCCGTTCTGGGATGGCGGGCGCCGCGGCGAAAGCAGTATCGAGCAGCCCCCTGCAGCCTTCGTCGATTTCCTGCAAAATCACGATCAGATCGGCAACCGTGCCTTCGGCGAGCGCCTTTCTGTACTTGCGCCGCAGGACCTGGTGAGGGCCTTGACGGCGGTGCTGCTGCTGAGCCCGCACATCCCGCTCCTGTTCATGGGCGAGGAATGGGACGAGCGCCGCCCCTTCTGCTTTTTTACGGATTTTCACGGTGAGCTTGCCGAAGCGGTGCGAGAAGGCCGGCGCAGCGAATTCAAGAAATGGCCGGCATTCGCGGATCCCGCGCGCCGCGCCCAGATCCCGGACCCGAACGCGCCGGAGACATTCCAAGCATGCGTCCTCGATTGGGCGAAGCTGGCGGACCCGGCGCATGCGCAACGGCTGGCCGAGGTCCGGCAGCTTCTCGAGGCGCGCAAGGCTCACGTCGTGCCGCGGATCGCAAGCATGGGCGGGCGCTGCGGGCGCTATAGCCTGTCCGGCCCGGCCACCCTCGAGGTCGGCTGGACGTGCCATGACGGCGAACTCGTGATGCAGGCCAATCTCGGCAGTGCCGCGGTGCGGTTGCCCGCTCACGCAGGGAATGCGCGCATGCTCTTCGGCACGCCATCGCTCCTGCAGCCCGGTGAGCTTCCGCCGTTCGGCGTCGTGCTTTCGCTGTGGCCGCGAGGTGGCGATGGACGATGATCTCGATCGCCTTGCGCAGCTCTATGGCATCGCCACGGCCTATGACAGCGAGCAAGGCGAGACCGTCATCGTTTCTGATGACACCAAGCGCGGGCTGCTTTGTGCCATGGGAGTTGCGGCGGACACTCCGCAGGGTATCGCCCAAGCGTTGCGCGTAGGCCTGCCGGTGGCTGACAAGGAAGAGATCATCGCAGTTCGCCCCTGCTTCGTGCCGGAGTGGCTGCAAGAGGGGCGGTGCTGGGGCATCAGCTGCCAGCTCTACAGCTTGCATTCCGAGCGAAGCCAGGGGATCGGCGACTTCGAGGATCTGGCCCGGCTCTGCGAATTCGGTGCGACGCTTGGCGCGGATTTCGTCGGCACCAACCCATTGCACGCCTTGTTCACGGCGGACCCGGAACGCGCCAGCCCCTATTCCCCCTCGTCGCGGCGTTTTCTCAACCCGCTCTATATCGCGCTCGATCCGCTTTCGGTGCCGATCGCGCCGCAGAGGCAACGCATCGATTATACGGAGGCGTGGCGCCAGAAGAAGAAGGTGCTCGAGCTGCTGTTTGCAAAGCGCGAGGCGGCCGATCCCGGTTTCATTCGATTCCAGGAGCAGCAGGACGACGCACTCTTTGCCTTCGCGACCTTCGAAGCGCTGTCCGAAGCCATGGTTGCCGAAGGGCACGGAAGCGGCTGGCACCAATGGCCGGAAGCCTACCGCGACTGCCGCTCCTCGGCCGTGCGGGATTATTGCGAGGCGCACCGCGAGCGCGTCGAGTTTCACGCGTGGATGCAGTGGCTGGCCGCTTCCCAGCTGGAGCAAGCGCAGCAGCGCGCGCGGGCTGCCGGCATGCGCATCGGGCTCTACCTCGATCTCGCTGTCGGCGTGGCGCCGGACGGCATGGAGACGTGGTGGGACCCCGACCTCGTCGTCGGCGGCGCGAGGATCGGGGCGCCGCCCGACCTCTTCAATTCCGGCGGACAGGACTGGGGGCTCGCGCCGTTGTCACCTGCCGTTCTGGAGGAACGCAATCTCGAGCCGTTCGCGCGAGATCTCGAAGCCTCGATGCGGCATGCCGGCGCTATTCGCATCGATCACGCGATGGCGCTGCAGCGGCTGTTCTGGATCCCGGGAGACGCGCGGCCCGCCGGCGGCGGCTATGTGCAGTATCCCTTCGAGCGCATGCTGGCGAAACTGGCCGAAGTCTCGCTTCGGAGCAACGCCATGGTCATCGGCGAGGATCTGGGGACGGTGCCGAACGGGTTCCGGGAGCGCATGCGCGAAGCGCAGGTGCAAAGCTACCGCCTGATGCTGTTCGAGCGGGACGCGCGGGGTAGCTATTTGCCCCCCGAGGCCTATCCCTCGGAAGCGCTCGCCTGTCTTGCAACCCACGATCTGCCGCCATTGGCCGGCTGGTGGACCGGTCACGACATCCAGCTGCGGCACCGCGCCGGCCTCATCGACGACGCGTTGGCCGAGAGATCGCGGCAGGAGCGCGTTGAGGAGCGGGAAGGCCTTGTCGCTGCCCTTGGTGCCGCGCGCCTCCTCTCCCAGGCGGATGCTGCGGTGGCCAAGCGCTCGGAAAGTGTGCCCCCGAATGTTGTGAGCGCGGTGCACGTGTTTCTGGCACGCACGCCAGCGCGGCTGATGCTGGCGCAGCTCGAAGATCTCGTCGGCGAGACCGAGCAGACCAACCTGCCAGGCACCGACCGGGAGCACGCAAACTGGCGCCGCGTGCTGGGCCCGTCGCTCGAAGAACTCGCGTCGCTTCCCTTGTTGCAGATGGTCGCGGCTGCAATCGCGCAGGAGAGACCGCGCACGCAATGACCGTTCCTTCCGCGACCTACCGGCTGCAGTTCCGCGAGCACCTTGATTTCGAGACGGCTGCCAGACTCATGCCTTACTTGGCCCGGCTCGGTGTCAGCCATGTCTATGCCTCTCCCCTGCAGACGGCGCGGCGAGGGTCGACGCATGGCTACGACGGCATCGACTTCGAAGCCATGGATCCAGCACTCGGCGTCTTCGAAGGCTTCCGCGCCATGGCGGCGGCGATGCAAGCGTCAGGCCTTCGCCTGCTGCTCGACGTCGTGCCGAACCATATGGGAGTCACGCCGGAAAACCCCTGGTGGCGGGATGTCCTGGAATGGGGTGCGGACAGCGCCTACGCCCGCCACTTCGACATCGACTGGAGCGCCCCTCGTCTGTCGCTGCCGATCCTCGGCGACACCTATGCGCGGACGCTTGCCAAGGGTGATCTCAAGGTCGGGTTCGATGCCACCGGCGGTACCTTCACCGTCGCTTACTACGATA
>RXJK01000397.1:0-7322 GCA_003963125.1 Hyphomicrobiales bacterium
CGTGCTCGACTGGATGCTGCCGGGCCTGTCCGGCATCGAACTGTGCCGCCGCATCCGCCGGGCGGATGCCACGCGCGGCGTGCCGATCCTGATGCTGACGGCGCGCGGCGAGGAATCCGACCGCGTGCGCGGGCTCTCGACGGGGGCGGATGACTACGTCGTCAAGCCGTTCTCCGTGCCCGAGATGATCGCGCGCGTGAAGGCACTGCTGCGGCGCGCCTCGCCCGACCGCATCGCCGACGTGCTGCGCGCCGGCGACATCACGCTCGACCGCAACGCGCACCGCGTCATGCGGCGCGAGCGCGAAGTGCGCATGGGCCCTACCGAGTTCCGGCTGCTCTCGTTCTTCATGGAGAACGTCGGCCGCGTGCTGTCGCGCCAGCAGCTTCTCGACGGCGTATGGGGCCGCGACGCCTTCATCGACGGACGCACCGTCGACGTGCACGTCGGGCGCCTGCGCAAGGCGCTCGTGCGCGGCAACGACCGCGATCCGATCCGCACCGTGCGCGGCGCCGGCTACGTGTTCGAAGGCGCCGTGGGCTGAGAAGCCACGCGGGAAGATTCGATTTGATCCGGCAACACTAGATCCCCAAGATTCACAAGTTGTAGCCGAACCTGTGACGGGCGGATCACACCACTCCCCGCACGCACGCAAAGACGACTCAGTTTGCTTGAGCCGTCCGTTAAGCAAGTGGTAATCTCCTTCCACGGTCGCTGGCGAGCCCGAGTGTTGTTGCGGGCAGTTGCGTTTCGCGAAGCGGCCTCCCACCTCATGTAGACGCGTAGGGCCAAAGCCCTTGTAATCAAGCGTAAATGGCGTGCCGGTTGCGCGCCGCTTGTACACCTGTCCGCGTCGGGGCCGTCGCCCCATCTCCTGTCCGCGTTCCCAGTAAGCCAGTTCCCAGTTGCGTCAGTCGTCGGCTCGTCCGGCGCCGGTTTTCGCGCGAGAGCACATCCGCTTTCGAGCCGCGGGCGCTGTTGTCAAGCCGTTAGGGCGGATTCTCGCTGCGTATCGCGGTGTCTCGCTGTTCAACAGTGGGAGAACCCAGGGTATGACCTGGAACGATGAGCGCGTTGACCTTTTGAAGAAGCTCTGGTCGGACGGCCTCAGTGCCAGCCAGATCGCCGGACGCCTCGGTGGCGTCACCCGGAACGCCGTAATCGGCAAAGTGCACAGGCTCGGCCTCTCCGGCCGCGCGACGACCTCGCGGATGAAATCGCATCGCCCCCGCACTCGGCCACAGCCCAATCCAACGGCCGCCAAGCGGCTGATGAAGCCGCGCTTTGCCACCAACGTCGGCAATCCGGCGCTGCGCAATCTCTATCTCGCCGACAGCGAGCCGTTCATGCCGGCGGCCGAGGAAGTGGAGATCCCGCTCAAGGAGCGCAAGTACATCCAGACCCTGACGGAGAACTGCTGCCGCTGGCCGATCGGCGATCCGCAGCAGGCCGACTTCCACTTCTGTGGAAAGAAGAAGGTTACGGGTCTTCCCTATTGCGAGCTGCACGCGCGTCGGGCATTCCAACCGCCCCAGCCGCGGCGCCGCGAGCGCGAGGTCTCGGTGCCGGCTCTCACCGCCGCCAGTGCACCGCAGGACAGCACGGCGGATACGGACGCCGCGCCTGCGGGAGGCCACAAGATCACAGTTTGAGGGGCTGCGCTGCTTCGAGCGGCGCAGCAATGCGGGGAGGAAGGCCGGGCAGCGCTGGGGGGCGCCGCCCGGCCTTCCGTTTTTCAGGCGCAGGATATCAGGCGGCGATGGCCGAGCGGTCGATGACGACGCGATTGCGGCCGCCGGTCTTGGCTTCGTAGAGCTTCTCGTCGGCGCGCTGCAGCAGCGTCTCGGGCGTATCGTCCGCCAGGAACTGCGCGACGCCGAACGACGCGGTGATGTTGCCGATGATCTCGCCGTTGCGGTTGAGCGAGAGCTTGCGCGAGGCGATGTCGAGGCGCATGCGCTCGCAGACGCGCGCGGCCGTCTGCATGTCGGAGCGGGTCAGCACCACCGCGAACTCCTCGCCGCCATAGCGGGCGACCGTATCGCCCGCGCGCACGTTCTCGGTCAGGATGTTGGCGAAGATCTTCAGGACCTCGTCGCCGACGGGATGGCCGTACGCGTCATTGAGCTTCTTGAAGTGATCGATGTCGCACATGATCAGGCAGAGCGGATGCTTGAGAGTCTTGGCATCCCCGATCGCCTGGGTGAGATCCGCATCGAAGGCGCGGCGGTTGGCGATCGACGTCAACGGATCCTTAAGGCTGACTTCCTCGGCCTCCGCCACCTTGTAGCGCAGGGCCTCGATCTGGTTCTGGGACTGCTCCAGGCGCGACTTCAGCTCGCCCTGCTCCTTCTGCATCTTGGCGTTTTCGGTCACCAGGAACTTGATGACCATGCGCACCTGCTCGGGGTCGGAGACCTTGGCGAAGGTGCGGTCGGCCTCGGCGAGGCTATTGCCGAAACGATCACCGGCGGCGATCTGCTGGCGAATGATCTTGAGAAGGGTTGCCGCCTCGTTGACGAGCTGCAGGCTGCTTTCGTGCAGGATCTCGGCGTCCTGGGCCGTGACGGGCTTGGTCTGGCCGGCCGGGGACTTGCAGTCCCCCTCGCCTTCCGCCGCTGCCCCGGTTGCCGGCTTCCGGGTCCGCCAGGCGTGGACGGCGATCGCCACGGCGCCGAACAGGACGCTCGAGAAGATCAAACCGAGAAGGATGGTCTCCAGGGACACGTCGAGCATCAGTCGGTAACACCAAAAAAGCCGTTGGGACGCAGGCACAACGGGGGTCAACGCCACCTTCCGATAGCACTGGCCCTCGCTCTCCCCTGTACGGACGATGTTACCGAGGAATAGCTGCGGTCGCGTTAACTAGGGACTGGAGTTTGCAGCAATTTCCGTGTTGCCATTGACACCCGGGGCCGGTGGCCACATAAGACGTGAATGGAGATGAGCCAGATCAGCTATCGGACCGACGCGCGACGCGCCCGCCGTACCCGCTTCCAGCGGCTGCGATGACGGACGCGTTCGTCTGATCGTCAACGCCGCGCAAGATGCGCGGCTTTTTTGTTTTCCGCTCCAATCCAGGTCCCTACGATGTCCACCTCCGCTTTCAAGCTTGCAGATGCCCCTTCTCCCAATGTGATGCCGACCTACGGCCGCCAGAACATCGTGTTCGAGCGCGGCGAAGGCGCCTGGATGGTGGCGACGAACGGCGACCGCTATCTCGATTTCGCGAGCGGCGTCGCCGTCAATGCGCTCGGCCACGCGCATCCCAAGCTGATCGCGGCCCTCACCGAGCAGGCGCACAAGCTGTGGCACTGCTCGAACCTCTACCGCGTGGCGGGACAGGAGCGGCTGGCCGAGCGGCTGTGCAGCCTGACGTTCGCCGACCGGGTGTTCTTCTGCAATTCGGGCGCGGAGGCCTGCGAGGGCGCCATCAAGGTGGCGCGCCGCTATCACTTCGCCAACGGCCACCCGGAACGGTGGCGGCTCATCACCTTCAAGGGCGCCTTCCACGGCCGGACGATCGCCACGATCGCTGCCGCCGGCAACCCCAAGCACCTCGAAGGCTTCGGGCCGCCGGCCGACGGCTTCGACATCGTACCGTTCGGTGACCTCGAGGCGGTCGAGAAGGCCATCGGGCCGGAGACCGCCGGCATCATGCTCGAGCCCATTCAGGGCGAGGGCGGCGTCAACGTCGCCTCCATTGCCTTCCTGAAGGCGTTGCGGGAGCTGTGCGACAAGCACGGGCTGCTGCTCGTCCTCGACGAAGTGCAGTCGGGCATGGGCCGCACGGGCAAGCTCTTTGCCCACGAGTGGGCCGGCATCAAGCCGGACGTCATGGCCTCCGCCAAGGGCATCGGCGGCGGCTTCCCGCTCGGCGCCTTCATGGCAACGGCGGAAGCGGCCAAGGGCATGACGCCCGGCACGCACGGCTCGACCTACGGCGGCAATCCGCTCGCGGTCGCCGTCGGCAATGCGGTCCTCGATGCGGTGCTGGAGCCGGGCTTCCTCGCGCATGTCGAAGCCATGGGCCTGCGGCTCAAGCAGGAGCTGGCGCGGGTGAAGGACGAGTTCCCAGGCGAAGTGCAGGAGGTGCGCGGCCTCGGCCTACTCGCCGGCATCAAGGTGACGAAGCCGGTCGGCGATCTTGTTGCCGCGTGCACGGCGGAGAAATTCCTCACCGTCAGCGCGGGCGACAACACCATGCGACTGCTGGCGCCCCTCAATGTCGCCGAGAGCGAGATCTCGGAGGCGACGCAGCGCCTGACGCGGGCGCTGCGCCGCGTGTCCAAGCCGTCCTGATCATCAGCGCCTTTCGGAAGGCGTGAGCACCCATGGCTCCCAAAGTATCCAAACCCCTGCCCCGGCATTTCCTCGACATCGACCGCATCGACGGGCCGACGATGAAGCGCATCGTCGCCATGGGCCACGCCATGAAGAAGGCCGGCCGCCGCGTGCCGCCCAAGCTGCGGCCCGACGGCATTGCCGACCAGAGCCTGATGATGATCTTCGAGAAGCCGTCGACGCGGACGCGCGTGTCCTTCGATCTCGCCATGCGGCAGCTCGGCGGGCAGACTCTCGCCCTCAACCACAACGACTTGCAAATCGGACGGGGCGAACCCATTTCCGATACCGCGAAGGTGCTTTCGCGCTACGTCGACGCGATCATGATCCGCGCCAACAAGCACGAAACGCTGCTGGAGCTCGCCGCGCACGCAACCGTGCCCGTGATCAACGGGCTCACGGACAAGACGCACCCCTGCCAGATCGTTGCCGACATCATGACCTTCGAGGAGGCCAAGGGCTCGATCAAGGGGCGCAAAATCGCGTGGGCCGGCGATGGCAACAACGTCGCTGCCTCGTGGATCCATGCGGCGGCGCGACTGGAATTCAATCTCACGCTCGCGTGCCCGCCACAGCTCAATCCGGAGAACTCCGTGCTCGAGTGGGCCAAGCGCGAGGGCGCCGACATCGAGCTCACCGACGATCCGGTCGAGGCGGTGCGCGGGGCCGACTGCGTCGTTACCGACACCTGGGTGTCGATGGGCCAGGAGGACGCCCCGCGGCGCAAGCAGCTGCTCGGGCCCTATGCGGTCGATCAGGCGCTCATGAAGCACGCGGCGGACGACGCGATCTTCATGCACTGCCTGCCGGCCTACCGCGGGCATGAAGTTTCGGCGGCGGTGATCGACGGCCCCCAGTCGGTCGTGTGGGACGAAGCGGAAAACAGGCTGCATGCGCAGAAGGCCATTCTGGCGTGGTGCCTCGGCGTCGATTGATGCAGGATTGTTCCTGCGTCGCAGGAGCATATGCACATGGCGAAGTCTCACGGTCACGGCGCGGGCGCAGGTCCTTCGGAGCGCGCGCCCAATCCGCTGATGGGCGACGATCTGGTTCTGCCCTTCCGCACGGTGAATTCCGATCTGATCGGACGGGTCGTGCGGCTGGGCCCCGTCGTCGACGACATCCTCAAGCGGCATGACTATCCCGATCCCGTGAGCCACCTCCTCGGCGAGGCGCTGGCGCTCACCGCCATGCTCGGC
The DNA here is from genome assembly GCA_003963125.1 of Hyphomicrobiales bacterium. Taxonomy (GTDB): domain Bacteria; phylum Pseudomonadota; class Alphaproteobacteria; order Rhizobiales; family Hyphomicrobiaceae; genus AWTP1-13. The sequence goes on from RXJK01000397.1 coordinate 5,544, forward strand.
AGCGCGCTGAAGAGCGAGGGCAAGTTCATCCTGCAGACGAAGACGGACGGCGCGTTGAACTTCCTCGTCTCCGATTTCGTCTCGCCGGGGCAATTGCGCGGCTACGTCTCCTTCAAAAAGGAGCATCCCGATCTGTCATCGGCACACGGCCGCGGCGACCAGGGCACGCTGATCGGCAAGGGTCACGTGGCCATGACCATCGATCCGACGGGCGATACGAACACCTACCAGGGCATCGTCGCCGTCGATCACGAGCCGCTGATCGCGGTGGCCGAAAACTACTTCCGGCAATCCGAGCAGTTGCCGACCTTCATCCGGCTCGCGGTGGCGCAACACTACGAGCGCGGCCTCGGTGCCCACTGGCGCGCGGGTGGACTGCTGCTGCAGAAGCTGCCGCGCCAGGGCGGCGAGCGCTCGACCAAGGAAGGCGAGGAGCACGATGCGCTGCTCGCTGGCGAGGACGACGAGGACTGGGCGCGCGCGCGGCATCTCGCGGCCACGGTGGAAGACCACGAGCTGATCGACCCGGCGCTGTCTCCCGAACGGCTGCTCTACCGGCTGTTCCACGAAGAGGGCGTGCGCGTTTTCGATCCGACGCCGCTTACGGCGGCCTGCCGCTGCTCGCGCGAGCGCATCCACCTCTATCTGGAGCGCTTCGGCGCGCAGGAGCTGTCGGGCCTGAGGGAGGAGGACGGCGGCGTGACCGTCACCTGCGAGTTCTGCTCACGACAGTACAAATTCGCGGAGAGCGAACTGCCGTGACGGCGCCCCTGCGCATGGGATTTCCTGCGCCAGCGGATTGAGGAATGCGCGCAACCCCTTCATAGTCCTGTTTCGCAATCTGGACGAAGATCCAGATACAGAACAACGGGGGGAGAAGAATGACCAGACGCGAGCGCAGCCTCGAAGAACTCTATGGAGCCGATCCCGAACGGGCCGACGCGCACGTCTTCGGCCGGCGTACGGGCGCCACGCGCCGCGGCTTTCTGAAAGGCGCCGGCTATACGGCGCTTTCCGCCGCGGTCGGCGGGCCGGTCGTGTTCGCGGGCAGCATGCCGGCGGGCCTCGTACCCGCCGCGTTCGCGCAGGACGCCAAGAGCAAAGGGCCCGCGACGCTCGACTTCCCGGGCAAAGACAAGGGCCTCGTGGTGCTGGGCGACAAGCCACTCGTCGCGGAGACGCCGGAGCATCTCCTCGACGACGAGACGACGCCAACGGCGCGATTCTTCATCCGCAATAATGGCAATCCGCCCGCGGAGACGGTCGATGCCGATGCGTGGAAGCTCAGCATCGACGGCGAGGTCAACAAGCCGCTCGAGATCACGCTGGGCGAACTGAAGCAGCGCTTCAAGTCCGCCGTTACGACGCAGCGCATGGTACTCGAATGCGGCGGCAACGGGCGCTCCTTCTTCACCCCGCAGGCGCGCGGCAATCAGTGGACGAACGGCGGCGCCGGCTGCGCGGACTGGCGCGGCATCCCGCTCGTCGAGGTGCTCAAGGCGGCGGGCGTGAAGTCCTCGGCCGTCTACACCGCCAATTACGGCGCGGACCAGCACCTCTCCGGCGATCCCGGCAAGGAGCCGCTGTCGCGCGGCGTGCCGATCGCCAAGGCCGCCGAGCGACACAGCATGCTCGTGTGGGACATGAACGGCGCGCCGCTGTCGAACATCCACGGCGGGCCGCTGCGGCTCGTCATTCCGGGCTGGCCCGGCTCTGCCTCGCACAAGTGGCTGACCAAGATCACGCTGCGCGACAAGGTGCACGACGGACAGGGCATGG
>RXJK01000397.1:7372-9415 GCA_003963125.1 Hyphomicrobiales bacterium
GCGGCAAGGCCGACGACAGCAACTTCAAGATCCTGGAATCGATGCCGGTGCGCTCGATCACGACCAATCCGGCCAACGGCACGCGCTTCCCGGCCGGCACCAAGGAGCTGAAGCTCAGAGGCGCCGCCTGGGCCGGCGACCTCGAGGTGCGCCGCGTCGACGTCTCGCTCGATTTCGGTGCGACGTGGCGGCAGGCCAATCTCGCCGCGCCGAAGAACCGCTTCGATTGGCGCCGCTGGACGGCCAGCGTGCCGTTGCCGTCGGACGGCTACTACGAGGTCTGGGTGCGGGCGACCGACAGCGCGGGACGCATGCAGCCGCACCTTGCCGGCGGATGGAACCCGCAGGGCTACGGCGCCAACCCCATGCATCGCATCGCCGTGCTGGTGGGCTGAGATGGGCGGCTTTTCACGACTGGTGGCGGCGAGCCTTCTGCTCGCCGTGGCGGCGGGCGGCGTGTCCTCCTTCGCGCTGGCGCAGCAGCAGGCGAAGGCACCCGAGGAAAAGCCCGAGGACTATCCGGACGGTCCCAACCGGCTCGACACGTTCACCTATTGCACCGGCTGCCACGGCTTCAAGGTGGTGGCGGCGCAGGGGCAGTCGCGGGAGCGGTGGAACGACACGCTCGATTTCATGGTGACGCGCCACAAGATGATCGACCCGCCCGCCGAACTGCGCGGGCAGATCCTCGACTATCTCGCGGAGGCATTTCCGGAGCGGCGGCAGCCCGGCGGGTGGAAAAACCCGTTCCAGTGAGCCCGAGCGCGGCTCGGGCCGATCAGAAGGGCGTCTTCGTCACCTTGGGTTCGACCACGAGGAGCACCTCCTCGCGGTTCCACCAGCCCCCGCCCAGTGCCTGGAACAGCGCGACCGTATCGGCGAGCCGCTGTGCCTCGGCCTGCACGCGCGCAAGCGAGGTCTGCAGGTAGGCGTTCTGCGCATTGAGAAGGACCGGAAGGCTCGCTTGGCCCTGCGCGACTTGGCTGCGCACGAGGTCGAGACTGCGCGAGGCCGACTGTTCCGCCGCGCGCGCCGCCTGCACGAGCTTGTCGTCGGCCTGCAAAGCCCGCAACGCATCCGCCACGTTCTGGAAGGCCTGCAGGACCGTGCTGCGATACTGCTCGGCCGCCTGCACCCAGGCTGCTTCGGCCTGGATCTGGCGGGCGCGCAAGGTACCGCCATTGAAGATCGGCTGCGTGACGTTGCCGGCGATGGTCCAGAAGTTCGTTCCGGTGGTGAACAGGCGCTCCATGGCATCGGCGGTGCTGCCGGCGTTACCGCTCAAGGTGATCTGCGGCAGGCGATTGGCGATGGCGACGCCGATCTGCGCATTGAGCGAATGCACGTTGGCCTCGGCCGCGCGGATGTCCGGCCGCTGGCGCACGAAGTCGGCCGGCAGGCTCAAGGGCACCTTGCGCGGTAGTTTGAACGTCGAGAGGCGGAAGGAGGCCGCGATGTTGTCCGCCGGGAAGCGGCCGGTGAGCGTCGCGAGCAGGTGCCGCTGCTGGGCCAGCTGCTTCTCGAGCGGCGGCAGCAGCAGGCGCGCCTGGGCCACCGCGGTCTCCTGCGCCAGCACGTCGCCTTCGGCCACCTGGCCCGCTTCGCTCTGCTTGCGCAGCAGGTCGAGCTGCTGGAGCTGGATGGCGATGACCCGGCGCGTCGCCTCGATCTGCCCGCGCAGGGAAGCTTCCTGGATGGCGGCGAGCGCGATGTTCGCCGTCAGCGTGAGATAGACGGCCTCGCGCAGAAAGACCTGCTGTTCGGCCGAGGCCTGCGCGCTTTCGAGCGCGCGCCGCGTGCCGCCCCACACGTCGAGCACGTAGGACACCGTGAGCTGCGCCGTGTGCAGGCTGTAAAGATCGGCGCCGGAGGCCGCGTTGGTCTGCAGGGACGCAGCGGGCGTCTGCTGCCGCGAGGCATCGAAGCTGGCCGCGACCGTGGGGAACAGTCCGCCGCGGACCGCCAGCGCGTTGGCCTGCGCCATGCGCACGCCCGCCTCGGCGGCCTTCAGGTCCGGATTGTTGGCGATGCCGTCCTCGATCA
>RXJK01000397.1:9465-14431 GCA_003963125.1 Hyphomicrobiales bacterium
GGGCGAGCCGAACAGGCTCCACCAGCGGCCCGAGATGTCGGCGCCGTACTTCGCCTGCTGACCGGCCTTGCGGCCGGAGCCGTCGGACAGGTAGCCCGCAACTTCCGGCGCCTTCGGCTCGACGAAGTCGGGACCGACCGCGCAGCCGGCCGTCAGCGCCAGAGCAGCGATGCAACAGCTCGTGAGAAGGCGCCTCACAGTCAGCGAACCCCAGCGTGCAATCGACGTTTCGGAACTCGACGCGGCGGTGGCGCCGCTGCCGCCGCTGGCTTCGCGCCGCGGCTCTGCGATAGCGGTCGCAGCCACCCAACTAACCCACAAGCACTGCACAGCAAATCAACACGCCGAGTGAGCAGGATTCGCAGCAGAAAGACGAGCATTTTCCATGCGTAATCCCCACGCAAGACACTGCGACCCGAGTGCCTGGTAACTATCAGAACAGTTCGCCCCGGGATGTGACGTTCAGGCCACGCATCCCCTCCAACTCCGGCCCGTGTCAGGTGCCGTCAGGATCGGTTCGTGAGCCGGCGTACGGCGAACGCTGGTCAGACCTCGGCAAGCTCCTGCGGCTAGCGTCCTCGTCCAGCACCACAACGCGGGATCGGATCTCATGAACGTCGCACTCAAAGCCTTCCCGCAGCACGTACTTCCGGCGCTTGCCGAGCCCGACCTGCTGCCGTTCGGGATGGCGCGCCTCGCGACGCATCTGTTCCGCGGCGAGCCCTACGCGCCCCTCGAGGCGGCGCTGCTGGCGCGGCTTGCCAAGAACCCGTTCGACGCCGGCGCGCTGCACGACCTCGCCACGCTCATCCAGCTGGTCGGCCACGAGGGGAAGGGGCTCGAGGTGCTGCAGAAGGCGCTGACCCTCAGCCGCATGTTCCGCCTGCCCGCGCCGCAGGGCGCGACGGATCCAGTGCGGCTCCTGATGTTCGCCGTGCCGGGGAACTTCATGACGAACATGCCGGTCGATTTCCTGATCATGGACCGGCCGGTGCAGCTCGACATCGTCTACCTGGTGCCGGGCGAGCCTTTCCCTGACTTCTTGCCCGAGCATGACGTGGTGCTGGTCGGCATCGCGGAAGGCGACGCGGCACAGGGCGTGCTTCTCGAACTCGGCGCGCGCCTCGCGGTGTGGCCGAAACCGGTGCTGAACATGCCGTCCCGCATCATGCTTGCCGGACGCGAGATGCTGCCGGAGGCCATCGGGCGTGTCGAAGGTGTGCTCGTGCCTGCCGTGCGGCGGGCCAGCCGCGAGGTACTGGCGGCGTGCGCGCTGCCTGCCTCGGCCTATCCGATGCTCGTGCGGCCGTGCGGTTCACACGCGGGCCAAGGCCTCGGCAAGATCGACGATGCCGCCGCGGTCGGCGCCTACCTCGCGGCCGAGATCGCGCCGCAGTACTTCGTCTCGCCCTTCATCGACTACAGCAGTGCCGACGGGCTGTTCCGTAAGTATCGCATCACGGCGGCGGGCGGGCGCTTCTTGCCGTGCCACGTCGCGATCTCGAGCCACTGGATGGTGCACTACCTCAACGCCGGCATGGCGGAAAGCGCCGCCAAGCGCGCCGAGGAAGCGGAAGCGATCGCCACGTTCGACAAGGGTTTCGGCTTGCGGCACGGCCCCGCGCTCGCGGGCATCGCCCAGGCGCTCGACCTCGATTACTTCTCGATCGACTGCGCGGAAATGCAGGACGGCCGGCTCGTCGTGTTCGAGGCCGGTACGGCGATGATCGTGCACCAGATGGAAGCGCCGGAACTCTATCCCTACCGCAAGCCCGCCATCGACGCGATTTGCGATGCCTTCACCGGCCTGCTGACGCGCGGGTAGGGTCTCGAAAGGGCTGCGGTCTTGGCCCTCGGCCCGCCCTCCGCCTCTGTCTGGCCGGGAATACAGCGGCCGCGCACAGCACCGACTAGCCTGTCATCCCGGTGCTCGTCACCGGGATCCAACCATCCGCGAGCGCCACCGCAAGAGGCAGAGCGGACCCCGGCAACAAGTGCCGGGGTGACAAAGAGTGAATTGGCACGCGTTGCTGACCTGCCCGCATCCCGGTGCGCCAGCGATCACGCCACGCGCGAAAGGGCCGCGCGAAACGCGCGGCCTTCGCGTCAGAAAGCTTCGCGCGAAGCTTACTGGAAGAGCTTGAGGATCGACTGGCTCGACTGGTTGGCGATCGAGAGCGACTGGACGCCCAGCGACTGCTTGGTCTGCAGGGCCTGCAGCTTGGTCGATTCCTCGTTCATGTCGGCGTCGACGAGCTGGCTGACGCCGGTCTCGACCGTGGACATCAGGTCGGACACGAAGGACTTCTGCAGGTCGATGCGCGACTTGACCGAACCCAGCGCGGTTGCCGAGGCCGTCATCTTGGAGATCGTGGTGTCGACGGCGGAGATGTAGCTGTCGAGGTCGGCGAGGTCAGCCGTGCTGTCCGTCAGCGCGTGGATGTCGAGGCTGGCGATGGTGTAGGTCGTGCCGCTCGTCGCCGTCTGCTGCTTGTCGAGCAGGCCGGCCTTGGCGGAGGCCGTCGTGTTGTCATCGTAGAGGGCCGTCGTGTCGCCGCTCGAGGCCGTGTATAGGTTGAAGCTGATGGTGCCGACGGTGACCGTGTTGGTGCTGTCGCGCGAGAAGGACGAGACGATCGCCTTCGTGATGTCGGTGCCAGCGGTGGTGTCGATCTTCAGCCAGTTCTGGCCGGAGAAGCTCGCCGTGTCGGCCGTGCTCTGAAGCTGGTTCTGCAGGGCCGTGATATCGCTCTGGATCTTGGTGCGGTCGACGCCGGGCTCGCGGGCAGCGACCAGCTTCTGCTTGATCTGGTCGAGGAGCTTGATCGAGTTGTTGATGCCCGTGTAGGCGACGTCGGCGGTGGCCGATCCGAGGCCGAGGGCGTCCTTCACCGCGGAAAGTGCGCCGTTGTCCGAGCGCATCGTCGTGGCGATCGACCAGTACGCGGCGTTGTCCTGCGCCGTCGCAACCCGGAAGCCCGTCGAGATGCGGTTCTGGGTCGACACCATTTCCTTCTGAGTCATGGTCAGGGCTTGCAGCGCCGAATTAGCTGCAATGTTGGTGTTGATACTGCTCATGACGTGGCTCCCAGCCTCCGGCGAGTTCGTTGCTTGGTAAAAACTTAAAGGTGCTCTCTTACTGAAAGTTTAACGTGCGTGTCCAAACGGGACATACGGCCCTGGATTGAGACGCTTCAGGCTCGTTTTGGCGGGTCAAGACACGAAAAACACGACAATGACGTCGCCAATGGACGCACGGAAGGCTGGTATCCGATCGAAATCGTCTCGAATCGGCACACTGATTCGCAATTGTGGCGAGCGGAACGAGGCCCACGCGAATCAGTGGATATTATAGGCACGGCACCGGATTCGCGCTGCAACGAAACATAGCAAAAGCCAAAAACAGAAAGGCCGCGGGCGTGAGCCGCGGCCTAACTGGACTGGAAGAGTGCCCCGGACGGGGGGATCCAGCTTACTGGAAGAGACGCAGGATCGACTGGCTCGACTGGTTGGCAATCGAGAGCGACTGGATGCCGAGCGACTGCTTCGTCTGCAGGGCCTGCAGCTTGGTCGACTCTTCGTTCATGTCCGCGTCGACGAGTTGGCCGACACCCGTGTCGACCGTGGTCATCAGGTCGGACACGAAGGTCTTCTGCAGGTCGATGCGCGACTTGACCGAACCGAAGGTGGTTGCGGCAGCCGTCATCTTGGAGATGGTGGAGTCCACCGTCGAGATGTAGCTGTCGAGGTCGGCGAGGTCAGCGGTGCTGTCGGTCAGCGAGTGGATGTCGAGGCTGGCGATGGTGTAGGTCGCGCCGCTCGTCGCCGTCTGCTGCTTGTCGAGCAGTCCGGCCTTCGCCGAAGCCGTGGTGTTGGCATCGTAGAGCGCCGTGGTGTCGCCCGAGGAGGCCGTGTAGAGGCTGACCGAAATGGTGCCGACGGTGACGGCGTTCGAGCTGTCACGCGAGAAGGACGAAACGATCGCCTTCGTGATGTCGGTGCCGGCGGTCGAGTCGATCTTCAGCCAGTTCTGGCCGGAGAAGCTTGCCGTGTCGGCCGTGCTCTGCAGCTGGTTCTGGAGCGCGGAGATGTCGCTCTGGATCTTCGTGCGATCAACGCCCGGCTCGCGCGCGGCGACCAGCTTCTGCTTGATCTGGTCGAGCAGCTTGATGGAGTTGTTGATGCCCGTGTAGGCGACGTCGGCGGTGGCGGAGCCGAGGCCGAGAGCATCCTTGACGGTGGACAGCGCGCCGTTGTCGGAACGCATCGTGGTCGCGATCGACCAGTACGCAGCGTTGTCCTGGGCGGTGGCAACGCGATAGCCCGTCGCAATGCGGCTCTGCGTCTCGACCATGCCCTTCTGCGTCTGGGTCAATGCCTGCAGCGCCGAGTTGGCTGCAATGTTCGTATTGATACTGCTCATCTACACCTCCAGCAGGAGTACGGGCTCACGACTACCGGGGCAAAGCCCGTTCTGGCAGCAGAGGCATCATGCCTTGGAGCCCCGTCCACACGCTCCATCTGCCTTGGGAAATTAATTAGACTAGAAGTATTGAAAGTTGCTTAACGGCAACGAAGACCTATCAACCCGAGCGGCATTTCATTTAAATGCTAGACAGTTTGGCTTTTCCCGATCCCGAATCGGACGTAAGTTTCACAAAAGTTTCGCGGCATAAGGTATTGAAAACACGGAATATCCGTCCTCGCCGTTTGCGCGGCGAGCGTTGTTTATCCGAAGCAATTTCGGGGTGGATCAGGCTTCGTCGGTCCACGAGAAATCGGGGCCGCAGCAGGGCACGAAACGCAGCGTGGTTTTACCAATCCGGATGCGATCGTTGGCCTTCACCTCGGTCGGAACGAGCACCGGCTTGTCGTCGAGGCGCACCAGGTTGGCCTTGCCACCGTGCGTGATGAAGAACCGGCGCTGCTCCTCGTCATAGGTGATGAAGGCGTGTTCCTGGCGGGA